>DASWTQ010000212.1:0-24919 GCA_036402055.1 Herpetosiphonaceae bacterium
CGGCGGCCAGATCCAGTGCCCGATGGTGCTGCGCACGACCAACGGCTGGCGCAACCTGTCGGCGACGCACTCGCAGTCGTTCGATTCGATGTTCGCCTATGTGCCCGGTCTCAAGGTCGTCGCCCCGGCCACGCCCGCCGATATGAAGGCGCTCTTCAAGGCTTCGATGGAAGATCCCGATCCGGTGATCTTTATTGAGCACACGCTGATGTACGGCGCCAAAGACGAGGTTCCCGACGGCTACGAGGCCAAGATCGGCGAGTCGCGGCTGGCGCGTGAGGGCAAGGACGTTACGATCGTTACCTACTCGCGGCCGGTGCATCTGTGCATGGAAGTTGCCGAGAAGCTGGCGCAGGAAGGCATTGAGTGCGAGATCATCGATCTGCGCACGATCCGCCCGATGGATATGAGCAAAGCGCTCGAAAGCTTCCGCAAGACTGGCCGCGCGGTGGTCGTCTCGGAGGAGTGGGAGTCGCACGGTGTGCAGGCGGAGATCACCGCCCGGCTCTACGAGCACGCCTTCGATTATCTCGACGCCCCGATCGAGCGCGTGGGCTTCCGCGAAGTACCATTCCCGTACGCCACGAACCTGGAGAATCAGGTCGTCGTCACGCCTGAGCGCATCACGGACGCGATCCGCAAGGTACTGAAGTAGCCGCAGCCGGCGCCGGGGATCACCGGATCTCCGGCGTGTTGCTCAACGAATTGGAGCAGAGGATGGCCGAAGTTACAATGCCCAAGATGGGCTTCGATATGCAGGAAGGAACCATCGTCCGCTGGCTCAAAAAGGTTGGCGACGAGGTGAAAAAGGGCGAGCCGATCGCCGAGATCGAAACCGATAAGGTGACGATCGAGATCGAGTCGTTTAGCTCGGGCACGCTGACGCAGATCGTCGCGGACGAGGGCGCGGTGGTTGCGGTCGGCGCCCCGATCGCGATCCTTGACGGCGGCGATGGCGCGGCCCAGCCCGCAGCCGGTAGCGGCGGTGGGGCCTCAACGGCTGGCGATACGACTCAGGCCCAGACGGCTCAGCAGGTCGAGCAGAAGGCCGGCACGCAGGCCGGCGCAGCGCCCGAGCAGTTCACCGGCGAGGGCGGCGAAGGCTCGACGGGTGCCGCGCAGCAGACCGAGGCTGCGGGCAGCACGACGACCTCAGCCGCACCGGCTGCGACAGATGCGCGCACCGAGCCGGCCAACGGTCGCACCGATGGCGGGCATGTGCCGGCCTCGCCGGTGGCCAAGCGCCTGGCCCGTGAGAACAACGTCGACATCGCTCAGGTCAGCGGCTCCGGTCCTGGTGGCCGGATCGTGCGTAAGGATATTGAGGCGTTCGTGCAGGGTGGCGGAGCCAAGACTGCGCCCCAGCCGGCGGCTCAACCAGCTGCACAGCCGGCAGCACAGCCAGCCCCAGCCGCACAGCCGGCGGCTCAACCAGCCGCGCAGCCGGCAGCACAGCAGCCGCAGCCCGAGCAGCGCCCCGGCACTCGTCGCGAGCCGATGTCGCGGCTGCGCCAGACGATCGCGCGGCGTATGGCGCAGAGCAAAGGCCCGGTGCCGCACTTCTACGTCACGACCGAGATCGACATGGGCGCGGCCATGGCGCTGCGCAAGCAGCTCAACGCGTCCGGCGGCGATGTTAAGATCACCGTCAACGATATGATCGTCAAGGCGTCGGCGATCGCGATCGGCAAGTTCCCGTCGCTGAACGCGTCGTTCGCCGAGGACTCGCTGGACTATCACGACTACGTGAACGTCTCGATCGCCGTCGCGACCGATAACGGCCTGCTGGCTCCGGCCGTGACCGATGTCGACAAAAAGTCGCTCGGCACGATCAGCGCCGAGGCCAAGGAGCTGATCGAGCGCACACGTAACGGCAAGGCCACGCCGGATGAGCTGGGACGCGGCACATTCTCGGTCTCGAACCTGGGCATGTATCCCGTCGACAGCTTCGTCGCGATCATCAACCCGCCCCAGGCGATGATCCTGGCTGTCGGCGCGGTCAACGAGCAGCCCGTGGTGCGCAACGGCGAGATCACGATCGGCCAGATCATGAAGGTCACGATCTCGATCGATCACCGGGTCTCGGATGGAGCGGTCGGCGCGCAGTATCTGGCGGAGCTGAAGCGCCTGCTCGAAAACCCGATGCTGATCTTGCTCTAGGACGCGTGTTGATCGGATCGGAAAGAGGGACGTGGTGTGAGCTGCGTCCCTCTTGTTATTGGTGGCTGTTTGGGCGTATGCAATACACGAATTGGATTGAAACGTCTATTTTTGGGCGTGATGAATCACGTCTCTACAGCGATCGCAATGTTGTTTCTTGAACATCGAATTACGTGGTCAATGAATGCTTATTGAACGAAACAGAGCGGAATATGCCTCAATGAAAAACCGTAGGGGCGTGATTTATCACGCCCTGAATCGATATACCTGGATTCTCATTGTGGCGTTGCTCCTGCTCCTGCCGCTGGGTTTCACGCGGGCGCAGTCACAGCCGCTGGCTGACACAACGATCGTGCTCGATCCCGGCCACGGCGGCGACGATTGGGGCGTCGATCCGGCCGGCAGCGGACTGCGCGAAAAAGAGGTAGTGGTCGACATCAGTCGCCGGCTCAAAGCGCTGCTGGAGGCCGACGGCGCGACGGTCTTTATCACCCGCGACAGCGATCGCTTTGTTTCGCTGCCGGCCCGTGTGCGCTACTCCAACGCGCTGCTCTTCCGCCCCGACAACCAGTCAGACCACGGGCGGCTGATCTCGGTGCATATCAACAGCAATCGCAACCAGCCTAACCTGCGCCGCGTCGAGGTGCTGGTTGATCCCCAGGCCGAGCCGCCCTACACCTTCGCCGAGAACATGGCCAGCCATCTGCTGGCGGCGACCGGCGGCACCGTGGGCTATCGTGACGCGGGCTATCCCGACGGCGTGCATCCCTCGGATGTCGCTCCCGTGCGCTGGACGTATCCGCGTGGCCTCAACCTGCTGACCGAGTCGGCGTTTCTGTCGAATGCGACTCAGGCGGCGCAACTGAAAGATCCGGCGTTTCTTGCCGCGATCGCCCGTGCCCACCGCGACACGCTGCGCGAAGAGCTAGGCCGCTAGCATGTGAAAATTGTGGAGTGAGGTTTATTTGCCGCTCGGCGCGTGACGCTCGAACCACCAGATGCCGTAGCCGAAGCCGGCGATCAGGATCGCGCCCAGGGTGTACGCTTCGACGAATCCCGCCTGCGTCAGAAAAACTGACAGCATGCCCACCGCGCTGGCGGCCAGCCAGCAGATCAGCACCGCCTCACGACGCGTAAAGCCCAGCGCAACCAGCCGGTGCGAAACATGATCTTTGCCGGGCGTGGTCAGCGGATTCAGGCCCCGCCGCAGCCGCGAGATAAAGACCAGCGAGGTGTCGAAGACCGGCAGGAGCAGCACCACGACCGGCACCATCCACGTCACGACGTAGGTATTGCCGAAGAAGCGCAGCTTGATGCCGAGCGCAGCCAGGATAAAGCCGATAAAGAGCGCGCCGGTATCGCCCATGAAGATCGACGCGGGATTGAAGTTGTAGCGCAGAAAGCCGATGCACGCGCCCAGCAGAGCCGCGCTCAGCGCCCCGACCAGGAACTGGCCGTTGATCGCCGCCAGCAGCAGAAAATGCGCCGCGCCGATCGCCGCGATCCCGCCCGACAAGCCATCCATGTTGTCGAGCAGATTCAGCGCGTTGGTCACGCCGACCGTCCACACGATCGTCAGCAGAATGTTGAGCGCCTCGATCGGAAAAAGCTTGACGCTCAATCCGCACAGCGGCAGCACACACGCGGCCGCGATCTGCGCCAGCAGCTTCAGCGACGGCCGCAGCCCGCGCACATCGTCGATCACGCCGACGACTGAGATAAACGTCGCGCCCACGACGATGCCGACCAGCTGACGAATCTCCTGGCGCGTGCCGAAGAGCAGCAGCGCTACCACAAACGCCAGATAGATCGCGGCGCCGCCCAGCAGCGGGACCGGCTCTTTGTGCACCTTGCGCGCGTTGGGTGAGTCCACGACGCCGTTTGCCAGCGCCAGACGCCGCGCCAGCGGCGTGCCGACGACGGAGAAGACCAGCGCGACGATGAAGATCAGTAAGAATTGTTCCATAGCTGTCCAAAGAACAAGAGAACAAAAGAACAAGGGAACAAAAAGTTCGTGCTACTCCTCTTTGTTCCCTTGTTTCCTTGTTCCTTTGTTCCTTAACCTCCCGCCTTTGTCCGCATCATATCGATCAGCTGCTGTAGTCGATCGGCCTCGTCGCTGCGCTGCTGCTGCTGCGCCAGAGCCAGCGCCTGCTCCGCCTGCGCCAGCGCCGCGTCGAACTGCTGCGTATCGCTGAGCGCGACGGTGTACTGCTGGCGGTAGGTCAGATTTTCGGGATTCGTCTGCACCAGGCTATCGAAGATCTCGCGCATACCGGCGGTATCGCCTGAGGCGGCGCGGACACGTGCCAGCTGCGAGAGGAAGCGCGCGTCGACGGTGGGCGTGCGGCCCTCGGCCTCCGCCTGCTGGATCTGCTGATCGTAGCGCTGCTTCTGCTCCTCGAAGGCCGCTCGCAGCGCCGCGATCGCCTGTGGATCTTGCGCCAGCGCCGTCAGCAGCGGATCGAGCTGGCGCGTATCGGATTCAAGGATCGTGCGGTTGCGGCTGACAGCCTCGACAAACTGCTGCGTCGCCTCGCTCAGCCGGCCGTTGGCGCGATACACCTCGCCCAGCCGCGCGTAGGTCTCGGGGTAGCGTGGGTCGAGCGCGATCGACTCCTTGAAGCGGGCCTCGGCTTCGTCGGCGCGACCAGCCAGCGCCAGATTGGTCGCCAGCTCGTTGAGGATCACCGCGTCGTTGGGCGCGATGCGATGCGCAACTTCGAACCACTCGATCGCCTGATCGAAGTGCTGCTCGCCACCGTTAGCGCGCCGCGCCCACAGCGAGTGCAGCCGTCCCAGGTTGGCCGGATGATCTTTGTTGCCCGGATTGATCTGGAAAGCTCGCTGGAGAACCAGCTCGGCATAGCGCAGCAGCTGCTCAGTGCTGTTGTTGCGCAGCAGATTGAGCACGCGATCTTCTTCTTTTGTCTGGCCCGGCGCGAACAGATCTTGCAGCTCCTGAGTGTCGCGCGGCGCGGTGCTGGCGTCGAAAGTCTGCTGCGCCGAGAGCTTGTAGGGATAGGCCATCTTGAGCAGCGAGCTGCCCAGCTGTAAATAATAATAATCTTCGCGGGGATCGTTTTCGACGGCGCGCAGCAGCTTGAGATAGCCGAATGCCTCGTCTTGCAGGCCCTGCGGCGTGAACGATTGCGCCTGGTTGAGGAACATATCGGCGTAGTTGTTGCGCAGATTCCAGAACCAGCCCAGCATCAGCGCCGCGAGCAGCAGCAGCGGATAGGTCCAGCGAAAGCCCAGGCCACCCTGCACCGGTGCGCTCACATTGCCGACCGGCCGTCCGCTGCCCGCGCGCTTGCCGCGCTGCTGGCCGGACTTGCCGCGTTTGCCGCGCTCGGTCGTCTCGGGCGCCACGGCTTCCGCAGCTTCGATCGGTACTTCGGCGGCTGCGACCGGCTGCCCGTCGATGGTGTAGAGCCCGGCCATCAGCCCGTTGACGACCAGCACACCAAAGGTGACCCACAGCATCGTCAGCGTCGAAACGATCGGGATGCCGACCAGCACCTCGAAGAAGTGCGCCGCGATTGTGGAGAGCGCCGCGATCGCCAGGAGTTGCACGCGCAGCTCGGTCGCCGCGCGCAGCTGCTTCCAGGCCAGCCAGGCCGCGCTGCCGAAGAGGAAGAAATAGCTCAGCAGGCCGAGCGCGCCTTTGGTCACCAGCTCATCCAGCCACGCCTGGTGCGAGCGATCCGGCGATGCGCCGCGCGCCTCGTAGGCGGCAAGCTCGGGCGGATAGAACGGATTGAAGGCGGTGAACATCGTCTCGGGACCGTGGCCGAAGGTCAGCGTGCGCAGCCAGTTCGACTCGATCAGACCCAGCGCGCCGCCGCCGCGATCATCGCCGAACCAGATCAGCGTGCGCACGCGGCCGGTGCCGTCGTCGGTTTCCAGCAGACGCCCCAGCCGCCCAATATACTGCACGTTGCGCAGCCGCTCAAAGACCGGCGCGTCGGAGATGTTGAAGACGATCAGCAATCCCGCCGCCAGCACACCCACACCGACCGTCGTCCACAGCGCAGCCCGCAGCCGTCCCAGAGAAGCCCAGCCCTCCCGGCGTCCGGTCCAGATCAATCGCAGCAGCAGCAGCAGCACAAACAGCCCGATGCCAACCATGCCGCCGATCCACGGGCCGCGACTCTGCGAGAAGAAGATCGCCGTCAGAATCAGGAGCAGCGCGCCGGCATTGCCGAGGATCTGGCCCAGCACAAAGGTCCGCGACGTTGTCTCGCTGCGCCGGGGTAGAAAGAAGCTCACCACCAGAAAGCCAATGATTCCGGCCACCCCGAGCAGCACCCACACCCACCAGTCGCGCAGCAGCGGATTGGCGCTGTCGACGGTCTGAGTCTGCGACGAGGCGCTATACTGCATCAGCAGCAGCAGCGCCCAGGCGCTAAAGCCGCCCAGCAGCGTGCCGACAAACTTTTTATTCGGCTGGACCGTGTGCGCGGCGTTGACCAGCGCGAAGCTGCCGGCGACCAGCGCGATCGCGACGGGCGAAACCCACCAGTAGCGGAAATCGCCGTTCACGGGCCGCACGCCGCCCAGGAATTTGAGGATGCCCAGGAAAAGCGCCTGCTGGCCCACCAGCAGCAGCGCGAAGAATCCCAGCCAGGTCCAGTCGGTGGCGCGCTCACCCTGCGGCGCGGAGCGATAGCGCGAGATCGCCAGCGTCAGCCGGTAGAGCACCCACGGCACGATCATGATCAGATAGGCCGCGACAAAGATCGAGTTGCCCATCGTGGACGAGATGCGGGTGATCACGTTGCCTTTCCAGGGCAGCGGATCGAGTCCCAGATGCTGCACGATGCCGTAGGTCGAGACCGACACGCCCGTCAAGATCGCCGTGGTCAGCAGCCGCTGAAGCTGCTCACGCGTGCGCAGGTTGCCGACAACCAGCGCGAAGAGCGCGATATACGATAGATTGGTGTAGGTGCCCTGGCCGCGCTGGTACGAGCCCCACCAGGAGAGACTAGGCTGGACCGAGGCCAGCGTCGCCAGCACGAAGACGCCCGCGAAGATCAGCGCCGGGATCGCCAGCGGCGCGCGCCACCAGGCTTTCCACACCGGACGCTCACGGGCCATCGAGATCTGCTCGACGGTTTTGATGCCCCAGGCGGCCAGCATCACCAGCACGATCGAGCGCAGAACCATTGCCTTGTCGGGCTCGAAGTGTCGCGCTGTCAGGAGATTAAAGAAATATGGCGTAAACACCAGCGCGAGCAGCCAGCCGGCCTCGATGATCCGATCTGCCCAGCGCGTGAGAAACGTTTGCCGTTGCAATCTATCCTCCAGATACGGGGGAGTACCTTTTTCTGCTGCAAAGGCACGGCGTCGCCGTGCCTCGCATCCGCAGCTATTGGTCTGGGCGCAATCCGATCGCGCCGCGATGCTTATAAAAACTACTGCGCGTCGCCGACGACTGCCATATGGCGATCGCTTGGCCGGCGGTTCTGCTTGAAGGTGATCGCACGCTCAAGCATGGTCTTGGCGCTCTGGCGGCTAGCCTCGCTGAGCGGCACGCCGTCCAGCATCTCGGCTACCTCGTCGATCCGGCTTTCCCAGTCAAGCGGCGTGACACTTGAGCGCGTTCGGCCATCCTGCACATGCTTGCGGATCGTGTAGTGGGCGTCGCCAAAAGCCGCGACCTGCGGTAGATGCGTGATGCACAGCACCTGGTGATTGTCGGTCATGGCCCACAGCTTCTCGCCGACGACCGAGCCTGCGCGTCCGCCGACGCCGACGTCGACCTCGTCGAAGACCAGCGCGGGAACCACATCCACCAGCGACAGGATCGATTTCATGGCCAGCAGCAGCCGCGCGCTCTCGCCACCTGACGCGATCCGCGCCAGCGGTTTCAAGGGCTCGCCGGGATTGGGCGAGATCATGAACTCGACGCGATCGATGCCGGTTTTGTCGAAGCTCACGCGGGCATGAGCGCTGTCGGGATTGCTGTTGTGCGGCGTGAAAACTACGCCGTGCGCGTCGGGTACATGCTCGATGTTGACCGCGAACTTGACGTGCGGCATGGCCAGGTCTTGCATCGACTGCTCGATCCGGCGGCTCAGCTCGTCGCCGGCCTTCCGACGCTTGCGTGACAGCTTGCCGGCCAGCGCGCCCAGCTCTTTGAGCAGCTTGGCCTCCTGAGCCTCAAGATCGGCCATATGCTCGGCGGAGTTAATCAGCCGATCCAGCTCGGCCCGCGCTGTCTCCACAGAGTCGATCAGTTCCTGACTGGTGCCGTTGTACTTGCGCTGAAGTGTGCGCAGCAGCAGAAAGCGCTCTTCGATCTCGGCCATGCGTCCGGGATCGAACTCCAGGTTATCGCGGTAGTCACGCAGCGCCGACGCCAGATCTTCCATGCGAAACAGCAGGTCGTTGGCCTGCTCAAGCGTCTGGTTAAGCGTCGAGTCCAGCCCGGCCAGCGCGTCGATCGAGCCGACGACCGTACCGAGCAGATCCAGCAGAGCCTGCGCGCCGCGCGGCCCGTCGTCGCCTTCCGCCAGCGCCGAGTAGGCAGTGTTGACCAGGTTCGTGACTTTGGCGGCGTTTTGCAGCAGCGTTCGCTCGCGCGCCAGATCGTCTTCTTCGCCGACGCGCAGATCCGCCGCCTCGATCTCGTCGATCTGGTAGCGCAGCTCCTCGATCCGATCCTGGCGGCGCAGCTCCGAGCGGCGCAGATCGTCGAGCTGCTGGCGTACATGCCGCAGCTGATCGACCAGCGCACCAACCTCAGCGCGCAGCGGCAGCAGGTTTTCGAAGCGATCCAGGATGTCGAGGTGAGTCTTGGTGTTGAAGAGCGAAACGCCCTCGTGCTGGCCGTGGATGTCGACGAGCCGCCCGCCGATCTCGCGCAGAATCGCGGTGTTGACGGCGCGCCCATTGATGCGGGCCACGCTGCGCCCGGTGGCGGCGTTGATCTCACGCACGACGATCACCTGCTCGTCGCTCTCGTCGATCAGGCCGTACTCCTCCAGGATCGGCAACACGTCGCCGCAGTCGTCCAGCGAGAAAATCCCTTCAACCCGTGCAATCGTGCTGCCCGCGCGCACAAACGTCGTGTCGGGCTTGTCGCCGCGCAACGTGCCCAGCGCGTCGATAATAATCGACTTGCCGGCACCGGTCTCGCCGGTTAACACGTTGAATCCTGAGGCGAATTGCAGGTTGAGGCGGTCGATGATCGCGAAATCGCGAATGTTGAGTTCAAGAAGCATTGCTAATCTATGGCTAATCTATGGCTTTAGAATGAGCTATCTCTTATCTATACCGATACACAAAATCTGATCGAATTGTACCATAGTGGCTAGGGAAGAACAAAGGAACGGAAGAACTGAGAACCAAGAACCAATAACCAAGAACCGAACGACAGAAGAGAGAAGTACCGCAAAAGCCCCTCGCCTGTCGCAACCGAGGCTGAAGCCAGCCGAGGTTCGGGGAAGGGGCACGAGCGATAGCGAGGGGGTGAGGGCCAGCCAAAGAACAAAGGATCAAAAGAACAAAAGAACAAAACGGCTTCGGTATAACTTTTTGTTCGCTTGTTCCCTTGTTCCTTTGTTTGCCCGCCGGGCAGAGCATCTCATTGTATCGCCGGCGCATCTGAAGTACACTGAACCTCTCAGGGAGCACGTCCTGTGCTCCGCATGCGCCGTAGCCCCAGCCCCTCGGGGAGCCGCGCGAAAGGAACCTCGCATGACCACCTTTGTCCTGGTTCATGGCTCGTGGCACGATGGATCGGCCTGGAGCCAGGTCATCAAGCGCTTGGAGCGCCACGGAAATCATGCCTTTGGCCCAACCATTGCGGGACACGGTAAGGGCGTCGACAAGCAGGTCACGCACGCCCAGTCGACTCAATCGATTATCGACTTTATTGTCGACAAGGGGCTGACCGACATCGTCCTGCTTGGCCATAGCTACGGCGGCACGATCATCAGCAAAGTGGCGGAAGCGATCCCCGATCGCATTCGGCGGCTGGTCTTCTGGAACGCCTTTATCCTTCAGGATGGCGAGCGCCTGTATGATGTGGTGCCGCCGCACTATCGCGGGCTGTTCGACCAGCTCGCGGCGGCATCGCCCGACAACACCGTGATGCTGCCTTTCCCGATCTGGCGTGAGGCGTTCATCAACGACGCCGATCTGGAGCTGGCGCAGTCGGCATACGAGCAGCTGTCGCCCGAGCCCTATGGGCCGGTGATGGAGCCGCTGGATCTCAAGCAGTTCTACACGCTGCAAACGCCCAGGAGCTTTCTCAACGGCACCGAAGACACCGCGCTGCCACCCGGCGAGTGGGGCTGGCATCCCAGAATGTCAAGCCGCCTCGGGCTCTACCGGCTGGTTCAGATGCCCGGCAGCCACGAGCTGCTCTTCTCCAATCCGAGCGGCCTGGCAGACAAGATTATTGAGGCTGCACGCGATTAGCAAGCTTCGCAGTGTGAGCCGGCGGCAACCAAGACGCGTCGGTTTACCCGGCGCGTCAATCTGATCATGCATAATTATTGATACGTTTTCCTCGGCGCAAACACTCATTTGCATAGACGATCATCGTATGGGCTAGGGATACCTGGCATTGGGTATGTTCCAGGTCCTGGTTGGGCGGCGCATGGAGTACGCTTGCGGAACATAATGCTAGTCCCATATCAGCATATTGTGTTCGCTGCAAAACCCGCTACGATCAAGCGTACAGTATTCCCTATCGCATAGTATGTGTATCAGTTGCTACTGCTTTCTTGCCCCAGCAGTACCCGGAAGACCCTGATGCACTTCATATATCCATACATATAAGCCTAATCTTTAAGGTGGTGTTTGAACGAGGGCGACCCTCCGGCGCTCGTTCAAAAGCTCCACCATACGGTCATATACCTCACGATCGTACGAGGGGATGGACATGTTATGACTGAGAGCGCGGAGGACATCTTTTCATTTGGTACCTGGGTCCGTCGTCGTCGCAAAGCCCTCGATCTGACGCAAGTTGCATTAGCGCAGCGTGTTGGCTGTGCAGAGGTGTCGATTCGTAAATGGGAGGCGGACGCGCTGCGCCCGTCGCTGGAGGTGGCCCAGCGTCTGGCTGATTGTTTGGATATTCCAGCCGAGCTTCACGAGAAGTTTGTTCAGGCCGCGCGCGCAGAGTGCTGTGTGGATCGCTTGCCGAAGCCTGCTGTAGCCATTGAGCTTGATCGCGCGACCGCACCCGAGCCGCAGTCGCGCCTGCCCATGCCGCGTAGCCTTCCCGCCCAGACCACTCCACTGATCGGACGCGAGGATGAGATTACCAAAGTATGCAGCCTGCTTCGCGAGCCGCACGTCCGGCTGCTGACGCTCACCGGTCCAGGAGGTATCGGCAAGACGCGCCTGTCTCTGGCGGTAGGCGCAGAGGTTATGCCCCGATCTGTGGCCGTAGATCCAGAGGCTGAGCCCCAATTTCCTGATGGTATATGCTTTGTTCCCCTGGCTACCGTCAGCGATCCACAGCTGGTCGTCGTCACCATTGCGCGGGCATTAGCAGTCCAAGAAACAGATCGGCAGCCACTGATCGAAAGCCTTAAAAGCTACCTGCATAGCAGAAAGTTACTGCTGATTCTTGATAATTTTGAGCACCTGCTTTCAGCGGCTGGCGTCGTGGCGGGACTTTTGCGCGCAGCACCGGAGCTGAAGGTACTAGTCACCAGCCGCGCGCTGCTGCATGTCTATGGCGAGCGCTCTTTTTCCGTTCCATCCCTGGCGTATCCCGATCCGGCGGTGCTGTTTTCACCGGAGCTGCTGCTTCAATGCGGGGCGATCCAGCTGTTTATGGATCGAGTGTGCGCCGTCGATCTGAGCTACCCATTCGACGATGCGGCCATCTCAACCGTTGCTCAGATTTGCCGGCGTCTGGAAGGTCTGCCTCTGGCGATCGAGCTGGCGGCCGCGCGTATCTCGCTCTACTCCCCGACAGATATGCTGGCGCGTCTTGAACAAGCGCTTCCTTTTCTGAAGGGCGGCGCCGTCGATCAGGATGATCGACACCAGACCCTGAGCCATACGATTGCCTGGAGCTACAACTTACTGAAGCCAGCCGAGCGCACGCTTTTTCGCCGGCTGGCCGTCTTTGTCGGCGGCTTCACGTTAGGCGCTGCACTATCGGTCTGCGACCTGGACAATACTCCTGATCTGCTCGATGAAGTCCAGGCGCTGCTTGATAAAAGCCTGCTCAAGAAAGCGACCTCAGCCGGTGGTGAGCCACGCTTCTGCATGCTGGCGATGATTCGTGAGTTTGCGTCGAGCCAGCTGACTCTCAGCGGCGAGCTGGAGATCGTCGCGCTGCGGCATGCGGAATATTACCGGGCACTGGCTGAAGCAGCGGAGCCGAAGCTCGTAAGTCAAGAGTCGATCGCCTGGCTCGATCGGCTCGATGCCGAATATAGCAACCTGCGCGCGGCGCTAGCCTGGCTGAGCGATCGGCGGGAGCAGGCAGAGATTGGCCTGAGCTTAGCCGGGGCGCTGTGGCAATTCTGGGATCTGCGCGGTCAGTTTGCAGAGGGTAGCCAATGGCTGGATACGCTGCTGGCATACAGCGAGCATCTGCCTGCGGCGGCGCGAATCAAGGCGCTTGACGGCGCGGGTGTGCTTGCCAAAAATCAAGGCGACTATGCCAGGGCCACGAGTCTGCATGAGCAGAGCCTGGCGTTCTGGACGGCCCAGGCGGATCAGCTGGGTATTGCGCGATCACGCTTGTACCTCGGCGTTGTCGCGTGCAGCACCGGCGATTTTTCCACAGCCAAAGATCATCTCGATAGCGCCCTGACAATGTTGCTGGTGCTATCTGCGAAAACGGCGTCTCCTGCTGGTGAGGTAGGACAACGATTGACCCAGGTCCAGAATGCGCTTGGACTCGTCGCTTGTGGATATAGTGATTACGATCAAGCCTGCCTGTATTTCGAGCGCGCCTTAGCCTTGAGCCGCGAACAGGGCAATGCGAGAGACGAAGCACACATTTTGAGCCATCTGGGCGGCTTGAAGAACAGGCTGCGCCAGTATCGGGATGCGCAGAAGCATCTTGAACAATCCCTGGCCATACGCCGCGCCCTGCGGAGTCAGCCCGGCGAGGCGATCACGCTATACAATTTAGCCGTTGCCGAACAAGAGACCTTCCAGTATGGCGCTGCCCGAAAGCATTTTTTAGCAGCGCTCAAGATCCACCAGACTACCGGTGATCGCCGGGAACAGATGAATGTGCAGCTCTGTCTCGGCATACTCTATCAACAGATTGGCGATCTGGCGGAAGCGCACAGCTGGCTCCAGCGTGCGCTGGCGCTCTGTCATAGCCTGGAGTATGAGGCAGGACAGGCGTTTGTTCTGGTCAACCTCGGCCCTGTTCTGCGCGATATGGGCGATCTTAAGCAGGCTGAGCAGGTGCTGCATCAGGCACGAGCCTTAGCTGAAAACCAGAAAGATAAAGGCATGCTGTCGTATTGTCTTAGCTGGCTCGGGATCGTGTATCTGGATGCAGGTCAGGCAGAACAGGCGGTTGAGACCGCGTGCCAGGCGTTTGTTTTGCGCCGCGAGATCGGTATGCTCACCTGGGCCATTGCGGATGTCGCGACGCTCGCTGCCGCGTATCTCGCGCTCGGCCAGCGAAATCTGGCGTGCACCTATGCCAATCAGACCATGCTGCTGCTGACGCGGAGCGATCTGGGAGAGCCGGAATCTCCCCAGCGCGATTACTTCAGGTGCTACCAGGTCTATGCTGCTTTAGGCCACAGTGATCTCGCACGCCGGGCGCTCAAGTCGGCGTACAGCATTGTTCGCGATCGTGCTGCCCATCTGAGCGACACGGCGCTCCGCCAGTCGTTCTTAGCCAAGGTGCGGATCAACCATGCGATTGTGCAGGAAGCGGAGCGCGTGCTTCCTGCGCCAGGCACGCCGAAGCAGCATGCAGCACCAGGGTGTTGTGAAAGGATGTTCGATGGTGAAAGCTTGTCTGCTGTTACGCTAAATCATGGTATTGCTGTGAACATCGAGCGAGAACGAAGCATCTAGGTTGTTCCACTGTGCTTGCGTATATCCACATACTGCGTTCAGCAACCGGCGATCCACATCAAGCGGATCGCCGGTCGACGTTCAGTGGAGCGATACCATACCGGTATATCGGCTCAAAGCAACTGAGTGCGTCCTCAAAAGGCTATCCATTATTCGACGACGTGCCTATACTACTGAGACGAGTGTCACAGATGCTCGTACCCCCGATCGGCGCGTAGCCTTCACACCCTACTTCTCCAGGCAAGCCGTCCTCACGCGTGCCCGTCCCAACGCAGGTACCGCCAATGGGCGCGTAGCCTGCACACCTTACATCGCCGAGCAAGCTAGATTGCGGCACAATGCGAACGCAGGTGCCGCCAATGGGCGCGTAGCCTTCCGGGCACTTAAGCTCGCCAAGCAAGCTAGATTGCGGCACAATGCGAACGCAGGTGCCGCCGATCGGCGCGTAGCCTTCTGGACACTTAAGCTCGTCGAGCAAGCTGATTTGTGGGCTTGCAAGCGTGGCGCACGCGTCGCCGGTGATTGCGGAGCCATCACAGACGGCTCCAGCCAAATGTGTGATCGGCTGCCGGCGTGCGTCAGCCTGGATCGCGGGATTATTGGCACGACCGGCTGCGTAAGTCGGCGTAGCAGTAAGCGGCAGCAGCGGCGTCAGGGCAGACGATAGGAGCAAGGCTGGAAGCCAGCGCAGCGAGCTGTGAGTGCGGCGGCGGAGGTTGAAGAATTGGGTACGCATGGGGGGACTCCAATTTCAGGCGAGCACAAGTGAATGTGTCATGGATAACTAACGGAACGTTTTCGATGGCGGTATTGTGGACGATCTGGTCATCATGGGTGATTATTTAGAACATTTCGGCCTCCTATATATGCGATGTCGGCCAATTGCGTGTGCTATCGAGCATGGTTGTATTTCAACATGTCGAGCTGGGGGGCATATATCGATTTAGAGTAGAAAAAGCGGTAATACCGGGCGGTATTTGGCGATATACCAGCGATATAGAGTGATACCTGGGCCGTCTGACGGGTGAAGAGGGAGGCGGGGAGAGCATAGATGTCGGCGAACCGGCGCATAATTTTTTCAAACCGGAAAAAATATGCGTCAACTAACACCTTCCGGCGGTAGTTGCGCCGAGGGATCGGGTGCGTGCTATAATCTGCCGCATTCTGTAGCTGAGCAGGGAGTTGCGTGTGTGGCGATCGTCATCACGCAGAGGGTGGGTACTATTATGGGCCGAGTGGCGCGTGGAGGGCTGACGCCTGATCGCGAACCTGTGCTGCCGACACCGTTGGCAGAGCAGCTTGAAACCATTGTTGAAGACGTTCTTGGCGACGAGCCGTTGACACAGCCACAGCCGGCTTTGATCGACCAGGAAGAAGCCAAGCGGCGCATTGTGGTGACGGGTATCGGCGTGGTCTCGCCGATCGGCAATACGCTCGATGTGTTTTGGGAATCGCTGGCGAAAGGTCGCTCCGGCATTAGCTATAACGATCTGGTGCCGAACTACCGCGACTATCCCTGCCACACGGCGGGCCTCGTGCGTGAGTTCGATCCCCGCGCGTTCATGGAGATGAAAGAGGCGCGACGGATGTCGCGGACCTCGCACTTTGCGGTTGCGGCGGGACGTATGGCGCTCGAAGACTCCGGCTTAAGTGTGAGCGCCGGCAACGCCGACGAGATCGGCGTGGTGCTGGGCTGTGGCTCAACAGCGCTGCCTGAAACCGAGCAGACGGTGCGCCTGATGATGGCCAAGGGCGGCTCCAAGGTCAGCCCGTTCTATATCACCTCGGCGCTGCCGAACATGCCGGCCTGCCAGCTAAGCATTCAGCTCGGCCTGCGCGGCTACAACTCGACGATCTCCACGGCCTGCGCGGCTTCGGCTCAGGCGATCGGCGAGGCGGCTGAGGTGCTGATTCGCGGCGATGCCGAGGTGATTCTGGCGGGTGGGGCGGAAGCGCCGATCAGCGAGCTGTCGCTGGCCTCGTTCTGCGCGCTGCGGGCGCTCTCTACGCACAACGACGATCCTGCTCGTGCCTCGCGGCCATTCGATGCCACGCGCGATGGCTTTGTGCCGGCCGAGGGCGCTGCTGTGCTGGTGCTGGAAACGCTGGCCCATGCCAAAGCGCGCGGCGCGCGGATCTATGCTGAGTTGATCGGCTATGGCGTGAGCAGCGATGCCTACCATGTGACTGCGCCCGATCCCGTGGGCGACGGCGCGGCGCGTGCGATGACACGGGCGTTGCGCCGCGCCAAGCTTGGGCCGCAGCAGATCGACTATATCAACGCGCACGCGACCTCGACGCCGGCCGGCGATGCTTCCGAGACACGCGCGATCAAAACGATCTTCGGCGAGTACGCCTCGACGGTCGCGATCTCCGCAACCAAGTCGATGACCGGCCATCTCACGGGCGCGGCCGGTGCGCTGGAGGCCGCCGCGACGATTCTCGCGCTCAAGCATGGCCTGATCCCGCCGACGATTAACTACGACGAGCCCGATCCTGAGTGCGATCTTGACTATGTGCCGAATGTCGCGCGCAAAGCCGATCTCCAGATCGCGCTGTCGAACTCCTTCGGCTTTGGCGGCCAGAACGCCGCGCTAGTCTTCCGCAAGCACCAGGAGTATCGCTTATCTCCGGCTGAGCTGGCGATTGAAGCCGATATTCAGGGACGCCTTGACGAGCAGTAACGAAGAACCAAGAACCAAGAACCTAACGGCAGAACAAAGAACAACGGAACAAAGAACAAAAAGAAAGTACCGCCCTTCCCCCTCGCCTGCGAAGCGGGAGAGGGGGTTAGGGGGTGAGGGCCTTCTATAATGCAACAGCAAGATTCAAATGCTTGCTTCGTCTGTGGCAAGCAAAATCCGCATGGGCTAAAGCTCGATTTCCACGAAATCGATGGACGTGTTGAGACCGAGTTCGTGCCGCAGCCTGAGCACCAGGGCTGGCCCGGCTACGTCCACGGCGGAATCCTCTTCACGGTTTTGGACGAGACGATCGGTCGGGTTGGCTTCACAATTGGCGCGTGGACCATGAGCGGACGAGTCGAGATCCGCTATCGTGAGCCCGCGCCGATCGATCAGCCGCTGCGAGTGGTCGGAACGCTGGTGCGCGATCGTGGGCGGGCGCTGGAGCTGCAAGGCTTTGCCCAACTGCGCGACGGCACGGTCGTAGCCGAGGCGACCGGGCTCTACATGCGCGTGCCCGATGCGCTCCGCGAGACGCTTGAGCAACAGATCGCCGAGGGCTTTTAGTAACCGCTATGAGTCTGGTTGGCATTATTGCAAATCCGGCCTCCGGCAAAGACATTCGGCGGATTGTCGCCCGTGGCGTGATGGTGCCGGATCATGAAAAGATCAATATTGTGCGCCGTATCCTGATCGGGCTCGCGGCGCTGGGCGTGGAATCGATCCGCTGGATGCCGGACGCCGCCGATCTGGTCGGTCGTGCCGCCGATGGGCTACAGCTTGGGCGCGATGCCAAAGCGCTCGATCTGCCGATCACGGATTCGCCCGACGATACGACGCGAGCGGCCGAGGCGCTGCGTGAGCGCGGCGCCGACTGTATCGTGGTGCTGGGCGGTGACGGCACCTGCCGGGCGGCGGCCAAGGGCGCCGGCGACGTGCCGCTGCTGCCGATCTCGACCGGCACCAACAACGCGTTTCCGCAGTTCGTCGAGGGCACACTCGCCGGGCTGGCGGCGGCGATCGTTGCGCATGGCGTGGGCACCGAGGCGATCACCCGCGCGCCCTGTCTGCGGATCTTGCGCGAGAGCACGCCGATCGACCTGGCGCTGATCGATGTGGTGACGTTTGAGGGCATGGTTGGCGCGCGCGCCGTCTGGCAGATGGAGCGCGTACGCCAGCTGGTCAGCGTGCGCTACGGTCCCGGCACAATCGGGCTTTCGGCGATCGCGGGCTATCTTGGGCTCCAGCCGCCGTCGCCGGATGTCGGGCTGACGGTGACGCTTGGCCCAGGCGAGCGCCGGGTGATCGCGCCAGTCGCGCCGGGCGTGATCGAGGAGATCGGCGTGCGCTCGCAGCGCTGGCTGGAGGACGGCGATACCGTGCGCATCGAGCAGACGCCGTGTGTGCTGGCGCTGGACGGCGAGCGCGATCTGATTGTGCGCAATGGCATGCTGATCGACGTGCAGTTCGATCGCAACGGGCCGCGTGTGGTGCAGGTGCAGCAAGCCCTGGAGCTTGGCGTGCAGCACGGCCTGTTCGATCCGTCACGTCGACCAACAGCCGAATAATTCAGGTCAACGTTGTGGAATTTGGTGATTGTATGGTTTAGAGGGCGTGATTTATCACGCCCTGAACGTATTTTCCTCCGATCAGCCCTGATAGAAAATGCGATACACCCGGCCACCTGTGTCGTCGCTGACCATTAGCGAGCCATCCGCCGCGACGATCACATCCACAGGTCGCCCCCAGCTATCGCCGTTTGATTGCAGCCAGCCGGTCGCGAAATCTTGCACCGCGCCCGCCTTCCCCGACGCGTCAATGGGAACGCGCACAAGCTTGTAGCCCGTCGGCTCGCTGCGATTCCAGGAGCCGTGGAACGCGATGAACAGGTTGCCCTGATACTCGGCCGGGAACATCTGGCCGTCGTAGAAGCGCAGCCCGAGCGGCGCGGAGTGCGCCTGCATCTCAATCGCCGGCGCTGTCACGCCTTCGCAGCCGCCCTGGTCGCCATAGTCGGGATCGACGAGCCGTCCGGCGTGGCAGCGCGGCCAGCCAAAATCGGCGCCGTCAGCCAGCACATTGACTGTCTCGGGCGGCAGGTCATCGCCGAGCATATCGCGGCCGTTGTTGCTGGCCCAGATCTCGTCGCTGCCGGGCCGCAGCGCCAGGCCCACGGCGTTGCGCAGCCCCTTGGTGTAGAGCTTGCCGCCCGAGCCATCGGCGTTGTACTGCCACACGGCGGCGCGCAGCGGCGAGTCTTCCTCGCACACGTTGCACGACGAGCCGATCGACACATACATTTTGCCGTCAGTGCCAAAGACTACCGTCCGCGTACCGTGACCACCGGTCGGGATGTTGGCGACCAGCACCTGTTTGTCGCCCCAGCCTTCGCCCGCGCGCTCAAACTTCACGATCTGGTTGGTCTCGCCGACGTAGAGCGCGCCCTCGTGGAAGGTGATCCCATGTGGCTGGCGCAGATCGCTGAGCACCACCTGGGTCTCGTCGGCCACGCCGTCGCCGTTGGCATCCGGCAGCGCCAGCACGCGACCGCCGCGTGAGTCCGTCACGTGCAGCACGCCCTCAGGGCTGTAGGCCATGAAGCGTGGCGTTCCCAGATCCTGAGCATAGACCGAGATCGTAAAGCCGGGCGGCAGTGTTACTTGCTCCGGCGGCGCGATCACCTGAGTTGCGGCAGCCGGCGCGCTGCTGGCCTCGCTGGTCGCGGCAGTTGTCGGCGCGCTGCTGGCCTCAGCTGTCGTACTGGGCGCGGCTTCATCAGGCGCGGCGGTTTGTTCTGCGGTTTGCGGCGGGCTCGTAGCGTCGGCCAGCGTTGTGGCAGCTGGCGAGCCGAGCGGAATGGTGGTCGGCGCGGTAGGCTCGTTGGCAAGCTCGCTGGGCGTGGACGATCCCACCGAGCAGCCTACGAGCAGCAGCGCTAAACATAACGTCAGGATGCGAAATTTCATCAGGCGCTCCTTCTGCACAATCTTGATCGTTGTACGCAGCCGAGGGTCGCTGCGGATCTCGATCCCGAGCTGTCGGCAGGTTTCGGGCCGCGATCCGCCAGGATCAGAAATTTGCGTATAATACAGGCGATGATCGTGCAAGATACCAACTGGGGCATCGTCGGCCACGAGTGGGCGGTGCAATATCTACGGCGCTCGCTGCTGAATCAGCGCGGCGCTCACGCTTATCTGCTGGCCGGGCCTGAGAGCATCGGCAAGTCGCTGCTGGCGCAACGGCTGGCGCAGGCGCTGATCTGCGAGACCGGCGGACCCGATCCGTGTCTCGTCTGCCGGGCCTGCAAGCGCGCGGCTAAGGGCAATCACCCCGATGTGCGCGGCATCTCGCTGGCAACTCAGGCAGCCAACGAGAAGGCAGATGCCGCTAAGTCCAAGGTGCTGCGGATCGAAACCGTGCGCGAGTGGCAGCGTGACATCGATCTGCGGCCGTTTGAGGCGGAGCGCCGGGTGTTTACGCTTGACGACGCGCAGGCGCTCAACGAGGCGGCCTCGAACGCGATGCTCAAAACGCTGGAGGAGCCGCCGCTGTACGCGGTGCTGATCCTGATCGCACAGGGAGCGGGCGATCTGCTGCCGACGATCGTTTCGCGCTGCCGGGTGCTGCGGCTGCGTCCGCTCTCGCGGGAAGTCGTCGCGCAGGCGCTGCAAGAGCGCTACAATGTGGCCACCGGCGATGCCGCGCTGATCGCCGCGTGGAGCGCCGGCCGGATCGGCTGGGCGTTTCGCGCCGTCGCCAATCCCGATCTGCTTGAGGAGCAACAGCAGCGGCTCGACGTGCTGATCCAGCTGGGAGCGGCCTCACGCGTAGCGCGGCTGCGCTGGGCCGAGGAGCGCGCCAAGGAGTATCGCGGCGGCGAGCACGTAGCCGCGATCGAGTGGCTGCGGCTCTGGCAGAGCTGGTGGCGCGATGTGCTGCTGCTGCGCAGCGGCAACACGGCCGCGATCACGCATCTCGATCGGCAGGACGAGCTTGACGCGGCTGCGCAAGGGCTGTCGCTGGCGGAGGTCCAGCAATTTTTGGTGCAGCTGGATGCGACCCGTCAGCAGCTGGCTGAGAACGTTAATCCGCAGCTCGCATTCGAGAACGTGACGCTGCATATTCCCACCGCGAAGAATTCGGCACGAGCAGCGCGCTAGCGCCGGTGCCGGAGATGTATAAGGAGGATAGATACACTGTGGCGCTGAAGAAAGAGCCGTCCTGGCTTGACCGCGCGCTGGTCTTTGGCCGCAACTTTTTCAAGCATCCCCAGATGCTCGGATCGGCCATTCCTAGCTCGCGCTTTTTGATCAATCGGCTGCTGCGGCGCGTCGATTGGAGCATTGCCGATGTGATTGTCGAGTACGGTCCCGGCGTCGGCGTGTTCACCACCGAGATCCTGCGCCGCATGCGTCCCGAGGCAACGCTGATCGTCTTCGAGACCAACGGCGAGTTCGTGGAGTTTTTGCGGCGTACGATCGACGATGCGCGGCTGCATGTGATCCATGGCTCGGCGGCCGAGATCGGCACGGTGTTGGGCCAGCTTGGCCTGACACACGCCGACTATATTATCTCGGGCATTCCGTACAGCACCATGCCGGCCGAGATCCGCTCCGCCATTCTTGATTCGTCGTATGAGGCACTGAGCAGACGCGGCGCGTTTCTGGTCTATCAGTTTTCGAACGCGGCGAAGCCCTACTTGCAGCAGGTTTTCAAGAGCGTCGAGCTGGACTTTGAGCCGCTGAATATTCTACCGGCGCGGCTCTTCTACTGTCGCGGCTAGCTGTCACCGCCAGCGATGAAACAGGACCAGCCGTCGGGCTGGTCTTTGTTTTTGGTACGGAGAAGAACAGGCCCTCATCCCCGCCTCACTGTGTTCGGCACCCCTTCTCCCGCTGCCGCAGGCGAAGGGGAAGTTCGACCTTTGCTTGTTCTCGGTTCTCGGTTCTCGATTCTTGGTTCTCGGTTCTTGGTTCTCGGTTCTCGGTTCTTGGTTCTTTCGTTTGCCCCTGCTATAGGCGTTTGCTATACTAACCTGAACCGCAATAAACCGCTTTAGAATCTCAACATCTAAAGCTGTGAATAGATCCCCTGGAGCTATTATGCCGATAGTTGTTGGCATCCGTTTTAAAGATTCGGGTAAAACATATCACTTTGATCCGCTACAGGTGCCGCTCGACCTGGGCGATTGGGCGATCGTCGAGACGGTGCGCGGCCCTGAGCTTGGCCGCGTTGCCACGCTGGCGAACGAGATTTCCCAGGATCAGGTCATCGGCGAGCTGAAGCCGGTGCTGCGCCGCGCCACCGACGAAGATCTGCAAAGCCTGCTGCATCTTCAGCAGTACGAGCCCGAGGCGCTACAGATCTGCGGCGATAAGATCGCCGAGCACCAGCTGCCGATGGAGCTGATCAAAGCCGAGTATAACTTCGATGGCTCGCGGCTGACGTTCTTTTTCACCGCCGACAAGCGCGTCGATTTTCGGGCGCTGGTACGCGATCTGGCGCGGACGTTTCGCACGCGGATCGAGCTGCGTCAGGTTGGGCCGCGTGACGAGGCCAAGTTGCTGGGCGGGATCGGGCCGTGCGGGCGGCTGCTCTGCTGCTCGACCTTTCTACCGGATTTTGCGCGGGTCTCGATCAAGATGGCTAAAGATCAGGACTTGCCGCTCAATCCCAGCAAGATCAGCGGCGTGTGCGGGCGATTGCTCTGCTGTCTCTCGTATGAGCATGAGCAGTATCTTGAGATCAAAGCCGAGCTACCCCAGCGCGGCGACTGGGTCCAGACCTCGGAAGGTCCCGGCGAGGTGATCGCGGTCAATGTGGTCAAAGAAAATGTGACTGTGCAGCTCGGCGACGGCAACACGATCGATTGTACCGCCAAGCAGATCTCGGATGTGCGCAAGCGTGTGGCCGCTGAGGCTCAGGCGCGCAACGCCGAGGGCATCACACCGGTCGCGTCGTCGCGGCGCGGTCCACATCCGATCGTTGCGGGCGAAGAAGGCTTGTTCGACGACGATCCCGATGCCTGGAAGGTGCTGGAAGATCTGGAAGATCCCGAGATGTTTCAGGCCAAGCCGGCACCTAAACGCGAGAATAATCCGCCTGCGCCCAGACGCGACAACGGCTCAAAGCCTGCGCCGGTGCGGCCCGACATGGCGCTCGGCGATTCGATCCAGGATCGGCGGCGCAACCAGCAGCGCCAGCAGCCACCGGCGCTGAATCGCGAGCCCGACCGCAGCGGCGCCAACGGTGCGACGAAGTGGACGCCGCAGGCGCACCCGGAGCCGCAAAAAGAGCTGAGCATCGGCAAGCGGCACCGCAAGCATGGCCCTCCGCAGCGGCCCGAGCCGACAGCGCCGAGCGCGGAGACGGCAGCGCCTGAGCAGCCCGCCGAATCTGCCGGACAGCCTCAGTCGGCCAGCAGCGCTCGGCGGCGCAAGCGTCATCGCGGACGCGGCAACAAGAGCTAGAAGATCATGCAGCGCCGGATCGACTTGAGATCTGGCGCTGCGTGCTGTTTAAAGGAATGATCATGCAGCTTGAAACTGTTCAGTTCAACGACCATATCGCATATATCGACAACGGTCTGCTCGACGGCGTCGGCGTCGGCTCGACCTATCTCGTGCGCGGCGACGAGCTGGCGATCGTCGAGACGGGCACGTCACGCTGCGCGCCGAATGTGCTGGACGGTCTGCGCCGGCTGGGCGTGAGGCCCGAGGATGTGCGGCATGTTGTGCTGACACACGTGCATATGGATCACGCGGGCGGCACCGGAACGCTGCTCAAAGCCATGCCCGAGGCGCGCGCTTACATCCACAGCAAAACCGCGCAGTATCTCGTCGATCCTACCAAGCTGGTTGCCAGTGCAGAGCGCGCGCTGGGCGATCTGTTTCCGCTCCACGGGCCGGTCGAGCCGGTCGCCGCCGATCGTATTGTTCACGCGGACGAGCTGCGGCTGGATCTCGGGCGCGGCGTGGTGCTCAACGCGGTCTACACGCCGGGCCACTCGCCGGATCATCTGGCATACTTCGAGGAGAATAGCCGCTGCCTGTTCACCGGCGACTCGCTGGGCATCGTGGTGACGGCCAGCGACTACGCCGGGCCGGTCACGCCGCCGCCGGCCTTCAAGCTGGCGGATCAGCGCGCGACCTTTGAGAAGCTGCGCGGCCTGGAGATCGACACGCTGCTTTTCTCGCACTACGGCCCCAGCCCGCTCGCGCCGCGCGCCACGATCGATCGGCTGCACGCGCGCTTTGAGCAGCTGCTTGAGCTGGTGCAGAGCGGCTGGGAGTCGGGGCACGTCGATCACGACGCGATTCTGCACACCATGCTCGGCAAGTCCACGGTCGAGGACCACGGCGACTGGCTGATGGCCGGCTGGATCGAGATGAGCATCAACGGCATGGTGCTCTTCTTCGATCGGCAGGCGCAGAAGGCGCGTGAGGCCGAGCAGGGCAACCAGGCGTAGTTGAGTTTTGAACGGCGATCTTTAAGCCACACAGCACCTAAGAACATGATGATGTACAATATGCGAGGAGGTGTGCAATGATTCGCACTGTTGAAGCCATTATTGATGAGCAAGGTTCTGTGCGACTGCTCGAAGCAGTGAATGTGCCGAGCACACGACGCGCACTAGTAACCATCTTGGAAGAGGAACCTGTCCTCCGAGTGGCAGAAACAGCCTTACTAAGTGAAGCTGCGCTTGCTGAAGATTGGAATCGACCAGGGGAGGACGAAGCATGGTCCTACCTACAGTCGGAGCAGTAGTTCTTGTTCCTTTTCCTTTTTCAGATCTGTCTCAGACAAGCTAAGACCGGCTGTTGTTCTAGCCAATGCTGGGCGTGGTGACTTGGTGCTCTGCCAGGTTACAAGCAACGCTTATGGTGATCTCCGATCGATAGTATCAGCACCTGCTGACTTCAGTAGTGGTGGACTTCGTGAAATCAGCTATGCGCGACCTGGCAAATTGTTCACCGCTAATCACGATTTAGTTATCCGGCAAGCAGGTATCCTTAAGGATGAGCCACTTGGACGTGTTGTAGATGCAG
>DASWTQ010000213.1:0-14352 GCA_036402055.1 Herpetosiphonaceae bacterium
CTGGGCGCGGGCTCGGCTGTCGGTCCTTCCGACTTGGCCGGCTCGGCGGCGGGCGGCACGGCGCGCTTGGGCGGCTGGCCCTTTTTCAGCGCCTGGATCGCGCGCACGACCGGATCGCGCTCTTCGGGCTGGGGCGCCTCCAGGATCTCGCGCAGCACCTGTAGCGCGCGCTCCTGCGCCTGCCCGGCGACGGCTTCCAGCTCAAGATAGCGATCGACCACGGCGGCCCACTCGGGAGCAGCCAGCGCCAGCAGATGATCGATGGAAAATCCCGCGCTTCGTAATCCCACCCAGCGCCAGATCGCCCACTGCGGATCTGGCAGCTGAGCCAGATGTCCAGGCGCGCTGGCCGCTTCGTCCGCGATCACGGCAGTTGTATCTTCGCCGGCTGCTGGGTAGATGGAACGCTGGAGGGTGTGATCCATAGGTTGCAGATCCTTCGTAAGACGGGTAAGGAGACGCGGTAGGAGCATATGTGGATGCTCCTACCAGATCCTCGATATTCCTGGCCGCAGACGTTTATCCGGCGCTGGGCGCGGGCTCGGCTGTCGGTCCTTCCGACTTGGCCGGCTCGGCAGCAGGAGCCGGCGCCGGAGCAGGCGCCGCCGCCTCGGCCGGTTTATCGGGCACCGCGTCCGGCAGCAGGGTTTCGACGTCGCGCAGCGGCCGGTAGAGATAGCCGCTCAGCGAGGTCAGCATCACGGTCATGCCGATGAAAACAAAGAGCAGACCGACACCGCGTCCCGGCCCGGTGCCGATGATCGAGCCGACCGAGCCCGCGAGCGCGCCGCCTTCAAGCAGCAGCGGCTCGAACAAACCGTCTGAGAGCGGGCCGGCGAGCACATAGGCCAGCGGCGCCGTCGACCACGAGATCATCAGGCGAGTGGCGAACACGCGGCCCTGAACCTCCGGCGGAACCTTGACCTGCCAGATCGTCTGGGTACAACCGTTGATGAACGGCACGCAGAACATACAGATGAACGACGCGACGCCGATCAGCCAGGTGATCGGCTGGATACCGGCCAGGAAGAAGCTGAAGCCAAACAGGATGCCGAAGCCGAGCACGCCGTGAATGCGCGGCTTGGGACCGCCCCAGGAGCTAAGCACCAGCGTGCCCGCGAGCAGGCCGAAGCCGCCCGCCGAGGCGATCGAGCCAAGCCAGGCGGCGGTCGAGAACTTGAGCACCAGCGGCGTGAACAGCACCTGCGCCAGGCCATAGGCAAAGTTCACGATCGCGAACATGATCAGCATACCGAACAGGCCGGGGCGCTCGGTAATGTACTGCCAGCCGTAGCTCGCCTCGCGCAGCACCGATTTCTTCTGGCCGCCCTTCGATGCCGGCTGCGGAATATTGACGACCAGCAGCGTGACGACCGCGATCGCAAACGTGACGAAGTCGATCAGGATGATGCCTTGTAGGAAAATAATCTGCATCAGCACGCCGGCCAGCAGCGGCGCGACGATCTGCGCGGCGGCCGAGCCAAACTGCATCATGCCGTTAGCCCGCGCCAGGTGCGCCTTGGGGATCAGCATCGTCACCGAGGCGGTGTAGGCCGGCAGCTGGAAAGCCCGGATCACCGAGCGCAGGGCCACAATGCCCCAGATGTGCCAGACCGCCAGCACGTTGCTGAACAGCAGGATCGCTACGAGCAGCGTGAGGATCGCCGAGGCAAAATCGCTGGCGATCAGAACCTTGCGCCGGTTCCAGCGATCGACATACACACCCGCGAAGGGCGAGACCAGAATACTCGGCAGTGTGCCCGCCAGGGTGATCATCGCAAACAGCGTAACCGAGCCGGTGAGCTGATAGGCCCACACGCCTAGAGCAAAGGTGGTCAGTCCCGAGCCAATCAGCGAGACCAGCTGGCCGAACCAGACGATGATAAAGGTTTGCAGTCCCTGCGGGGCAGCGCTCGGCTGCGCAGAAGCGCTTTGGGTCATGGATTTTCTCCTCATGTTAACAAACCAACGGTGACGGACAGCCGGCACTTAAGCCGGGTGGAGCTGGCCGCCTCGTGACGACCAGCGAGCCTACTCCGAGGCAACGCCCGACGACAGCGCAACCTTGTGCAGCTCCAGCATCGGCACGTCCTCGACATGGGGCAGTTGGGCGGTCCAGGTATCGTCGTAGACCATATCCAGGTAGCGCTCGCCGCGATCGGGCAAGATCGTGAGGACGCGGTACGACGGTGGAAACGAAGGCAGCAGCTTGCGGATCGCGGCGATCACCGATCCCGACGATCCGCCGGCCAGGATGCCCTCGTGAGTGACCAGCGCACGACAGCCGGCGACGGCCTCGCGGTCGCTGACGTAGACGACCTCGTCAATATCTTCCAGGCTGAGCAGCTCTGGCGCGCGGCTGGCGCCGATACCCGGGATCTTGCGCGGCCCCGACGCCCCGCCGAAGATCACCGAGCCGGCCGCGTCCACGGCGATCACATGCAGCGCCGGAAACACCTGACGCAGCCGCCGGGAAATTCCCAGCAGTGTGCCGGTGGTGCTGACGGCGGTCACCAGACAATCGATCGGCCCGTCGAGATCGCGCAGAATCTCGTCGCCGGTGCCGTGGTAGTGCGCCTGCCAGTTGAGCTGGTTAGCGTACTGATTGACCCACATGCTTTCCGGCAGGATCGTGAGCAGCTCCCCGACGCGCTGGATACGCGTCTTGAGGTAGCCGCCCTGATCGTCGGGCCGATCGACCATCTCGATCTGCGCGCCAAGCTGCTGCAAGATGCGCAGATTCGTCGGCGAGATGGCCGGATCGACGACGCAGGTAAAGGCAAGGCCATAGACCTGCGCCACCATCGCCAGCGCAATGCCGAGATTGCCGGAAGAGCTTTCGATCAGATGCGTCCCGGCGTGAATCGTCCCGCAGCGCAGGCCTTCCTCGATGATAAATCGTGCTGGCCGGTCCTTGACGCTGCCGCCGGGATTCAAAAGCTCCAGCTTGGCGATCACTTGCGGACCGGGCTGTGGAAAGAGCCGGCTAAGATATACGAGTGGAGTGTTTCCAATGCACGCTACCACCGATTCATGGACCATATGCACACCTCTTTGTGTCGCCGTCGACGTGATGCGGGCCGTGGCGGCGCGCTCGTACAAGCAACATTCGCTACTTCCTGCGCCGGCCGCTACGCCAGAGTGGCTAGCTCTTCGTTGAGCTTGTTCAAGGCGATGCCGAGCTGCTCGGCCAGCACGCGCGCGTGCTCGTTGTCCTCGATGATGCTGAGATGATCGCCGGGGATCATCACCATATCGACGCCGCCCGCCGCCAGCACGCCCCAGTCGAGATCGAGCGACTCTTCTTCGGGATGATCTTCAGCACGGATCAGGAAGATCCGCCCGCCGTAGGGCTGCGCCACGAAGCGCCGATCGGCCATGATGTTGGCGCGCGTGACTTTCAGCAGCGCCCGAATCTGGTCCATGCCGATCTTGGCGCCCGCCTGCTGCGCCTCTTCGATCAGCTGGTGCAGCTTCTCGTCAGGCCCCATGCCGGTCATCTTGGCCGCGCGCGCCTGAAGCGATCGCGACATCACCATCAGCAGATCGAAGTCCTGCTCTTCCTCCAGGCCGTCCGGCGCGATGTCGAGCGGCCCCGAGTCCAGCAGAGCCAGCAGCGCGATCTGCTGTCCCTGCGCCTCTAGCTGCCGCGCCATCTCGTAGGCGATGCGCCCGCCAGTACACCAGCCGCCGAGGAGATACGGCCCCTCGGGCTGGAACTCCTGAATCGCCTGGATGTAGCGAGTCGCCATCTCCTCGATGGTGGTCAGCGGCTCCTCGTCGCCGCCGTCGATGCCGACCGATTGCAGGCCGTAGAAGGGCTGATCGTCGCCCAGGAACTTGGCCAGCTTGTAGTAGGCCAGCACGCTGCCGCCGCCCGCGTGGACGCAGTAGAACGGCCGGCGCGTGCCCTTGGTCTGGATGCCGACCAGCGGCGTCCACGGCGCTGGCGCGATTCCTTCGCGCAGCACCTGGGCCAGATGTTCGATCGTGGCGCCCTGGAACAGCGTCGTGAGCGGCAGGTTCTGACCGAACTGCTGCTGGATCTGCGCGACCAGACGCACGGCCAGGATCGAGTGGCCACCGATGTCGAAGAAGTTATCGAGCGCGCCGATCGGCCGGAAGTCGAGGATGCTCTCCCAGATGCCGACCAGCTGCGTTTCCAGCTCGTCGCGCGGCGGCACATACGTGCCCTCGATGTCGTCGCGGCGCTGATGCGGCGCGGGCAGCGCTTTGCGATCGAGCTTGCCGTTAGGCGTGAGCGGCAGCGCGTCCAGCGGCACAAACGCCGAGGGAACCATGTATTCCGGCAGCCGCTCTTTGAGCAGGCTGCGCAGATGCGGCACGACATCCTGCATAAACATCGCCTGGAGCGGATTGTTGGCGTAGCTGCGCCACGGCTTGATCGGCACCGTCTGCTCGGGCAGGATCGGCGTGATCCAGGCGGCCTCGGCGTTGCCCTCGGTCTGACGCCGGAAAACCACGTCGTAGGTGCCGTCGGCCGCGCTCCAGGTGATCGCCGCCGCGTAGGGCAGCTCGTCACACAGCGACCACAGATCTTCGGGATCGATGCTCTGTGATTCATCACCAGCCAGGACTTCGCGCAGCTCGCCAAGCGTGGCCGGTCCGTCCTCGCCGCTGAGCCACGACTGGACCTCCAGATCGCGCGCGATGCGGCCATTAGGCACGTTGCGGATCGCCAGTGTTTCGGGCGCGGTCGCGACGAGGCGCTCGCGGATGCTGTCCAGTGTCAAGCCGCCCATGTTACCGTCCAGCCAGATATACTCCGCCGGCGGCTGCTCGATCGCGCCGACATACAGCATCACGTCGTAGCGATAGCGCGTAAACTCGTTGTGCGTCCGGCCGCGCTTGAGCTGGATCTGCACCGCGCCGATCTGCGGCAGCCGCTGCTTGAGCGCCAGGAAAAACTCCGGCTCGATCACCATGTCTTTATCGCGGGAAAGACCGCGCTGCACCAGCTGGCGCACATCCGATTTAGCCAGCGCCGCGTCGGCCCGCTCGAACTGCACCGAGGTATGGAACGCTTCCAGCAGCGGCAGGCTGCGCACGTCACCGATAAAGATCGCTCCGCCCGGCGCGACGGCCTTGGACGCGCCTTCGATCACCTGCGCCAGGTAGTCCATGTTCGGGAAGAGCTGCACGATCGAGTTGAGCACAACCATATCGAACTGGCCGTCCTCGATGCCGGTGAAATCGGCGGCCTCTTGCTGGCGCAGCTCCAGCGGCGGGAACGCGGCGGGTCGCGCGTCGATCTGCTGCTGGATATAATTCAGCGCCACCGTCGAGATGTCGGTGCCCCAGTAGCTCTGGCAGTGCGGAGCCAGGCGGAACAGCAGCAAGCCCATGCCGCAGCCGATCTCCAGCACGCGCTGCGGCTGCCGCGCCAGGACATGCGCAATTGTGTGCTGCACATATTCGCGCATCTCGTCCTCGGGCACCGGCTGGCCGGTGTAGCTGCTGTTCCAGCTGCTGGTGTTGAAGGTCGGATCGGCGTAGGGCGCGGCCTGGCTGTAGGCATCGTCGTAGATCGCCTGCCAGTTCGAGACCTGCTCGGCCTGCCGATCTGTGGCCGCGTCGTCGGCCTCGCCCTGGTAGTCGGGATCAGGCACGACGTAGGCGACCAGCGCCTTGTCGCCTGGCCGGTCCTCGCGATCGATCACCACGACCTCTTTCACGGCCTGGTGCTGCTGCAAAACGCTCTCGATCTCGCCCAGTTCGATGCGGTAGCCGCGAATCTTGACCTGATGATCCAGCCGGCCCAGGAAGACGATGTTGCCGTCCGGCAGGTAGCGCGCCAGGTCGCCGGTTTTGTAGAGTCGCGCTTCGGCATCGCCGCTGAATGGATCGCGGATGAACGACTCGCCGGTGCGGCGCTCGTCGTTGAGATAGCCGCGCCCAACGCCCACGCCGCCGACGTACAGCTCGCCGGGCACGCCGACCGGCACCGGCTGCATCTGCGCGTCGAGCACATACAGCCGCATATTGTCGATCGGACGGCCGATCGGGACGTGCAGCGTGTCGGCGGGCAGCGGCCGATCGATGCGATAGTGCGTCACGTCGTCGGAGCATTCGGTGGGGCCGTAAGCGTTCAGCAGCGGGATCTGCGGGTAGATATTGAGCCAGGTCGCGCACAGATCCGGCGGCAACGCCTCGCCGGTCGGGATCAGCCAGCGCAGCGCCGAGAGCGACGGCCGGTCGGTCGCCTGCTCAACGCCTTCGAGCATGATCCGCATCAGCGATGGCACCGTTTCCAGGATCGTCACGCGATCGCCGGTCACGCGCTCCAGCAGCCGGCGCGGATCGAAGGCGACCTCGTCGGGGAAGATTCGCACCGTGCCGCCGACGAGCAGCGCCGCCAGGAACTGCCAGACCGAGATGTCGAAGCACTGCGAGGCCGTCTGCGCTACGCAGTCAGTGGAAGTCAGACTCAGCGCCGCGACCTTGGCGTGCAGATGGTTCAACATGCCGCGCTGCTCGATCATCGCGCCTTTGGGCTGCCCGGTCGAGCCCGAGGTATAGATCACATACGCCAGATCGCCCGGCTGCGAGCGCGCTGAAAGGTTGCTCTCGTCGGCCGTCTGCGCCAGAATCTGCTCGATCTCGACGATGGCCGGCGCTCCCTCGATATTTTCCAGAGCTGCGGCGAGATCCACGCGCTGCGTGGCCGCGACCAGCACCAGCGGGCTGGCGCTCTGGCCCAGGATCTGCACGTGGCGCTGGCTCGGGTGATGCGGATCGAGCGGCAGATACGCGCCGCCGGCCTTGAAGACCGCCAGGATCATCGTCAGCAGCTCCGTGCCGCGCTCGCCCAGCAGCCCGACGACCACATCCGACCCCACGCCGCGCTCAACCAGCAGATGCGCCACACGATTGGCGCGCTGATTCAGCTCGCGGTAAGTCAGCTGCTCGCTCTCGTAGGCCACCGCGATCGCGTCAGGCGTGCGCTCGACCTGCTCCTCGAACAGCTCGTGGAAGCAGCGATCCAGCGGATGCGCGACGGCGGTCTGGTTCCAGGCGGCGAACTGCTCCTGCTCGGCGGTTGTCAGCAGCGGCAGATCCAGCACCCGCTGATCGGGATTGCGCACGATGCTTTCGACCAGCATGCGGAAATGCTCGGCCATGCGCGCGATCGTCGCGTCCTCGAAGAGCGCGGTGTTGTAGGCGATCGACGCGTTCAAGCCGTCGCGGCCCTCCGACATCCACAGGCTCAGGTCGAAGTGCGACCAGGGCGTCTCCATGCCCACCGGACGCACCGTGAGTCCCGGCAGGTCCAGCGGCGTCATCGGCGCGTTCTGGAAAACGAAGAGCACCTGGAACAGCGGCGTGCGCGTCAGATCGCGCTCAAGATCCAGCTCGTCGACCAACATCTCGAAGGGCAGATCCTGGTTGGCGTAGGCGTCCAGCGCGGTCGTGCGCACCTGCCGCAGCAGCTCGCGGAAGGTCGGGTTGCCTTCCAGGCTGGTGCGTAGCGCCAGCGTGTTGAGGAAATAGCCGATCAGCCCTTCGATCTCAGCGCGGTTGCGGTTGGCGATCGGCAGACCGACGACGATGTCTTCCTGGCGCGTGTAGCGGTAGAGCAGCGTGTTGAAGGCTGCCAGCAGCGTCATGAACAACGTCGCACCCTCGCGCTGGCTCAGCTCGTTCAGCTCGCCGCTCAGCGTCTTGCCAAACGTCACGGCCTGGCGCGCGCCCTCAAGCGACTGCACCTCGGGTCGCGGGTGATCCAGCGGCAGATCCAGGCTGGGCGGAGCGCCCGTCAGCTGCTGCTTCCAATAGTCGAGCTGCTGCTGGAGAACCTCGCCCTGTAGCCACTGGCGCTGCCAGGAGGCGAAGTCGGCGTACTGGATCGACAGCTCGGGCAGCGACGGCAGCTGATCGTCGGCCAGCGCGGTGTAGATCTCGGTCATCTCGCGCAGAAACACGCCCATCGACCACAGGTCCGAGACGATGTGATGCATCGTCAGCAGCAGCACGTGATCGTCGTCGGCTAGCTCAAACAGGTGCGAGCGGATCAGCGGGCCGTCGGCCAGATCGAAGGGCACCTGGGCCAGCTCCAGCACCAGCCGCTTGACCTCGGTCTCACGCTCGGCCTCGGGCAGATGGCGCAGATCGGTGCGCGGCAGATCCAGCCTCAGCGTCGGCACGATCACCTGGATCGGCTGCCCGTCGATGGTGGGAAAGGTTGTGCGCAGCGAGGCGTGACGGTGAACAATATGATTCAGGCTTTGCTCCAGCACATCGATCTTGAGCTGACCGATGAACCGAAACGAGGCATAGATTGTATAGGCGCTCGTTCCGGGCTCCAGCTGATCCAGAAACCACAGCCGCTGCTGGCCGTATGACAGCGGAAACGAGCCGAATTCCACGCCCTTTGCTTCGAGCGCACGTACCAGCAGTGCCCGCTTTTGGGGGGACAGCGCAGCCAACCGCTTCGATAGATTCTCCATCTTAGGATGCCTCCAATGTTCTGCTCAGTTACAGCCCTGGCTGACCAAGAATATCCAGCGCTTCGTCGTCGGACAAACCTTCGATTTCGGCCAACAGTTGCTCCAAGGTTTTCTCGCCTACGGGGATCGGTTGAATATGCTCGTCGGGAGTGTCGAGCGGCACGGTCTCAGCCTGCGCGATCAGCCGAGCCAGACTGGCGATCGTCGGCTCTTCAAACAGCGTGCGCAGCGCAATATCGACGTGGTAGGTTTCGCGCACAAACGAGGTGACTTGAGTGGCGGTGAGGGAATGACCGCCCAGCAAGAAGAAATTATCGTGAACGCCGATCGACTCGACGCGGAGAATGCGGCTCCACACCTCGGCCAACGCCTGCTCAATCGGCGTGCGCGGCGCGACATGCGGCTGATCCAGCTCCTCGCGGGTGTGCTCCGGCACCGGCAGCGCCTTGCGATCGACTTTGCCGTTGGCGGTCACCGGCAGCGTGTCGAGCACCACGAACGCAGAGGGAACCATGTACTCCGGCAGCCGCTCATGGACGAAGCTGCGCAGATCGCGCGGATCGAGCTTTGCGCTGTGAGCCTCGGGCTGTTCCGCCGGCGGTGGAAACGCCACGTCCAGCGGCGATCCGCAGACCATCCAGGCGGGCTGCTCTGGGGGAAGGCCCTCATCCCCCAACCTCTTTCCCCACTCCTCGGCGGGCTTCCGCCTCGTCGGCGGCAGGCGAAGGGGAGTTAAGGTACTTTGTTCTTTTGTTCCTTTGTTCCCTTGTTCTTCCGTTAGGTTCTTGCTTTGCCCAGAGGGCGCCCGTTCTTGGTTCTCCAGCACGTACGCCACCAGCCGCTTGGACCACGGCGCGCCCGACGGCTGATCCGTGTGCGCGACTACGATCGCCTCACGGACGCCGGGATGCTCACGCAGCACCGTTTCGATCTCGCCAAGCTCGATGCGGAAGCCGCGAATCTTGACCTGGTGATCGATGCGGCCCAAAAACTCGATCGTGCCGTCGGCCCAGAAGCGCGCCTGATCGCCGGTTTTGTAGAGCCGCGCGCCGGGCCGGGTACCCTCTGGGTGCGAGAACGGGTCGGGGATAAATTTCGTGGCGGTGAGGATCGGCTCCTGGGCATAGCCGAGCGCCAGGCACTCGTCGCCGATGTGCAGCTCGCCAGGCACGCCGATCGGGCAGGGATTGAGGTAGCGATCGAGAACGTAGTAGCGGGCGTTCTGGATCGGACGGCCGTAGGGAATGCTCAGCCACTGGCGCTCGACCGCGCCGATCGGGTAGTAGTTCGACCAGACCGTGGCCTCGGTCGCGCCGCCCAGGCTGATCACATTGGCGCCGGCAAATGTCGTGCGGACCAGATCCGGCAGCGTGACCGGAATCCAGTCGCCGCTGAGAAACACCAGCCGCAGATGATGCTCGCCCTGCGCGATCGGCGTCTTGGGAAACAGCGGCGTGAGCTGCTGGAGCGCGGCCGGCGCCGAGTCCCAGAACGTGATCGGCTCCGTGCGCAGGATCTGCACCAGGCGATCGGGATCGCGCAGCTCACGCTCCGAGGCGATGCGGATCGAGCCGCCGGCGGCCAGCAGCCCAAACACATCGTAGACCGACAGATCGAAGCACAGCGAGGTGACAAACAGCACGCGATCGCTCGGATTGATGTCGAAGGAGCGGGTGATCCACTCGATCAGGTTGATCACCGGCTGATGGCGCACCATCACACCTTTGGGCGTGCCGGTCGAGCCCGAGGTGAAGATCACATACGCCAGATCATCGGCGCTGACCGCGACTTCGGGATTGGCTTCAGGCTGATCCTGAAGATCCTCCTGTGTCCAGGTGTGGGCCGCGCGCAGCGGTATGCGATGGGATGTGTCGAACAGCACGACATGCTCAAGCGCGGGCAGCTCCGGCAACAGCGCGTCGATTGTGGGCGTGTAGGCGGATTGCGTCAGCACGCAGCGCACGCCGAGCGTCGAAAGAATCCACTGGACGCGCGGCCTGGGAAACGAGACCTCAAGCGGCACATAGGTTGCGCCGGCCTTGAGCACGCCCAGCAGCGCCGGGATCATCTCCAGCGAGCGCTCCATCACGATCGCGACCATCGAGCCGCGACCGACGCCCAGCGCCAGGAGCTGATGCGCGATCTGATTCGCCTGCTGATTCAGCTCGCGGTAGCTCAGCCGCGTGTCGCCGAAGAGCGCTGCGGGCGCGTCGGGCTGCCGCAGCACCTGGCGCTCGAACAGATGATGCATACAGATGTCGCGCTCGTAGTCACGGCGAGTTGCGTTCCACACGTCGAGCATCTCGTGGCGCTCGTCGTCGCTCAGCAACGGCGTTTGCCATACGCGCAGCTCGGGATCGGCCACGACCGCCATCAGGATCGTTTGCAGCTGCCGCAACATCCGCGCGATTGTCGCGGCGTCGAAAAGATCGCTGTTGTACTCCATGGTCGCGGTCAGCCGATCGCCGCCGTCCCACATGTGCAGCAGAATATCCAGCCGCGACGTTCCGCTGTCGACCTCAAGCGCGCTGGCGTGCAAGCCGGTGAAGGCCGAGCCGCCGACCGAGGCGTGCTGAAGCCCGAACATCACCTGGTAGATCGGGTTGTAGCTCAGGTTACGCGACGGCTGAAGCGCCTCGACCAGCATCTCGAACGGCAGATCTTGACGCGAGTGCGCGCCGACAACGGTTTCGCGCACCAGGCGCAGCAGCTCACGAAAGCGGGGATTGGCCGGCATATCGACGCTCAGCACCAGCGTGTTGACCAGACAGCCCAGCAGATGCTCGATCTCGGGGCGGTTGCGGTGCGCGACCGGCGTGCCGACCAGCAGCCGCTGCTGGCCCGAGTGACGATGCAGCAGGATCAAGAACGCCGCCAGCCCAGTCATGAAGAGCGTCACGCCTTCCTGCTGGCTCAGCGCCTTGAGCGCGGGACCGAGCCCGGCCGGAAAGGTGATGCTTTGCTTGGCGCCGCGAAAGCTCTGCATCGGCGGGCGCGGCCGGTCGCTGGGCAGCTGCAAGACCGGCCGCTCACCGGCCAGGCGCTCTTTCCAGTAACTCAGCTGCTGATCCAGGATCTCGCCCTGGAGCCACTGGCGCTGCCACTCCGCGAAATCGGGATACTCGATCGTCAGCTGCGGCAGCTGGGCCACCGAGCCAGTGGTCGCGGCGTTATACAAAGCCGCCAGATCGCGGAAAAAGATCCCGTGCGAGCCGTCGAACACGATATGATGCGTGACCAGCAGCAGCACATGCTCGTCGGCGGATAGACGCAGCAGACTCGCGCGCAGCGGCAGGTCGCGCTGAAGATCGAACGGGCGGCGCAGCTCGGCGATGGCCAGCCGCCGCGCCTCGGCGGCGCGCTCCTCGCCCGCCAGATGCTGCACGTCGACGAGCGGCAGCGTTACGGGCGCGGCCGGCGCGACGATCTGTCGCAGCTCCCCGTCGATCACATCAAAGGTTGTGCGCAGCGCCGCGTGCCGCTCCATCACCGCCGTGAGCGCGCGCTCCATCGCGGTTATGTCGAGTGGACCGGTAAGCCGCAGATGCAGCGGCACGTTATAGGCGGTATTGCCCGGCTCAAGCTGATCCAGAAACCAGAACCGCTGCTGCCCGAACGACACCCGCGCCGGGCCGTCGTCGGCTCGTCGTGGAATTGCCGCAACGGGAGCGCTCGGCGCGCTGCCGCGCCGCCACTGCTCCAGCAGCGCCTGGCGCTCAGGCGAAAGCTGGGCTCGCCGGGTCAAGCGTTGTTCGGAGTTCGTCACAGAACACCTCATAGATTGGGACGAGCAGCCGGAGTGAGCGCCGCCGCCATCAACTGTTGCACTTCGTCGTCGGACAGAGCCGCCAGCTTTTCCAGCAGCCGATCTTCGATGATGTAGGCCATCTCGGCGATGGTCGGTGCCTCGAAAATGGTGCTCAGGTTCAGCTCAACTTGAAACGCGCTTTGAACGCGGGCGATCAGCTGGGTCGCGAGCAAGGAGTGGCCGCCCAGCGCGAAAAAGTTATCGTGGATGCCGATCTGCTCCCGGCGCAGGATGCCGCACCAGATCTCGGCCAGCATCTCTTCCTCGGGCGTGGTCGGCGCGACGTAAGCCTGAGATTGGTCAAGCACCGGCGTCGTATCGGCGGCCAACGCTTTGCGATCGAGCTTGCCGTTGGGCGTGCGCGGCAGCGCGGGCAGCGCCACAAACGCGGACGGGATCATGTAGGCCGGCAATCGTTGCGCAAGAAACTCGCGCAACGAAGAACCTAGAACCAAGAACCTAGAACCATCCGACTCCAGATTTAGGTTCTCCGTTCTGGGTTCTGGGTTCTCAACCACGAAGGCCACCAGCCGCTGATCGCCAGCCTCGTCGGTGTGCACGATCACCGCAGCCTCGCTGATCGACGGATGCGCCGACAGCGCGTGCTCGATCTCGCCCAGCTCGATGCGGAAGCCGCGAATCTTGACCTGGTAGTCGATCCGGCCCTGAAACTCGATCGAGCCGTCGCCGCGATAGCGCACCAGGTCGCCGGTTTTGTACAGCCGCGCGCCGGGCTCGGAGGAGAAAGGATCGGGCACGAATTTTTCGGCGGTCAACTCAGGCCGATTGCGATAGCCGCGCGCCAGGCCATCGCCGCCGATGTGCAGCTCGCCCCACACGCCGATCGGCGCCGGCTGCCCGCTGCGATCCAGAATGTAGAGCTGCGTGTTGGCGATCGGCTGGCCCAGCGCGACCGGCCGCTCACCCTGCGCGATCTGCCCGGCCGTCGACCAGATCGTGGTCTCCGTGGGACCGTACAGATTCCACAGCTCGGCCACGCGCTCCGAGACGAGATTCGCCAGATCGCGGGGCAGGGCCTCGCCGCCGCAGAACGCTCGCAGCGCCGGGTTGCCGGTCCAGCCAGATTCGAGGAGCAAGCGCCAGGTTGCGGGCGTGGCCTGCATCACCGGAGCCGGGAAGCGCCCCAGCGCCTCGCGCAGTTGAGCGCCGTCGGCGGCGGCCTCGCGGCTGAGCAGCAGCAGCGATCCACCCGATATCAACGGCAGATACAGCTCTAATCCGGCGATGTCGAAGGCGACCGTCGTGACCGCGATCAAGGTATTGGCCGCGCTGAATCCGGGCTGCTCCTGCATGGCGCACAAAAAGTTGGTCAGCGCGCGATGCGGGATCATCACGCCTTTGGGCCGGCCGGTCGAGCCCGAGGTGTAGATCGCATACGCCAGATCGTTGGGCGCGACCTGTGAGCCGGGCGACATCTCCGGCTGGAGCGCGATCGTGGTCCAGTCGGCGTCGAGGCAGACGACGGGCGCGACCTGCGGCAGCGTGGCGGCATGTTGCCGCTGCGTGATCACGGCGGCCACGCCCGCATCGTCGAGCATGTAGGCCAGCCGCTCCTCGGGATAGGTTGGATCGAGCGGCACGTAGGCAGCACCGGCTTTGAGCACCGCCAGCAGGCTGACAACCAGATCGAGCGAGCGATCCAAGCACACGCCGACCAGCGTATCACCCTGGGCGTTTGCGCCCACACCCAGCGATCGCAGATGATTGGCCAGCTGATTCGCGCGCCGATTGAGTTGAGCGTAGGTCAACTGCGTGTCGCCGTAGAGCACCGCAACCGCATCGGGCGTGCGCGCGGCCTGCTCCTCGATCAGCTGGTGAACACAGCGATCTCGCGGATACTCGCGGCGTGTCGCGTTCCAGTCGTGGAGAATCTGCTGGCGCTCCTCGGTGGTCAGCAGCGGCAGATCGGCCAGCCGCGCGTCGGGATTGGCCACGATGCCGGCGAGCAGCGTTTCGAAGTGCGTGGCCAGCCGGGCGATCGTCGCGCCGTCGAAGAGGCTCAGGTTGTAGCCGATACGGCTGATCGCGTCCGAGATCTCGATCGTCAGATCGAAC
>DASWTQ010000214.1:0-8657 GCA_036402055.1 Herpetosiphonaceae bacterium
CGAGCTATAAATCCTGAAAGGTGGGATCACGTGACGCTTGCAGGGGAACAGCGGCTGGATCAGCAGATTCGGTTTATTGTCGAGCTGGATCAGCTCAAGCATGTTTTGCGCCAGACGCTGCTGATCGACGGGTCGCGGCGGGAAAACACCGCCGAGCACTCCTGGCACCTGGCGACGATGGCGCTCACACTGCTGGAGTACGCGCCGCCCGAGACTGATCTGCTGCGTGTGCTGAAAATGCTGGTGCTGCACGATATTGTCGAGATTCGCGCCGGCGATACCTTCTGCTACGATGCGCAAGGCAATCTCGACAAGGCGGCGCGCGAGCAGGAGGCGGCCACCTATCTCTACGGGCTGCTGCCCGACGATCTTGGCGGCGAGATGCGCGGCCTGTGGGAGGAGTTCGAGTCCGGCCTGACGCCGAGCGCCCGCTTTGCCAACGCGCTGGATCGGCTCCAGCCGCTGCTGCACAACTACCGCACCGACGGCGGCACCTGGCGTATCCATCAGATTACCCGCGAGCAGGTGTTGCGCCGCATGAGCCCGATCCAGGAGGGAGCGCCCGCGCTGTGGCCCTATGTGCTCCAGGTGATCGACGACTCGTGCGCCAGAGGATTTATTCTGCCCTAGCATGGGAGCCGGACTGCTCCGGCTCCCAAAGGCTGATCCGCTAGGGATTGAGCGTCAGGCCCACGACAACCGGATCATGATCCGACGAGCGGTACGGATCGGCGCTGTACAGGCTGCTGATCTGGCCGCTCGTTTTGAACTCGGTGTTGTAGTCCAGCACGATCGGCTCGTCGGCGTTGATGTGCCACTCGGTCGCCGCGACGACCTGCGCTGCCAGGCTGCTCGACGCCAGAGCGTGGTCGAGATAGCCCGCCTGGCCGTCGAACACGTACGAGTAGGCGCTCAGGCCCAGGTCGCGCTCGATCAGGTTGGTATAGCCCGCGCTCTTGATCGCGGTGATCGGATCTTCCTTGGCGTAGGCGTTGAGATCGCCGACGATCAAAAAGTCCGCGTCGCCGCTGGCCGTGGGATCGGTCGCCAGCCAGGATGTCAGCGCGTTGGCCGCGTCCACACGAGTCTGGTTGCAGTTGCCCTGGCCGTCGCCGGTGTCGGGATCGCCGGCGCAGGCCGAGCCTTTGGACTTGAAGTGATTGACGGCAACGGTGAGCTTGCCGCCCGTCGCGATCTGGCGGAACGTCTGCGCCATCGGCGGGCGATTCTGCGAGGCGAACGCGCTGTCGGTCTTGATCCTGGCCGCGCCCACGGGCTGCACCGTCTCCACGCGGTAGATCAGACCAACAGTGATCTCGTCGCCGCCGACCTGCGTCACGCCCGGATTGATAAAGGCGTAGCTCGTCCCGGCGGGAGCGCGGCTGTTCAATCCGCTAAGCAGATCTTGAATCGCGCTGCCGCTGCTGTAGCCGTCGTTCTCCAGCTCGATCAGACCGATGATGTCCGCGCGCATCGCCAGGATCGCGCTGAGGATCTTGTCGCGCTGGCGCGTGAACTCGGTCGCGGTGCTGGCTCCTCGGCTGGTCGGGAAGGTCGGGCCGTTGAAGTAGTTCAGCACGTTGAAGCTGGCGACCCGCAGCGAGCCGCTGACGCTCGGGTTGGCGACGCGCGGATTGGTGTGATTCCAGCTCGGCGGAACCGTGGCCTGAACGCGATAGGCGCTATTCGCATAGTCGAGCACGCCCGTGAGACCGGCGACCGTAGCGCCGCTGCGCAGCGTGTTGGCGGCCGTCAGGCTCGGCGTCGGAAACTCGATCGGGTCGGGATTTTGCACGGTGCTGCCGTCGTCCAGCAGAATGCGCTTAAGATTGTTCTGTGCCTGAAGCGCGATCGCAGCCGAGCCGGGCGTGGTCACGTTGGTCGGCGTCCACAGCCGTTCGGAGGCCAGCGCGACCTCGCCGTAGCGACCCAGCGTGTAGTTTTCGATCACGTAGAGCGTCTGCGGGAACGTGATCCGCATGCCCTCGTATTTTTCCAGGTCGGTGGTCGCCGCGACCGGCAGTGACAGATTGACGGGCGTGATCGTGGGAGCCGTGCCGCAGACGGTGACGCTGCTCACACTGCCGAGCTGCGTGCGCGATCCCGACTCGGCCACTGTGCCCGTGACCTGCACGGCGTTGCCGGTGCTCACCGCTACCGTCGAGGCCACAAAGATGCCATCTGAGCTGGCGGTGCTGCCGTCGCCCGCGTCCTGAACGAAAAAGCCGCTAAGCTCGCTGCTGCCCTGGAAATCCGCCGTGACCACGCCGCGAATCGTTACGCTCTGGCCGCTGCGGGGACTGCTCGTGCCGGTTCCCTGGATCGCGCCGATGGCTGTGATCGTTGCGGCGGGGCACGGCGGGGCGGTTGGCGTCGGCGTGGACGGCACGGGCGTGCTGGTTGGCGTCGGCGTGGTGCCGGTTACCGTGAATGGCCCGGCCGGCATCGTCTGGCGCGTGGTGTCGCTGCCGGACCAGTTGGCGCGGTTGCCGATCGACGTGAGCAGCTGAGCGCGGCTGCCGCTGGTGGTGCCGATGTACCTGGCGTTGTCGATCTCGTTCAGCGCCACTGCCGTCGTGCCGTTGGTCAGCCCGGAGGGCAGCGCCGACGTGTTGCTGCTGGTCGCGCTGGTCTGCCAGACGCCTGCACCCTCGCTGTTGAGCGCGTAGATAAAGATCGGAGCGGCGGCCGATCCCTGGTAGGCCAGAATTTGATCGCCGTCCGCAGCGAAGGCAACGCCGCTCAGCGCCGGCGTCACGACCGCTCCTGCCGCCAGGTTGGTCGGCGCGCTCCAGGTGAACGTGCCCTCACCGGTGCGAAAAGTATTGCTGCTCGTCCAGCCGTTGTCGGTAAACGAGATCTGCGTGCCGGCCTCGATGTTGCGCAGCAGCACAAATGCAAACTGGTCGCCGTCATCGAAGTTGAATCCTACAATGGCTATGTCGCCGGCTGTCAGCGCGGTGGGAGCGGCCTGCACAGCGGAACCCAGGCCCAGCGCGATCAGCAGCAGGGCCAGACCAAGACTCACGATCTTGCGCAATGGTTTGTCTCCTCAGGACAAGAGATATGATTTGGACGTGGAGTGGTGAGCGGTTCGGCGAACCGTGGACGGAAGATAACTATACTGGCAATTATGGGGATTTGCAACACTTTTTAAACATTTGGTCTCCATGCCCGGCTCCTTTAGGCTAGATGAGATAGGTACTCGGTATCCATGCACAGGAAATGAAAATATTTCATCATACAATTGCTGTATCGTACGATCGGTGTGCGGTGGAGACAGCAAGAGCACGAATTGATACAGAGCAACGCCCAACCACGCTGCTGCCACTTCTTCCAGAATCCACCTGACTGAACTATCTGCTTTGTCGCTGTGTCAATCCGGCTTAGCCTCCGTGGTTGGGTGCTATCCTCCGTCAAACTCAGCGATCGTCGGTTGTGTTTGAGCCTAACATTTACTTGTACCCAGATGTATTACGAAATATATAGATGTGCAGATGAAGGATGAACGGGTAATGACAGAAAGCACAGACGAAAATTTTTCTTTTGGTAGCTGGGTTCGTCGCCGGCGCAGAGCCCTGGATCTTACCCAGGCGGCTCTGGCAGATCGCGTGGGCTGCGCCGAAATCTCCATTCGCAAGATCGAAGCAGATGCGTTTCGTCCATCGCGCGAGATTGCAGAAGTGCTGGCTACCTGTTTGCAAATTCCCCCTGCTGAGCGCGCGATGTTTCTCCAGGTTGCGCGCGCAGAGCGCTGTGCGGACCGACTATCGGCCTCACAGGCAGCTCAAAACGTGTCAGCACCTGTCGACGTGGGTACTCCACGGCTGGAGGCGCTAGCTGGAGATGCGATTCCTGGACCGGCACCTTTGCCTGCTGGCTCCCGTATGCTGCTGAGCCATAACCCGCTATTTGTCGGACGGGAGCTGGCACTGCGCCAGCTGGCAGATGCACTGAGAGTCGGCTGCGAAGCGGTTGGTCGGCTGGAGATCGCGGCCGTGACCGGCTTAGGCGGCATCGGCAAGACACAGCTGGCCTGCGAGTTCGTTCACCGCTACGGGCAGTTTTTTACCGGCGGCGTGCTGTGGCTCAGCTTCGCCGATCCTGCGGCGATTCCTGCCGAGGTGGCGGCCTGCGGCGGCGTCGATACCATGCACTTAAGTCCTGAGTTCGGCATGCTCTCGCTTGACGAGCAGGTGCGGCGCGTGAGTCGAGCCTGGGAGGCGCCGGTCGCGCGTCTGCTGGTCTTCGATAACTGTGAGGATGTCGCGCTGCTCGATCGCTGGCGGCCCAAGCACGGTGGCTGCCGCGTGCTGATCACGAGCCGTCGTCACTACTGGGACCCGGCACTCGGCGTGCGGCAGCTGCCGCTGGATGTGCTGCCGCGCCATGAAAGCCAGGCCTTGCTGCGTACCTTCCGCCCGGAGTTGCCGCCAGACAATCCCGAGCTTGAAGCTATCGCTGCCACACTTGGCGATCTGCCGCTGGCCCTGCATCTGGCGGGCAGCTTTCTGGCGAAATACCGTCATGCGATCACGCCGCTCCAGTACCTCCAGCGCCTGCACACGCCGACGATTCTCGATGATCGCTCGCTGCGATCGGCGGGCCTTTCGCCAACCAGGCATGTGCAGCATGTGGCGCGTACATTCGAGCAGAGCTACGAGCGTCTGGATCAGGCTGATCCAACCGATGTCATGGCCCGTAAACTACTGGCCTACGCTGCGCATCTGGCGCCCGGCGTGCCTATTCCACGCTGGCTGCTGCAAACGATGACGCTGGCTGACGGCCCTGACGCGGTGCTGCTGGCTGAGGATGCCCTGCTCCGCTTGATCGACCTGGGCCTGCTGGAGCCCGACGACGAGGACACGCTGCGTCTGCATCAGCTGCTGGTGGCTTTTGTGCTGGCTGTCGCGCCAGATGCCGACGCGCGGGAGTCGGTGGACGCGACCATGCGCTGGGTAGTCGATGACATCAATATGCGCGGCGATCTTGGTCCGTCGCTGGCATTACAGCCGCATCTTCGTTTTGTGATCGAACGTGCGAAGTTCCATGAAGATGCGCGGCTTGCAGGCTTATACACCGCGCTTGGCGACAATGTATGGCTGTTCGGGTTATATCCCGAGGCGCAAAGATATTTTGAGTGTGCATTAGCGATTCAGGAACGCGTGCTTGGATGTGAGCATCCAGATACGGCTTTGAGTCTGCATAACATGGGCGTAGTCTTGAGAGCCCAGGGCCAGTATGCTCGGGCGCGCATATACCACGAGCAGGCATTGGCGATTCGTGAGCGCCTGACAGGCAAGGTTCATCCAGATACTGCCTGGAGTTTGTACTGTTTAGGTAAGGTGCTCCGTGAACAAGGCGATTTCACTGGCGCGCTGCGCTATTATGAGCGGGCGCTGGCTATTCGGGAACAGGTGTTTGGGCGTGAGCATAGGGATACTGCCTGGATTTTGCATAATCTGGGCGCAGTCTGGAGAATCTTGGGTGAGTACGCTCGGGCATGCGCATATCATGAGCAGGCGCTGGCCATTCGTGAGCGGGTGTTTGGACGCGAGCATCCAGATATTGCCTGGAGTCTGAACGGCCTCGGCGTGGTGTGGAGAATGCAGGGTGACTATGATCGAGCACAGGATTACCACGAACAGGCGTTGGCGATTCAGGAACGAGCGCTGGGACGCGAGCATCCAGACATCGTCTGGAGTTTGAACGGCTTAGGTGTCATTCTGAGGCTTCAGGGCCAGCACGATCAAGCGCGAGAATATCACGAGCAGGCGTTGGCGATCCGCGAACAAGCGCTGGGACGTGAGCATCCAGAAACGGCCTGGTGCCTGCATCATCTCGGTATGGTCTGGCGAGCACAGGGCGAATACGAGCGAGCACGTGAGTGCCACGAGCAGGCGCTGAGCATTCGGGAGCGAACGCTCGGGCGCGAACATCTGGATACGGCCTGGAGCCTGCATACTATGGGCGTGCTGTACAGGCTCCAGGGCGATTATACGCGTGCGCGCAGTTATCACGAGCAGGCACTGGCGATTCGCGATCGGGCATTTGGGCTTGAGCACCGCGACACAGCGCGGAGCCTGTATCAGCTGGGACTGGTGCTGTACGCTCAAGGTGCATCCGTGGAGTCGCTGGATCGCTTGCGACGAGCGCTGGCCATTTTTGAGCTGCGCCTCGGCCCTGATCATTCCGAGACACGCGCTACGCAGAAGAAGCTCCTGGCTTTAGACAAGTCCTTTGGGCATCATTGATCCTGGCACCCGAACTCTACGGCGACGAGGACGGCAGATGCGCCTGCTGGGCGGTAGCGTTTGGACAACCACTACGCAAAACTTCTACACACTGAGTCGTAGCGGCGCTTACGATCCTTCCTCGGCCAGCAGCTCACGATCTCCTCTCAGAGCTAGCCTTTGTCCACCCGCAGAAGCCATGACTCAAGAGTCTCCAGGCCAGATATTTAGCAAGGATTCAGGTGTTCTTTAGCTGTGTCTTAGCTTTGCGCTGTAGAGTAACGATGAGTCAGGTTGACGATCAGTTTGCTTCAAGGGAGCGCGGATCGCGATGGCTGAAGAGCAACGACAAACGACGCGGGCAGCCAGGCCAACGTACCGGTGCATCGGTCGGAGACTCCTGTTGATCGTGCCACTGCTGGTAGGGTCGATCTATGTCGGCGTGTATTACCTGATGTACCAGCTGCCGCCATGGCAAAAGAGCGAGGGCATGGCGGCGGAGATTTTGACGCCGGCGCAGCCCACTGCCGCATTGCCGGCGCCGCTCCTGCACGGTCGCATGGAGTTGGGCAAGATTACATCCAGGCTTCTGCCGGGCGATCATCCATTCTACATCTATCTGCCGCCAGGCTACGACACCGGCCGACAGCGCTATCCGGTGCTGTACTTGTTGCATGGTGCTCCCGGCAAGTACACCGACTGGTATCAGGCGGCCGGGATCGATCAAACAATGGATGCATTGATCTACACGCGTCGGCTGCGTCCGATGATTGTCGTGCTGCCGGACGGTAACGGCGGCCCCTACAGTGATACGGAGTGGGCGAACAGCGGTGATGGCCAGCTGCGCGCCGAAGATTATATAGTGCAGGAAGTAATCCCCTACATCGACGCCCACTATCGCACGCTTGCAGAGCGCACGCATCGCGCGATCGGCGGCTTATCCACTGGCGCGTTCGGGGCCGTAAACATCAGCTTTCACCATCCGAACCTGTTTGGCTATGTGATCGGCTTGAGCGGCAACTACCTGGCTGCCCGCACCTGGACTGGCCAGACGATCTGGGCCGACGCCGCGACCAAAGCTTTCAACTCGCCGATTAGCTACGCTCCTCAGGTGTCCAAGATCGCCAGCTTGCACATCTATCTAGGTGTTGCGCCAGGCGACAACGACGGCGACGCGTATGATCAAACACAACGGCTGGCTGAGGTGCTGAGGCGACTCCACGTTCCGCATAAAGTTGCCTACATTGCGGGCGGTCATAACTGGACGTATTGGAAGGCGCATATTGTGGATGGGCTCGAATACCTGCAAGCAGTCATGCCGCCTGGGAGTGAATCTCCCGAAGTCCGCTTATGATTCCTCCTCGGCCAGGAGTCGCTCCGCCGTCTCGGGCTTGATCAGCTGCGCCGGCACCAGACGCGAAATCAGCTCGCGCCACTGTGGCTCACGAGACACGAGATCCCGCAGCAGTGCGCGCGCCTCGTCGAAGCGCTGACACTCGTCCGCCAGAACCATCGCCTGCCAGAACTGAAGCTCACTCGGATCGTGGCTGCGGGCCCGTGCCTCGGCAAAGGTCGCGATTGCCGCCTCGATCTCACCACGCCTGGCCTGCTCTTCGCCCTCGTCGCTCAGCCGATCTGCGAGTCGCTGCTCCACCAGGCGCCGCAGCTCTGCCAGCGGCGTGACATGATCGTCCACCCGCAGATCGCAGACGACGTTGTGCCACTCCGGCCCTCCATTGCTGCTCAGCACCAGCAGCGCCGCCGACTGCGCGCCGCGAATATCGCCGCCCTCGGCCTCGGCTGCCTCCAGCGCCACCAGCAGCCGCTCCATCAGCAATCCTTGCGCGGCTTCGAACGCCTCGGCCATCGCATTGGGAACGGTATCGCGCAGCATCATGTTGGCCTGAACGCTATAGCCGTCTCCCAGCCGGTGACCCGCAAACGGAATACAGCGTGCGCCGGTATGCGCCGCCACCCGCCCCTCGCGATCCACGATCGCAACCTGACGCAGTGCGGCCTCGGGATCGCTCGCCAGCAGCGCGGCCAGGGTTTGCTCGGCGCTCAGGCCGCCCGCCAGTAGCTCAAGACCCAGCGGCCCGAATCCCCGATTGGTCACCGACTGCGTGGCAATCGCGCCGACGCCGGCTTTGACCCACGGCACGCCCACGCCCACCGCCGGCTGGTGCGTCTGCACTCCGACACCAAACTGCTGGCTTGTGCCGTCGTAGGCCACAATTGAGTAGGTCATGATTAATCTCTTTTCTATTTGTCCTTGATCTGTCGACCTCGGCTGCGGCTTTTAGATGGCTGTTGCCCCGCCGACCCTTTCGTGATATCCCAGCCTAAGTGCGCAGACAGCGATTGTACCGTCTCGTCAATCTTGTCAGGCGGCACGTTGGCACTTTTCGCGGCCTGCTCAAGATG
>DASWTQ010000215.1:0-2595 GCA_036402055.1 Herpetosiphonaceae bacterium
GCCAGCGCCTGCTCATGGTATTCCCACGCGCCTGAATAGTCATGTAGATCTTGTAGCACATTACCCAAGTTGTTCAAGCTATACGCCATATTCGGGTGCTCCCTACCCAGCACCCGCTCCCAGATCGCCAATGCTCGCTCATAGTATCGCCGTGCCCCTGCATAGTCATGCAGATCTTGCAGTACACCGCCCAGGTTGTTCAAATCTATTGCTACCTCAGGATGATCTGGGCCATATATCGCTTCATCAATCCGTAGTGCCCGCTCAAAGTAGACCTGGGTCTCAGCCAAATTACCTTGCGCCCGTAGCACTAACCCTAGATTATTCAGGATCGTCGCTGTGTCTGGATGATCCGTTCCCAACACCCGCTCCCAGATCGCCAGTGCCCGCTCAAGGTATTCGCGAGATCCCTTGAGATTACCTTGTTCCCGTAGCAACTCACCCAAGTTATTCAGACTATTCGCCGTATCTGGATGCTCCGATCCCAACAGTCGCTCCCGGATAGCCAAAGCCCGCTCAGAATATATTCTCGCCCCTGCATAATCAGCGATCATACCAAGGTGATAATCCAGCGTACTACACAATCTTGCTGCCAACTCATCCTCACGCTGCTGTGCTCGATCAGTGATGAAACGCAGATGAGATTGTAAGGTCAGCAGCGGGCGTGGATCGCCTTTACTGTTGAAATAACGAGCTACATTCGACATGGTTTCTTCTACCGCCATTTGTGCCTTAGCATCTATTGCGATGGCACGCACAAATACTGATAGCAACCGATGGAGACGTAAATCATCCTCATCCTCAGTCTCTAGCAGACCAAGATCAATCAAGCGGCTCAGGGCATCTTCGGCTTGCAGCATTGCATCAGTATCATCTTCCGACAGCTTGAGAGTTTGCACCAGCAGCCAACGCGGCAGCGGCTCACCAGGAGCAAAGTAGGCGGCGCGCTCTAAGAGCTTAATCGCCAACGCGTCGGTTGGATCAGCGGGATCAAGCTTCTCGTAGCTTTGCTCAAAGGTGCGCGCCACATGCTGCACGTGCTTCGTCGGCGAGATGTCGGCCGCGCGCAAGGAGCGATCGTCGAGGAGCGTGGGTTTGCGCAGGCGTTCGAGGTACTGCGCTGGCGTGATCGCATGGCGATATTTCAGCAGGAAGCTGCCGGCCAGATGCAGCGCCAGCGGCAGATCGCCTAGCTCCTTGGCGATCGCGTTGAGGTCTGGCTCATCCTCTCGGAGATCGTCGCGGAACTTGCGGAGCAGCGCGATACTTTCGGGGCGGGGCAGCACCTCAAGATGCAGAGCCTCTACTCCCAGCGCCGGGCTCCACTGCTGACGGCGGCTCGTCACGAGCACGCGGCTGCCGCCGGTTTTTGGCCGCCACTGATCCAGCAGCGCCTCGTCCTCGCAGTTATCGAAGATCAGCAGGCGCGGAGTCGGGCTCTCCCACATCGTTTGTATGATTTGCACCTGTTTGTCGAGCGGCTGCGCCTCGAAGTCCGCGCCGAGATCCATGCCGCTCACACCGCCGCAGGCCGCAACCTCGGACGGCACCACGGCCGGATCGGCAAAGCTCAGCCAGAAGACACCGCCCGTGAAGAACTGCCCGTAGCGGTGCGCAAACTCACAGGCCAGCTGCGTCTTGCCGATGCCACCGAGCCCGGTTGCCGCCGCGATCTGCCCGATCGCCGCCGTGCCGCCGGCTTTGAGCACCCCCGCCAGTGCCCGCAGATCATCTTCGCGGCCGACGAACAGCGGATTGCGGCTGAGCGGCATACGAGAGCCGGCAGGCAGCGGCGCAACGTCAGGGATCACGTCTGGATCGAGCTTATCGAGCGGCAACACATCGGCGGGAGGACCAAGCGCGCCGACGAGACGGCTCCAGGCAAATGCTTGATTGTGCGGATCGGTGAAATCGACGTAGGTAAACGGGCGCAGACGCAGCGGAATCTCGCAGCGCTCCTTGAGCAGCGGCAGCAGGCGCAGGCCGCGATTCACCGGATCGAGCGTATGCACCATCAGCGTCTCGAACTCGGTCCAGTCGCTTTGCAGATAATTGGACGTGAGCACCAGCAGCGTATGGCGGCTCGTCTGGACGGCGTGCTCCATCTCGGTAATACTCGGAGCGCCAATCCTGAAACACTCGAAGTCGATACACACGCGGTAGCCGCGATCTTTGAGCTGAGTCAACAGCTCACCGCGTACCCAGACAGCATCCTTGGAGCTATACGAGATAAACACATCGTAATCGAAGGCGGGAGCAGCAGGCGGAGTGGACATCGAGCGGCCTCCTTGGCAAGCGCGCTGCCAGCCGTGGTGCAACAGGCAGTCCGTGCCGGTCGTCTATAATGACGACGGAAACTATAGCATTTGGAAGATATGACAGCAACACTTTACAGCGATGAGGTCTTCGCGCCCGTGGACCGCGATCTCTACCTGGAGCGGATCGCTGGGGGCAACGAGACCGAAGTTTATATAACTGATGACCGGCGCTACGTTGTCAAGCTCAAGTGCGAGTTGGGCGGCGACCTGACAGCGGCGCTCGACAACGCCCGCGCGATGCGCGCCGCCGCCGAGCAGTTCGCGGGCTGCATCGGCG
>DASWTQ010000216.1:0-4379 GCA_036402055.1 Herpetosiphonaceae bacterium
GCAGATGTTCCACGACGCGGAGTTCCTGGCCGCGTGGGCCGCGCTCGCTGGAGGCGACACCCAGCGCGAGCTGATCAACCAGGGCTGGAAGCTGATCCTGCTGAACCAGTTCCATGACATTCTGCCCGGCTCGTCGATCCCTGAGGTCTACCAGGATGCTCGCCAGCAGTTCGCGGAGATCATGCGCATCGGGCGGCAGGTGCGCGACCAGGCCCTGGCGACGCTCACGGCCGGCAGCGCTGCCAACCTGCTGGCGATCAACACGCTCGGCTGGCAGCGCAGCGATCCGCTCTTCGTGCCGCAAACGATCGCCGAGAATCTTGACGAGACCGCGCTGGCGGTGCAGCCTGTCGAAAATCTGGACGGCGAGCGCGGCCTGCTGGTCGCTGGATTTGGCGCGGCGGGCTATGGGCTGAATGATCTTGCCCACGTCGATTCGAGCAGCCAATCCGCGCCGCTGACGATCACGACCGAAACGCTGGAAAATCAGTTCTTCCGCATCGACCTCGACAGCAGCGGCGAGATCGGCGCGATCTACGACAAGCGTTACGACCGCGATGTGCTGGAGCCGGGCCAGCGCGCCAATCAGCTGATCGCCTTCGAGGACCGGCCGCTAAACTACGACGCCTGGGACATCGATATTTTCTACGCCGAGAAGCCGTATCCGATCCAGGACGTGCAGAGCATCACCGTGGTCGAGAGCGGCCCGATTCGCGGCGGCGTCGAGATCACGCGGCGCTTCCTCAAGTCCACAATCCGCCAGCGCATTCTGATCTACAGCGACTTGCCGCGCATCGACTTCGCGACCGAGATCGACTGGCACGAGCACCAGATTTTGCTCAAAGCCGGCTTTCCCGTCGCGATCAACGCCACTCGCGCGACCTACGAGATCCAGTTCGGCGCGGTCGAGCGGCCGACGCATCGCAACACCTCGTGGGATGTGGCGCGCTTCGAGACCTGCGCCCACCGCTGGATCGATCTGTCCGAGGCCGGCTACGGCGTGGCGCTGCTCAACGACAGCAAGTACGGCCACGATCTGCACCACAACGTGATGCGTATCACGCTGCTCAAGTCGGGCGTGAATCCCGATCCTAACGCCGACCAGGGAATTCAGCGCTTCACCTACGCGCTGCTGCCGCACGCCGGCGACTGGCGCGAAGGCGAGGTTGTGCGCCGCGCCGCCGAGCTAAACATCCCGCTGATCGCCTATCGTCCGCAGCCGTCGAGCGAGAGCCGGCCAAGCCAGCAATCCACCGCCTTCGTCCACTGCGATGCGGCACACGTCATGCTGGATACGATCAAAACGGCCGAGGACGGCGACGGCGTGATCGTGCGGGTCTACGAGGCGCATAACCAGCGCGGGCCGGTGACACTCACGTTCGCGCAGCCGATCCGGGACGTGGAGGAGTGCAATCTGTTAGAAGAACCAAGAACCAAGAACCTAGAACCTGGCGGAGAACAAAAGAACAAAGGAACAAGCGAACAAAGAAACAATGAAGTACCAACTTCCCCCTCGCCTACGGCAGTGGGAGAGGGGGGCAGGGGGGTGAGGGCCATCGACGACCTCTCCATCACCAGCGACACCTTGCGGTTCGCGATCCGGCCCTTTGAGATTCGCTCGTTTCGGGTGCGGTTTGCTGTGTAGACCACGATCTCTCAGCATTTCCCCTCTCCTGTCGCAACCGAGGCGGAGGCCCGCCGAGGTTCGGGGAAGGGGACGGCGCAGCCGGGGGTGAGGGCCTGCCTATGCTACAATGGCCCAACTTTAGACCATGCCCGACACCGACATAGATAGCAAAGGAGCTGAATAATGGCAACACCAACCATCGTTGTGCTCGAAGGCGACCAGACCGGCCAGGAGCTGCTCGAAGAAGCGCTACGCGTCCTCGACCCGTCGGTCATCAAAGTGGATCTGGCCTTCGAGCGGTTCGATCTCAGCCTTGAGAAGCGCCGCGAGACCAACAATCAGGTTGTCAACGACGCTGCCGCGCGCATGAAAGAGACTGGCCTCGGCCTCAAGGCGGCCACGATCACGCCCGAGACCAAGAACGATGTCGGCAGCCCCAACGCGATCCTGCGCAAGGCGATCGACGGTACCGTGATTCTGCGCACCGGACGGCGCATACCCGGCATTCGCCCGGTCGGCGGTGTGTTCGCGCCGATCTCGGTGGTGCGCATGGCCGTCGACGATGCCTACGGCGCGAAGGAGTGGCGCGAGGGCGAGGGCCTCGACGAGTGGGCTTATCGCACCGAGAAGATCAGCCGCCGTATATGCCGGATGGTCGCCGAGTTTGCGTTTCAGCAGGCCAAGCGCGTCAACGGCAAAGTCTTCGGCGGTCCCAAGTACACGGTCAGCCCGATCTACGAGGGCATGCTCAAAGAAGAGATGGACGCCGCCCATGAGCGCTACCCGGATGTGCGCTACTCGCCGCAGCTGATCGACGCGACCTACGCGCTGCTGCTGACGGCCGGCGAGGAGCCGCTGGTGATTCCCTCGCTCAACCGCGACGGCGACTGTCTCTCGGATCTGGTGATGCAGATGTTCGGCTCGATCGCCGGGGCCGAGTCGCTGCTGCTGGCCTTCGACGACGAGCTGAATGCCAAAGCGGTCATGGCCGAGGCGCCGCACGGCACCGCGCCGTCGCTCTTCGGCAAGAACATTGCCAACCCGCTGGCGATGATCCTGGCCGGCGGCTCGCTGCTGAACTTCGTCGGCAGCAAGCAGGCCGCGATGGCCGCCCGCGCGATCTCGGAGTCGTGCATGGAGGCGGTCTACGACGGCGTTCGCACAGCCGACCTGAGCGGCCACGCGACGACCACTGAGTTCACCGACGAGGTGATCAAACGCGTCAAGACCAAGCTTGAGGTCTGGCCGACGCTCAGCTAGATTCGCTCGATCATCAGGATTGCGAGGACGCGCTCCGGCGTGTCCTCGTTTGTTTGCCGTGACTTTATTTGACAGTGTCCCAGCGCCAACCTATACTACCCGACTGATCCACGGGCCGGATTTTGGGCAGCAGCGTGCGGCTGTGTCGATCAGAGCGTTGGCTGAACGTACAGCTCACAAGTTGGTTTTCGTAAAGAGATTATAAATATCAGTACGCGCGATAGATGCTTGTTTCAAGATTCCGGTGACGAGCAATAGCGATCGCGATCGATCAAATACATGCCATCAATACTCAAAAACCGCATCAATCCTCTGGTTTCTAACACGCTCTCGGTAACGATCCTGCGCGGAGCCAACACGCTAACCAGAGTAATCTGCTTATTTATTATCGCGTGCTTTCTGAATCCCGACATCTTCGGCATGATTGTGTTCGCGATGACCGTCGCCGAGATCGCGAAGGTCGTCGCCGACTTCGGCGTCGATACGCTGGTGATTCGCGAGTTTGCCACCACGCAGAACGAGAGCTACCGCCAGCGCCTGGCCGCGACTGTGGCCCAGACCAAGATCGTCTGCGGCGCGATCGCCTACGCGGCGCTGCTGCTCTTCCTGGCGCTCACCGAGCCTCGGGAGCAGCTCCAGATTGGCGCGGTCGCGGGACTGCTGATCTTCACCGGCCTGTGGCAGAACTTTTCGCTCAACTATTTTCAGGCGCGGCTGCAAACCAACCAGATTATCGTGCCGGTCGTCGCCATCAACGCCGTCACGATCGCCGTGATCGCACTGCTCTTTCTGATCTACCCATCGATCTTGCTGACCGTGGCGATTCTGCCGGTTGCCGAGGCCGTCAGCGCGGCGATCGTGCTCAACCGCTTTCGCCGGCTGGTGCCGATCCATATCGGCGGCGCGCCTGTGGCCGAGATCAAGACGCTGCTGCGGCGCGCATTGCCGATCGGCGGCACGATCGTGATCGTCACGCTGTACACGCGGCTGGATGTGATCGTGCTCAGCAACTTTGCCGATACCGCGACAGTGGGCTTTTACGGCCTGGCGTTTCGGCTGACGGAGCCGGTGCTGCTGGTCGCGGCAGCCTTCGCGATGTCGGTCTACAGCCATATCGCGGCCACGCTCGCCGATGAGCGCCAGGATACGCGCCAGATGATTATGCGTTACGCCGCAGTCACCTTTGTCTACGGCGCGCTCTGCGGCCTGGCGCTGGCGCTGATCGCGCCGCTGGTGATCCAGTGGTTTCTGCCGCAGTACACACCTGCGATCACGATCCTGCGCATCCTGGCGATCGCGCTGATTTTTCGCACACTCAACACCTGCCTGACCAGCACGATCCAGGCATACGGGCATTTCAGCTGGATCACCCGGCTGGCCGTCTTCAATCTTTTTGTGATCGGCGGGCTGCTCCTGGTGCTGGTGCCGCTCTGGGGCGCTCCCGGAGCCGCGCTGTCGCTGCTCTGCGGCGAAATGCTGAACACGCTGATTC
>DASWTQ010000217.1:0-9440 GCA_036402055.1 Herpetosiphonaceae bacterium
ATGTCAGGTATACTTTGGTCACCAGCGCTTGCAGGTATGAAGGCCAGGAGTTTGTACACCGATGATTCAGCAATTGCGGATCTACGAAATCTTCGAGCATAACAAAAACGCTTTTCACGCGCGCTTCCGCGATCATGCCGCACGGATTATGCGAACCTATGGGTTTACGATCATCGCCATGTGGGAAGCCAAAACCGAGGCGCGAACCGAATTCGTCTACCTGTTGGTCTGGCCCGATGAGCAGACACTGCGCAGTGCCTGGGCCGCGTTCATGGCCGATGAAGAGTGGAAGCACATTAAGCGCACGACGAGCGTCGAGCATGGCGACCTGGTCGGCGCGATTGAGGATCGCCTGCTTGCACCAACCAGCTACTCACCAGATTTGCTTCAGCAGGCGTCGGCATAAGCTCTGAGTTAGGCGATCTCATCGACCGTGTACACGCTCAGTTCGCCTCGATACCAGTGGTCTGCCGGATGCGCAGACACGTCGTAGGGAGAGGATCGATGCGCGCGGAACAGAGCACAGACATCCTGATTGTAGGCGGCGGACTTGGTGGCATTGCCGGAGCGCTGGCAGCCCTGCGCCTGGGCCGGAAGGTTATCCTGACGGAAACCACCGACTGGATTGGTGGGCAGCTCACGGCGCAGGCGGTCCCACCTGACGAGCATCCGTGGATCGAAGGCATGGGCTGTACTGCGAGCTATCGCCGTCTGCGCCAGGGCATTCGCGCCTACTATCGCCGGCATTATCCGCTGCTGCCCGCCGCACGCGCGCACGAGCATCTCAACCCCGGCATGGGCTGGGTCAGCGGGCTCTGCCATGAGCCACGCGTGGCGCTGGCCGTGCTCGAAGAGCTGCTGGCTCCCTTTCGTGCCAGCCGCCAGCTCCAGGTGCTGCTGCGCCACCGGCCGATCGCCGTCGAGACCGATGGCGATCATGTGCGTGCCGTCCAGCTACGTGACGACCAGACGGGCGATGCGGTGGTCATCGCGGCGCGCTATATCCTCGACGCTACCGAGCTGGGCGATCTGCTGGAGCTGGCGCAGGTTGAGCATGTGATCGGCGCTGAAAGCCAGCGCCAAACCGGTGAGCTGCACGCGCTGCCGGGCGATGCCAATCCCCTGGATCAACAGGCGGTCTCCTGGTGCTTCGCGCTCGATTATCTGCCGGACGAGGATCACACGATCGCGCAGCCGGAGGAGTACACGTTCTGGCGGAGCTATCAGGCCGATTTCTGGCCGGCGCCGCAGCTGAGCTGGACGGACGTGGACCCCGAGACACTGCAAACCCGGCAGCGCGCGATTTTTCACGCCCCGACAGACGCGGCCCATGCCGAGGATTTCTGGCATTTCCGCCGTATCTTCTATCGCAAACACTATCCCGATGGCCTCTACCCGAGCGACATCACACTGGTGAACTGGCCCCAGATCGATTATTGGCTCGGCCCGCTGCTCGGCGTTCCCGACGAGGAGGCCCGCCAGCACCAGCGCGCCGCGCGGCAGCTCAGCCTCTCGATGCTGTACTGGATGCAGACGGAAGCGCCGCGACTCGACGGTGGCTATGGCTATCGCGGCCTGCGCCTGCGCCCCGATATTGTCGGCACCGGCGATGGGCTCGCCAAGCATATCTACATCCGGGAAAGCCGGCGCATCCAGGCTGAGTTTACGGTGCTGGAGCAGCATGTAGGCGTCGAGGCGCGCGGCCGGCAACAGGGCTCCGAAGTGTTCGCCGATAGTGTGGGCATCGGCAGCTATCGGATCGATCTGCACCCGAGCACCGGGCTGCGCACGTATGTCGATATTCCCAGCTGGCCGTTCCAGATTCCACTGGGCATGCTGCTCCCGGTGCGGGTAGAAAATCTGCTGCCCGCCTGTAAAAACGCCGGCGTCACGCACATCACCAACGGCTGCTACCGGCTCCATCCGGTCGAGTGGAACATCGGCGAGGCTGCCGGCGCGCTGGCGGCGTATTGCCTGAATAACGGGCTGGCGGCGCGGCAGGTGCGCAACACTCCGCAGCATCTGGCGGATTTTCAACGGCTGCTGAGCAATGTGCTGGGCTTTGATCTGGCGTGGCCGGAGCCGCGCGGCACCATGCGCTAAGCGGAGCCTAGCACGGATTGCCGCGTTTACGTTCCAGCGATGTTTACCGTAATCATCGGCTCTATTTTTCGAGTGTGTCAGCTATAATGCCTGCGAAAGGAGAAAGCTTATGCGACACCTGAAACGCGTTGCTATCGCGCTGCTGGTCCTGGGCGCGACCTACGGTGGTGTCTCGGTTAACCTGGATCAGTCCACCGCTGTCTCGGTCAACGTACAGCTACCGGATTGTAGTCCATTGACCTGTGGCGGCGGCGGTAGCTAATCACAAACTGGGGCTGAGTCTGAATGATCGAACGTGCTCAGCCCTTTGTATCACGATGCGCTCGCAGAACATCTTAGAGCAGCGCCCGCAGCAAGGTCCGGCCCTCTTCGGCGCGCTCCAGCAGCAGCCGTGTAACGGCAGCCCATTGCCGGAAGATCTGATCGATAGGACGCTTCCAGCGCGCCTCGGTCTCCGCGATGTACCGGTTGCTGGTATCGAGCGCGATCGCCACCGGCCAGCAGGCAGTTGAAAACACGCAGCGCAGCGCCGAAGCGGTCACAAACGCCGCGCGAACAGCCTGCACATCTCCGTCCCAGCACGCCGCGTGCAATCCGGCCAGATATTCCTGAAAGATGATCTGTTCCAGCTCCAGCGCCTGCTCGGCCTCGACATCGAAATTCAGCAGGCTGACGCCGAAGAGATTGGCCGCATCTTCTCCCAGCGCCCCCAGCCCGATCAGCTCCCAGTCGATCGCCACGGTTTGCGCATGACCGTCGGCGGTAGACCGCGAAAACAAATTCTTGCGCCACAGATCGTGATGGCAGATCGTGCCGGGCAGCCGCTCAAGCGCAGCGCACAGGCGATCTTGCTCGTTCCATAAGCGCACAATCTGCTCGGTGGGCGGAGTTGGGAAGGCTGCGCGGAGCAGTGGATGCTCCCACACGCCCGGACGCTGAATGCGCTCGATCTGCGCCGCCGAGTCTGCAATCCAGGCTTTGATGATTCCCCGGCTGAGCCAGGCTGCGGGCGCGGCGCGGCGATTTGAAGTACCAGCGGCGCCGAAGAATCCCAGGTGGCGCGCGGCAAGCCCATACCGCGAAAGGGGCCACGGTGTCTCGTCTGCGGCGCCCAGATCCTCAAGCCACAGCCAGATCTGCCCATCAGGGCGCTCGGTGCTCCCAAAGTTGGCTGGAGCGGCGAGTCCGGCCGGCAGATTCGGCAGCAGGCCCGATTGATAGGCCAGCGGCTCGCGCTGCCAGTAGAAAGGCTGGCTAGGATCGTCGCTCGACTCAGCGGGCGCTTTGAACGCTTTGAGGATCAGCGACCAGTCTACCGTCTTGCCGCGATCAGCGCCGGTGCCGGATACACGGTAGAGCGCGCGCGAGGCGGGGCTAAGATTCTGGTAGTCGAGCGGCTGAATCTGCCACGTATCGAGCGCAATGGAATCGCGGCGCGTAGCCTGTCGCAGCACGTTGGTCAAGAGAGCCGGATCGAGTTTGGGAATCGTATCTTGCATGGCGGGTCCTCACCTGGCGATCGGAGAGCACGCGGCGCTGCCCTGGATAGACGACTATCTTGCACACGCCAGGGCAAAGGTAGATTATAGACCATCCGTATGATCTATCTGGTGGCTTTTTTCTTGATGGACTTCATAGTTATGATACAATATGACTAATAAGTCACACGCTGAATATATAGTCATTGCAAGTAACCCAGCTTATATTCAGCGCTGGATCTGAGAAAGAAGCTACCTATGGAACAAAACCGTCGCTCGGGATTGGGGGCGTATCGTTTTCTCACGATCGAAGAAGCCTTCCAAACCTTTCAATGGTTCGCGCAGATGCGCGATAGCCAGCCGGTCTTCTACGATGAACAAACACATCTCTGGCAGATATTCCGCTACGACGATGTGAACGAGGTTGTCACGGACTATAACCGCTTCTCGTCTGAGGCGGTGCCGGGCTTTTCCGACAGCACGTTTTTGGCGGGAACGATCGTCGCCACCGATCCGCCCCAGCATCGCAAGCTGCGCAACCTGGTGAATCAGGCTTTTACGCCCCGCGCCGTCAACGAGCTATCCAGTCGTGTGGCCGAGATTACGCAGGAGCTGCTGGACGATGTGAAAGACAAGGGCCGCCTCGATATTGTCTCCGACATCGCGTTTCCGCTGCCCGCCAAGGTGATCGCCGAGATGCTGGGCGTGCCCGCCGAGGACTGGGACATCTTCCGCCGTTGGGTCAGCGGCGCCGATATTGCCGTGGCCAAGGACCGTGAGTCGGCGATGCGCGTGCGGCGTAGCCAGGAACAGCAGATGTATGATTACTTCGTTGAGCTGCTGGACGAGCGGCGGCGCGCTCCCAAAGACGATCTGATCAGCGACCTCAGCGTTGCCCAAGTCGACGGCGAGCGCCTGAGCGAGCGTGAGCTGGTGAGCTTCTGCCTCTTGCTGCTGGCTGCCGGCCAGGAAACTACCAAAAACCTGATCGCCAACGCAGCCTACTGCTTCACGGAGTATCCCGAGGTCCGCGAGCGCGTGGTTCGCGAGCCGGGCCTGATGCCGGGCGCGGTCGAGGAGATTCTGCGCTATCTGCCGCCGGTCTGGTTCACGCTGCGCCGGGCGAAAACAGATCTTGAGCTGGCGGGACAGCATATTCCGGCCAACGCGATCATTCAAGCCTGGAATGCGTCGGCCAATCGCGACGCCGCGCAGTTCTCGGAGCCGGAGCGCTTCGCGATCGAGCGCCAGCCCAACAAGCATCTCACCTTTGGCCACGGCATTCACTTCTGCATCGGCGCTCCGCTGGCGCGGCTGGAAGCCAATGTCGCCCTGCCGATGATCCTGTCTCAGCTCAAGAACCTGGAGCGCGTGCCCGACGTGCCGGTCCACATCAGCGCAGGCATCGTCTTTGTTATTCGATCGCTGCCTATGACGTTTCAGGCGTGATGATGCCATCAAGGCGCTGATCCGGTTGTCCTGGCGCTACAAGGAGCAGTATGAGCACAATCATCGAGACCAGATACGGCAGCGTGCAAGGCGCGCAGGAAGGATCTGTACGCGTCTGGCGTGGCGTACCGTTTGCCGCGCCGCCTGTCGGAGAGCGGCGCTACCGCCGGCCGGTGCCGCCGCAAGCCTGGAGCGGTGTTCGCGACGCCACACAGTTCGGGCCGATCTGCCCGCAGATCGTCTCGGTCTTTGAGCAGCAGCTCGGCGAGCAGCCCAGAGCCATGTCCGAGGACTGCCTGACGCTCAACATCTGGGCTCCGGGCACTGAAAGCCGGAAGCGCCCGGTCATGGTCTGGATTCACGGCGGCGCGTTCGTCTCCGGCGCCGGCAGTCTGCCAATCTACGACGGCAGCAACTTCGCGCAGCACGGCGATCTGATCGTCGTCACGGTGAACTACCGGCTGGGACCGTTCGGCTTTCTCTACCTGCATGGCCTGACCGACGATCCCGAGTACGCGGCCAATCTTGGGCTGCTTGATCAGATCGCGGCGCTGACGTGGGTGCGCGACAATATCGCCGCGTTTGGTGGCGATCCCGAGCACATCACGATCTTCGGCGAGTCGGCGGGCGCGATGAGCATCGCGGCGCTGCTGGCCATGCCCGAGGCGCAGGGCCTGTATCAGCAGGCGATCCTCCAGAGCGGCGCCGCGCAGGTCCAGCTGCCGGAACAGGCCAGCGCTGTCGCGCGCGCGATCCTGGAGCAGCTCGGCGTCACGCCCGACAACCTGGACGCGCTGCGCAGCATTCCCGGCGAGATCGTCCTCCAAACGGCGATTGCGGTGCAGAGCGCGATGGGCGGCGGGCTGATCTTTCTGCCGGTGCTCGACGGCGCGACGCTGCCGGCGCATCCGGTCGCGGCGATCCAGTCCGGCAGCGCCCGGAATATTCCAGTGCTGATCGGCACCAATCGCGACGAGGGCAATCTTTTTGTGACGCCCGACACGCCGCCGAGCAGCAGAGATGTGCTGGCGACCATGCTGCGCTCGATCGTCGGCCCGACCAGGTTTCCCAGCATCCTGGGCGCCTACGCTGAGAGCGTTGCTGGTCAGGCGGAGCTGTTCACGGACATCATTTTCTGGATACCGGCGCTCCAGCTTGCCGAGCCACAGCAGGCGCAGGCTCCGGTGTGGATGTATCGCTTCGACTGGGAATCGCCGTCGCCGGAGTTCGTGGCGGGCGCATTCCACGCGCTAGAGCTGCCGTTTGTGTGGGATCACCTGGACACGCCTGCCGGGCGGCTGTTTACGGGCGGCGCTCCAGGACCGCAGCAGCTGGCCGATCCCATGCACCGCGCCTGGATCGCCTTTGCCAGGACCGGCAATCCTGGTATTGCCGAGCTGCCGGAGTGGCCGCAGTACGATCTCGACACGCGCGCCACGATGATTTTCAACAGCGAAAGCCGCGTGGAGCACGATCCGCAGGCTGAGAAGCGCCGCCTCTGGCTGGATGCAGCGCAGGACGTGGGCTAGCGCCGCGAGCGTATGATCCCGCGACAGGCCGTCTACTTCCGGTAGCGGCCTGTTTTCATGTATGCAGCAGATTCAACTGAAGCTACTCGGCGAAGCGCAGCAATGCCTGCATGCCGTGCGTTGTTCTTAGGAGGGATGGCTTTCTTGCCCTTGCGGCCCGCCCTGCTGACGCCGGGATCTTATGTGCTCCGCAATCTTAAGTGCCCGCAGCAGATCCCAAAGATTCACCCATCCCTGCTCGGCCAGATAGCTGACCCAATCTTGCTGCTCTTGAAGCTGCGCATGACTGAGCGGGTAGTGGCGCACAAGACATGCCACGCCGTCACCTGTCACAGCCCATGTCCCAAACCGGTATAGCACAGCCTCCACGCCAAAGGCAGCGCTAGCCTGGGACACCTCCATAGGCCCCTGCTCTGTAAAGACGATCCCTGCCAATGGCTGGCTTTGCGCAAGTACATCGTCAATGGCGTCAAGATGGGCCTGAAGATAGGCTAGCTCGATCATCCGTGGATCACGCCCGCGCATATCTGTTTGAAAATCCGTAGCGGTGTATGCTTTCATTATCGGCTCCCTCAAAGAACAACCGGTCCTCTCGCTTGTTCCATTGATCCGGGCGGCTTGCTATGGACGAGATATTTTTTGTTCGCCCTGTCTTGTTGCTCGGTCGAGATCCGTCCCGTAGTCCTCTGCTGGTTGGGGCTGATGGCTGCCGTGCTCTTGCACGGTGTACCGAACGAAAATATCGCCAGGCTTAACCTGGAGCGCATCACACATGCGATCAAGCGTATCGAGGTCGATCCGTGTTGCGCGACCTGTGTAGAGCGTGTGCGCGGTGTTGTAGGCAACTCCCGCCCGCTCAGCCAACGCTTTGATCGTCAGCCCCTGCTCGCGAGCTAGCTCACCAATCTGTAGCTTGATTGGCATAGTTCCTCCTTGTGTGTAGCTAGCAATACTATAGACAAACCTATAAGTGAAGTCAAGTAATAGCGTACTCAACTAGTGCTATACAAATAGCTGAATGTGTGCTACACTTGAGGTACCCTGCTGAACCTCTCTATGAACATGGATGTTTCGTTTTTAGTGCTAGAGCGGGACAACTAGCGCGGCACGTCTCAATGCCATCAGCGTCGAGGGCACCTGATCACGGCGAGGCGTGCCAATCATGTATTTTAAGCGAGTATATGCGAAAGGACCACCCATTATGCTCTATCCTGAGCCAGAGAATGTAGCCCATGAGCAATACGGTGGTGCGACACGCTCGCCCATTCGCTCTCTTGAAGCGCGCTGGCACTATCTTGGCGATCGGACGGCTGCTGACGTGGCCTACTGCCTTCGTTTTGGCGTGACTGAAGCTCCCGAGCCTGAGTCTATGCCTAGTAGCGTCTGGTCGTACGCTGTGCCGCTGGCCCAGCCCAAACGTTGAGGTGATGCGCCTTGCCGCAGGCTGAGCCAGCACTCCGGTCATGGCAGATCCGCCTTGTCCGTCCATTGGAGGTATGTCTATGTACGCACCTGACTCGTCTCAGCCAGTTCAAGCTCCTACGATCGTGGATGATGTGGTGCTGATCGCGGCGGAAGATGCCGGGCCGGAGCAGCCGATAGCGGCAAGCGCTGATGCCGCCGCTGCGCTGCCGAGGAGCACCGACATACTCAAAGTCAGCGCTCGCTCGCGGCCAAGCGCTGTGGCGGGCGCAATCGCGGGTGTGATGCGGCAGCACTCTAGCGTAGAGGTCCAATCTATTGGCGCAGGCGCCACCAACCAGGCGATCAAGTCGATCGCGATTGCCCGCGCCTATCTTCGCGACGACCACATTGATGTCGGTTGCGTGCCCTTCTTTATCGACGTTGCGATCGATGGGGAAGATCGAACAGCGCTACGGCTGCTGGTTGAGCGCTATGTCGGCTGATGCGGCTGCGTCAGGACAGGATCGGCGTCTGCATAGTGCAGGTGTAGGCGCCTCTGCCGAACGCTGATAGATTGATTCTCCGGCGATGGAGCGCCTGGTTGTGCGTGCAGCTACGGTCGGCCGTCAAGAGCTTGGAAAGGAAGAGGTTTATGAGTCTCACGCGTGAGCAGGTGCTCGACATGCTGGCTATCGCTCGCAGCCAGGGACATGCGCCCGATTTCGCTGCCGCCAATCTTCAAAGGTTGGATCTGGCCGATGTTGATCTGCGTGGCGCCGACCTGCGCGGGGCAGATCTGCGCTGGACTTCTTTGTGCCGGGCGAATCTGGCCAATGCTGATCTCAGCTCGGCGAACCTCCAGGGAGCCAATCTGCAAGGTGCAAATCTGGGCGGCGCCAATCTTCAGCAGGTCAATCTTCATCGCGCCGACCTGCGTGCGGCCTATCTGGTTGATGCCTCGCTGGACGGCACCGATATAAGTAGATCCGTTAGGTAACGTTTGAGCGGCAGCGCTCGACGATCACGATCTGTGTCGTGAGGAGCACGAAAAGGAACAGCCTATGGCTCAGCTAAGTTATCCATCAGCAACCGAGGTCCAACTCCGGCTCGGCTCTCAGGAGGATGCTATCTTAACAGTTGTTCGACGCTGGAGTTGGTGGACGCGCGCCGAAGTGGAGGGCCGCGTGCCGGGTGAATCGCAGGTGACGGCGGTCATTCTAACAGCGTCTCGGAGCGAGGATCGGATGATCCGCGATATTTTACACCGCAGCTTTCAGATTGTTTTTCCAGTGGAGGGCGGCGAAGGCGTTGCAACGACATTACAGCCAAAGCCCCGAGCCCGCCGTCCGTACCGCTGAAATGAATACAGCCCCTGATTTTTTAACAGGAAGCTGGCCTTAATCCTGCTCATGGATTCTGCCTGGAACGTGTTATCCGCCTTGATGCAGGTGGAAGGGCCTATGTCGTGTATCGAGAG
>DASWTQ010000218.1:0-5691 GCA_036402055.1 Herpetosiphonaceae bacterium
CGAGGTGTAGATCACATACGCGGTATGTTCAGCCAGGACGCGCGCAGCCGGGTTGCTATCACAGCTCTCGTAAGGGATCGTGCCGTCGGGATGCAGCGCTACGTGTGTGATCGATTCGGCAGCCAGACCCTCGATCGGCCGGTCGCCGACCGCAAGCTTGACCTGACTATCCTCGACGATCCAGGCGAGTCTGCTGGCAGGCAGCGCAGGATCGAGCGCAACATAGGCTCCGCCGGCTTTGAGAATGCCCAGCACGCCGACGATCATGGCCAGTGAGCGCTCGACAAACAGCCCGACGCGTGTTTCGGGCTGCACGCCCAGCGACTGAAGCTGATGCGCCAGCCGGTTGGCGCGGCGATTCAGCTCGGCATACGAGAGCGAGTCGTGTTCAAAGACGACCGCGACCGCATCCGGCGTGCGCGCGGCCTGCGCTTCGATCAGCTCGTGAATACACGTCGGCTCACGATCAGCCGCCGTCTCGTTCCAGGTGACTGTGATCTGCTGCTCTTCGGCGGCGGTCAGCAGCGGCACATCGGCGAGGCGCTGCCGTGGATCGGCGGCCATATTGCTGATCAACGTCGTGAAGTGCGCGACCATGCGCCGGATTGTCGCGGCGTCGAAGAGATCGGTGTTGTACTGAAAGCTGCCGGCTAGCTCGTCGCCGCTCTGCTCCAGGGTCAGCGTCAGATCAAACTTCGACATGCCTGCGTCGATCAATACGGGCTGCGCGACCAGTCCATCGAGCTGAAGCGCGGTGGCTGAGGCCGGCTGTAGAACGATCTGGACTTGCGCCAGCGGATTGCGGCTGAGATCGCGCGGTAGTTGCAGCGCTTCGACCAGCTGCTCGAACGGCAGGTCCTGATGCGCATATGCCTGGAGACATACCGCCCGTGTCCGCTCGATCGCCTCTTCAAAGCGTGGATTGCCGGTCAGATCGGCGCGCAGCACCAGCGTGTTCACAAAACAGCCGATCAATTGCTCAAGCGGATGACGCCGGCGTCCCATGACAGGCGTCGCGATCCCAAAATCCTGCTGGCTGCTGTAGCGCTGGAGCAGCGCTTGAAACGCCGTCAGCAGCGTCATAAACAACGTCACGCCCGCGCGCTGGCTCAGCGATTGGAGCGCGACTACCAGATCCGGCGCAAGCGTGAACCATTCGGTCGCGCCGTGAAAGCTTTGGGTCGCCGGGCGCTCACGGCCGAGCGACAGCGGGAGTTTTAGCGGCTCAAGACCGGCTAGCTGCTGCTGCCAGTAGCTCAAATCTCGCTCGCGTGCGGTAGACAGCCAGGCGCGCTGCCAGCTGGCGAAATCGGCGTATTGCAGTGGCAGCGAGTCGGCATCCGGCTGCGCCTCGGATGTGCTGAGAACGTGATACCAGCGCTCAAGCTCACGCATCAGCACGTCCATCGACCAGCCATCCGCGACGATGTGATGGATCGTCAGCAGCAAAACATGCTCGTCGGCGTCGATCTGGTAGAGTGCGGCGCGCAGCAGCGGCCCATGCTGGAGATCGAACCGGCGCTGGATGACCTCGCCGATGCGCTGATGGAGCTGCGTCTCACGCTCTGCGGGCGCTATATCGCGCAAATCCTGGGCGTCGATCGCAAGCGTACGTGACGGCTCGACAACCTGGACTGGCTGTCCAGCCTCCATCCTGAACGTCGTGCGCAAGATTTCGTGCCGCTCGACGATCACGTTGAGGCTGTGCTCCAGCGCAACCACGTTGAGTGGGCCGCACAGCCGGACGATAGCGGGAATCGTGTAGGCGGCCTGCTGAGACGCCAGCTGATCCAGAAACCAGATGCGCTCCTGGGCAAACGAGAGCGGCAGCCTTCGATCGCGCGGCACCGGCACCAGCGGCGGCTCAGCTGTCGCGTCCTCCGTTGCGATCTGATCAAGGATGGTATCGGATACGCGCTGTATGCTCTGGCCTTCGAGGAGCGTGGTCATGGCAACCACCACCTGAAGATCCGTATCGATACGATGCTGAAGCCGAACCGCAGCCAACGAGTCCAGGCCAAGCTCGCTGATCGGCTGCTCTGGCGCGATCGCCGAGGCATCTACGCCGACCACACCGGCGAGCAACTGCTGAAGATAGCGCGTCACAATCTCCTGCCGCTCGTCGCTCGGGGTGCTGAGGAGCTGCTCGCGCGTGATCTGTGCAGCCGATGCAGCGTCAGCTTCAGCGTCGAGAATGCTCCGGCCGATCACCGTGAGTGTGTCGTCCAGAAATCCTGCCCGACAGGCGCGGCGCTGGATCTTGCCGCTCGATGTTTTGGGGATCGTGCCTACCCGCAGCAGCACGACGCCATGCACTGTTAGCTCATGCTGTTCGGTAACGGCCAGCCGGATCGCGCTGGCGACCGCCGCGACATCGACGTCGCGCTGCTGGCGCTCGACTTCCACCGCGACCACCAGTTGCTCCTGGCCCTCGACGCTGACACCGAACGCGGCGCAGGCTCCTTGACGCAGCGCAGGATGACTGCGCTCGACGGTCTGCTCAATATCTTGTGGGTAGTAGTTCTGCCCGCGAATAATGATCAGATCTTTGAGCCGTCCGGCGATAAAAAGCTCGTCCGCCTGCATAAATCCCAGGTCGCCGGTGCGCAGGAACGGGCCGCTGCCCTCGACGAGCCGTGCCTGAAACGTGTGCTCGGTTTCTTCTTCACAGCCCCAGTAGCCTTGCGCGACGCTGGGACCGCTCACCCAGATCTCGCCGATCTGATCGGCGGCGCAGCGCTGCCTGCTCTCAGGATCGACAACCACGATCTGCTGATCGAGCAGGCTTTGTCCGCAGCCCACCAATGTTGCAGTCTGGGGATCGGTTGCGTTCGTCGCGAGAACGTGTTTGCGGCTCAAGGCTGCTGCGTCAAACGAGCCAAGCGCTGGACCGCTGCCCGCCCGCCCGCCCGCGACGATCAATGTCGCTTCGGCCAGGCCATAGCAGGGATACAGCGCCTCACGCCGGAAGCCACACTCGGCGAATGTCGCGGCGAAGCGCTCCAGTGTCGCGGGGCGGATTGGCTCGGCGCCGTTGAAGGCCACCTGCCAGTTGCTGAGATCGAGATTGGCGCGCTGCTCGGGAGTGATCTTCTCGACGCACAGATCGTAGGCGAAATTGGGTCCGCCGCTGGTTGTCGCTTTGAAGCGCGAGATCGCTTGGAGCCAGCGCACGGGCCGCTGTAAAAAGGCAAGTGGCGACATCAGGATCGCGGGAACGCCCAGATAGAGCGGCTGTAACACGTTGCCGATCAGGCCCATGTCGTGGTAGAGCGGCAGCCACCCCACGACGACCGTCTGCTCATTATGGCCGAAGCCCTGCCGGATCAGGCGCTGATTGTGCAGCAGATTGCCATGGCTGACCATCACGCCTTTGGGGGTTGCGGTTGAGCCCGAGGTGTATTGCAGAAAGGCCAGGGTTTCAGGCTGGATCGCCGGCTCGTGCCAGCTCTCGGCCAGCGCGGGGCTCAGATCATCGGTTGCGACAAGCGGAATCGGGAGCGAGATCGCCGTGAGCGTCTGCTCCGGCCCAACTTTCGCCAGTGTTTCGCTGCTGGTAAGCGCAATCACCGGCTGTGCTGCCTGCGCGATGCTTTGAAGGCGGGCGCTGGTTCGAGCGCGTTGTTTGCGCTGAGGGGGATAGGCCGGAACGGCGATCACGCCGGCATATAAACAGCCGAAGAACGCCGCGATATAGTCAAGACCGGGTGGGTACAACAAGAGTGCGCGCTCGCCGGACGCCACAGTTTGTTGTAGATGAGCAGCGATAACCCGCGCTTGTCGGTCCAACTCTCGATAGGTTAGCTGCACCTGTTCGCTTTCGCCGTCCTGGAGAAAGCTATAAGCTTGTGCAAGAGGCTGGTGGATCGATCGCCAGCGTAGAATGTGAATCAGCGACTCTGGTGATTCCAACAAGCTGAGTGTATTATGACTCATAGTTTAGATATTCATGGCGGCTTTATCAGATCGTAGACATAAAGAAAAGCCGTTCATGATCGACGTATCAGGTACGTATGTAGCTTAATTCCTTCTTTTTACAAAAAAAAGACCATCGTTTCTAGTATCCACACATTTGTGCGTCGTGTCAAATGCCGGAATACATTTCTGTGTGGCTGCGATTTCTGATCTCATGAGCTGGCGCTGGTGTAGCTTTTCAGCGCGCGTTTCCAGACCAGCCGTGAGATCATTGCAAGAGTCGCGCCAAGCGCACACGCGGCCAGCATCGAGCCGGGCTGTACTCGTCCGGCGATGGTTGCGGCAGGCACGGTAGTGATGAAGGCGACGGGGATGATCAAGGTAAAGAGCCAGCGGAGCCAGCCGGGAAAGACCGCGACCGGGAACTGACCGGCCTGGAAGCTGCTTTCGAACAGCTCGGTGATATGCTCGACTTTGACAAACCAGAAGGCGGTTGTCGTCAGTAAAAACCAGATCGAGTACACAATCGTCAGGGCGACGCCCACGAGTAGCATCCCCAGCGCTAGTCCCGCCGGCGTGATCGTGGCTATGCCGTTCGCCGCCCAGATGATCAACCCCAGACCAACCACGACATCGGTCAGGCGAAAAATATTGACATAACGAACCGACACAAAGAATTGCGTATCGACCGGCTTGAGCAGATCGAAATCCATCGTGCCCGTACGAATGCTTTCGCCGATGCGGTTAAGGTTAGGCTGCAAGCACGAGCCGATAAAGCCCTGTACCAGCGTGAAGATGCCGACGACGAGCATCGCTTCGTTGTAGCTCCAGCCGCCCAGGGAGCCGTTCTCGCCCAGCAAGATCAGCAACCCTACCAGCGCGCCGCCTGCCGACAAGACCGAGCCAATCACGTTGACGATGAAATTCATACGGTATTCGAGCTGCGCGCGGATACTCGCGCTGACCAGAATCAGGCTGAGCTTAAGCAAGCGGAATTTCATGCGCCAACCGCTCCGTAGCGCTGCAAGCCTTGTCGCCACAGGACGAAGCGTAGCAGCCCAAAGATGGTTACCCACACCACTTGAATACCGATAATCTGAACTATCTCAAAACCTTGAACGCCACCCAACAAGATTTGCACAGGCTGGTACACCAGATACGGAAAGGGCGTCCACTCAATCGCGGCGCGCAGTGCCTGGGGGTACAGCTCTAGTGGCGCAAAGCCGCCCGTAAGCAGAGCCGCCAGCAAAAAATAAAACTCGTCGATCGCCGTTGCTTGATCGAACCAGAAGGCCAGCAAGCCGATGCAATAGGCCATCAAAAAACGCATGGCAAACGCCAATCCCACGCTCACCACATACCAGCCGACATAGCTTAGATCGGGCGTGAGACGTGTTCCGGGCACCAGCAGCAAGCCCAGCGCCAGAATGGCAACCATCACCGGGATGCGCATCAGATGCTCGGTGATATGTGCAACCATATGTTCCCACATCGGATCGATCGGTCTGAGCAACTTCGTCGAAAGGTTTCCTTGTCGAATCTGCCCGTCCAGCTCCCAGGCAACCCACGAAACAATGATCTGCTGAGTAAGCCAGGCCGCCAGAAAGTAGGCCGCGAAATGTTGAGCGGTAAAGCCCTGAAGTGTCCCACCACTGGCCTGCGCTCTCCCGATCCAGGCAGCCATCATGATCAACGGCGCCATACCGTTCAGCGCGTGAATCACGATTGCAGCGCGATACGTGCTCATATGTGCAAACCAGACTGCAAACAAGACGC
>DASWTQ010000219.1:0-5831 GCA_036402055.1 Herpetosiphonaceae bacterium
GTCTCGGGCCGGTTTCTGGCGTACTGGGAAGCCAACGGTGGCCTGGAAGCCTTCGGCTATCCGCTCTCAGCGCCGGTGCGTGAGCAAAACCCTGACGACCGGCGGTGGTACGAGGTTCAGCATTTCGAGCGCGCCCGCTTCGAGCTGCATCCCGCCAATCAGCCGCCCTTCGACGTGCTGCTGGGACGCCTGGGAGTCGATCGGCTGGCGGCGCGTGGTGTGCGCTGGCAATCACTGCCGAAGACGCGAGTCACCGGGCCGGGCTGCCGGCGCTTTGCCGAGACCGGACACCAGATCTGCGGGCGGATTCGTGAAACCTGGGAGCGGCACGGCCTGGCGATCTACGGTCTGCCGATCTCGGATCTCCTGCGCGAGACCAGCGCCGACGGCGAGCCGCAGATCGTGCAGTATTTCGAGCGCGCTCGCTTCGAGCTGCATCCCGCCAATCAGCCGCCCTTCGACGTGTTGCTCGGACAGCTTGAGCGCGAGCGCATCACCGGCACTGGTCCGATCGGACGGCCTGTGCCGCAGCCACCCTACGTCTTTCCGGTTCAGCCCGCCGATCGCGTCACCTATGGCCGCGAGCATCACGACTATCCGGCGACCGACATGTTCACGCCGCAGGGCTCCGATTTTGTCGCGCCCACCAGCGGCGTGGTCGAGTTTGTGAGCCGCGAGGATCGCTGGAGTCCACAGACCGATCGCGGCGAAGATCGTGGCGGCCTGTCGGTCAGCCTCGTCGGCGATGACGGCATTCGTTATTACGGCTCGCATCTCAGCGCCATCGCGGCCGGCATCGAGGTTGGAGCACGCGTCGAGGCGGGCCAGCTGCTGGGCAAGACCGGCAACACCGGGAGCGCGCGGCCAACGCCGCCGCACCTGCACTTTGGCATCTCGCGGCCTACACGCGCCGACGATTGGGCGATCCGACGCGGCGAGATCAATCCGTATCCGTTCGTGAAGCAGTGGCAGAGAGGAATGCCGCTACGGCCTGCGGTGCCGTGGCTTCCATAGTCGCACGCTGATGAAGGACAACCTTATGCGCTATTTTGAACATAGATTACGCCGCATCGTAGCGAGCATCGGTATTGGCCTCGTCGCCACAGGCTGCGGCACGACACCCGGCAGCAGCTCTGCAACCGAGACCGCGATCGTGAGCACGGCCTCACCAGCAGCGCAGCCATCCGCCAACGCCGCCGCCGATCTTGAGCAGGCGCGATCGGCCCTTCTCAGCTTCTTCTCGGCGCTTCAGGGCGGGCGCTACACCGAGGCGTCGATGCTGTTCGGCGGCTCATACGCAGATCTGACCGGCTTCAATCCGATGGTTCCGGTCGATGATCAGGCCCAGCTGTTGCAGAATGCCTGTACCATCAACGGCTTTCAATGCCTTGAGATCCAGAACATCGTCGCGGCCAACGCCGTCTCGCCGACCGAGTTTGCGTTTGTGGTGGAGTTTCAAAACGAGGACGGCTCGCTCTTCACGCAGCCGACGCAATCGCAGTGGAATTACACCGTAGAAAAGGTTGGCGAGCAGTTTCTGGTGCAGCAGCTGCCGGTCTATCTTCCCTGAAGCTCAAGCCAGAGCGAATGAGCGGGCGGCGCTACCACAAGGACCGCCCGCAGCCGAGATTATCCGTAGGCCGTGAGCACCGCGCCGCCGTCGACGCGCCAGTTGCAGCCGTTGACATAGCTGGCTCGCTCCGAGAGCATGAGCGCCGCGACCGCTGCGACCTCTTCCGGCTTGCCACGGCGATCGACCGCGATTCCAGGCCGCTGGTTCTTCAAGAACCATTCGACAGCCTCGTCGACGCTGGTTCCACGCTCCCTGGCCAGCTGCTCCATATGGCATCGGTCATCGGCGTCTCGACAAAGGCCGGCGAGATCACGTTGATCAGCACGCCTTTGGACGAGTACGCCTTGCTCAAGCTCTTGGCCAGGGTGATCACTCCGGCCTTGCACGAGTTGTAGGGCGCTTCCTCGGGATAGGGCTGCACCGCGTTCTCGCTGGCAGTCAGCAGGATTCGGCCCCAGCCCGCCGCGATCATCTGGGGCAGAAATGCCCGGCAAACCCGCACCGCGCCCATCAGATCGATCTGAATCGTTTCCAGCCAATCGTCGTCTGACAGCTCAAGAAAGTCGCCTGCCGCGCCACGCGAGCCGGCAAAATGCGCCAGGATATGCGCCGGCCCGAGCTGCGTTTTCACCTGCGCCGCCAGCTCGTCGACGGCGGCTTTATCGGTCAGATCCGCCGCGATCGCGATGATTTTTGCTCCACGCCTGGCCTGCTGCTCTACCTCCGCCAGCGCCTGATCCAGCTTGGTCTGCTCGCGATCGGTCAGCACGATGTTGCATCCCTCGGCGGCCAACACTTTCGCCGTCGCCAGCCCAATGCCCGAGTCGCCGCCGGTAACCACTGCTACCCGGCCTGCAATTTGTAGATCCATCTTCTCCCCACCGTTCGCACTTCCGCAAGCACAATCATCGAGCATGCAGAAGCAGCGCTCATGTCTTTGCAAAGTATTTGCAAGTACTGTGCCGACTGCGAAAACCATGTGGAAAGACAAAGATCCACCTGCTACATCCAGCGTAGGCCCTTGGGGTAGAAGTTCTTGACCAGCCCACCGACACGCCGGCCCCAGCCCAGCGGCAAGCCATCGACGCCGATCAACACCCAGCCGTCGGGGCCGTCGCTGGTAAATGTCTCGCCGTGTAGATAGCGCTCGGCCTCATCAATACTGAGCGCAATACTGAGACGAGCCTGAGGTATGTGTAGCCCGAGCGCCAGCGCATGAGACGGCTCGAAGCGACCGGGCCTCGCGGTGCCAAGCCACAGGCCAGCCCGCACCACGCGTAGTCCAGTGAGATCCGGCAGATCCCTGGGCACGGCATAGATCTGATCGTTGTGGACGACGAGACTGTCAGCAGGAAGTTCGCCAGTGAGCGACTCGCGCTCGAAGGCTTGCCAGGCTACACGCACGGCCGCATCCGCGTCGACACCTCGATCGTCGCGCCGTCCGCCGCGCTTCTGACGCCTGGCTTTATCGCCGGCAACCTGTGGCGCGGCTGCCGGTGTGGGCTGCGCCGGCTCACCGTTCCGCAGCAGCGCGATAAAGTGACCCTCGCCCGCCACAAGATGCGGCCAGAGTCGCACGGCGCGCGTCAGCTCGGGCACCGGCCGATCACCGGCCCACTCCAGGCGCGCGGGAGCGAAACCGTGGAGCTTGGGAATATCCACCAGCTCCCACTGATGATGCTCCGCCAGAAACGCCGCGATGCGCTGCTCGTTCTCCTCGGGCGCGAATGTGCAGGTGCTGTACACCAGCAAGCCGCCGGGCGCGACCAGACGAGCGGCGTGATCCAGGATGCGCGCTTGTCGTGCCGCGCACCCGGCGACATGCTCCGCGCTCCACTCGGCCCGCGCGCCCGGATTTTTGCGGAACATACCCTCGCCGGAGCAGGGCGCATCCAGCAGCACGCGATCGAAGAGCGGGCCGAAATGATCCGCCAGCCGCTCGGGCGTCTCGTTGGTGATCACGGCGTTGCGCGCCCCCCAGCGCTCCAGATTCTCGCCCAGCGCCTTGATGCGGCTGCTCTCAACCTCGTTCGCCACGAGCACGCCCTCGCCGGCGAGATAGCCCGCGATCTGGGTAGCTTTGCCGCCCGGTGCGGCAGCCAGATCCAGCACGCGCATTCCAGGCCGCACATCCAGCACCTCGACCACCGCCATCGCCGAGGGCTCCTGGAGATAGTACAGCCCGGCCGCGTGGTAGGGATGCTTGCCGGGTCGCGCGACCTCCGCCACCCGAAAGCCGCCGCGTATCCACGGCACCGGCTCCAGCTCCCAGGGCGTGATGCGCTCGAAGTGCTCGGGCCGCAGCTTGAGCGGATTCACCCGCAGTCCGATCGCCGGGCTGCGCTCCAGGGCGGCAAAAAATGCATCGGCTTCCGCGCCCAGTAGCGCGCGCATTCGCTCGACAAAGGCTGGTGGTAGCTGTGATTCTATTGCTGAATCCGAAGGGTTTTTAGTAGGTGCGGGCATCACATTGGTAATTCATGGTATGAACCCTGTGTCATGCGTGCAATATGTTCGCTAATAGCATCAATATGCTGCTGGATGCGCGGCCATGAGGTTGTGCCTAAAACCAGAATTGCAAGCTGGCGGTCCTGGAGATTTTGTTGATAGCGGAGATTTTGATCAGTTGTAATCAGCAGATCATATCCCGCACGCTCAGCAGATTCGAGTAATTGTCCATTCAGCAACTTTGACCAGCCTTGCTCATAAGCAGTGGCGACCGTATGTGCTTCAAGATGTCGCCGCAACGGAACTGGTGTTCCTTGATCAAAGAGAATCTTCATTCCCGCTCCGCTACTGTGAGCATGGCAACCTCGTGATCCAAAACTGCTTCAACTTGCTCCTGAGTCACGCCGGGAAACCACTCCAGGAACTGGCTGATCGTCGCTCCATCACGCAGATTTTCAAACAACGCTGCTACAGGAACGCGCGTGCCACGAAACACCCAGCCTCCACTGACTTTTTCTGGATGGTACTCGATCGCTGGAAGTTCTTCCCATGTTTTCATATCAAACACCCCGACGCTGTATTAAATGATCCTTTGATGAAGATTGTACCACCGCCGGATGCTGCATTCGTGACCCGTAGCGCATATTTCGCCTATGCTATACTCGCTTGAGCAGCGCCTGAAACGTCACGAACAGCGGATATTGAATCAAAAATGGCCTGGCGTCGGTATCGTCAGATTGAGCCGCGAGGTGATAGCCATGAAGATTACAACGCCTACGGAAATCAAGGATGTCGCCTGGGAAGGCGAACTGGAAGCGCCCGCCGTGAGCTATGCGCCCTCCTCTAGCTCACGCCCGGTCGTCACCATCGGGCAGCCCGAAATCTGGACGGCTGCCGATGCGCTGGAAAACGAGGTCGGCAAGAAGTGGGTGCCACCGATCGGCGGCGCGAGCTACTGGCTGCTGCGCCTGGCCTGTACACTGCGTGAGCCGGCGGGGCGGGAGCGCATCACCGAGGCGCAGCAGACGCTCTACCTGCTGCCGCAGAATCGCGGCGCACCCGACAGCGCAACCTATGCCTACAGCCTCTTTCCCGATCGGCTAAGCGTCGAGGATAAGACCGATTTCAACGTGAGCCTTGGGCCAGAGCTGAGCTTTGCCAGCGGCGCAGGCTTCAAACTCGGCGAGCTGGGTGCTACAATCGAGTATCGCAAAGTGTTTCCGGTGATCCAAAGCTTCGGCGCAGGCGAGCCGTCGCCGTACTGGCGATTCCAGCCTCATGCCGCGCATCCGCTGGTCGGCAGCCAGTTTGTGTATGCGGTGGTGGTTGCACGGCCCGGCGTGGACGCGATCCGCGCGACCGTTGAGCTGACGGTGACGGTTGAGACGCGCTTCGGTCCGGTACGATTCGGCACGCCGCGCGAGGAAAAGCCACAGCTGACGTTCACGATTCCGCCTGCGCCATAGCCCACGCTGAGGAAGGAGCTGACTGTGCCCCCGATCTATGAAATTCGGCTGATCGTCGATCGCACCAACGATGGCTACACGGCCTCATGGATCGATCCTAACAGCCAGCGATCCACTGCCTTTCCTTTGAACCTGCCGCTTAAGCCGCAGAACATGGACGATCTGCGCTGGTATCTGGAAACGTATATGCAGTTTCCCGGCGCCGGCGACTACGCACGAGCCAAGGGCATCGAAGACCAGCTCAAGATGTGGGGACAGCAGCTCTTCGACGCGATCTTTGGCGGGAGCGAAGGCACCAACGTGTATCGCTCACTGCTGGATGCAGCCGCCAATGACGACCAGCG
>DASWTQ010000220.1:0-3062 GCA_036402055.1 Herpetosiphonaceae bacterium
TACCGTTTCCGCTGGTTCTTGGTTCTTGGTTCTTCGCCGGTTCTACGTACGCTACCAGCCGCTTATCGCCTGCCTCGTCCTCGCGCGCCACGACGACGCACTCGTTGACCTGCGGATGTTTCGCCAGCGCGTGCTCGATCTCGGCGGTCTCGATGCGGAAGCCGCGCACTTTGACCTGGTGATCGATGCGCCCCAGGATCTCGACGGTGCCGTCGTCACGCCAGCGGCCGAGATCGCCGGTGCGCACCATGATCTGGCCGTCCTCGAACGGGCAGGCGACGAAGCGCTCCGCCGTCAGCTCGGGACGGAACAGGTAGCCGCGCGACACGCTCTCGCCCGTCACGCACACCTCGCCCGCGATACCGATTGGCTGCGGCTGGTTGTGCTGGTCCAGCAGGTAGATGTGGTTGTTTTGCAGCGGCTTTCCGACCGTGATCGGTTTGCCCAGGTCGGCCGCGCTGAGCACGCCCAGGATATTGATGTCGCTGATCTCGGTCAGGCCGTAGATATTGACGACTTCCACCTGTGGTCCGAGCTGCCCAAAGATCGACTGGAGCAGGCGCTGCTCGATCTTCTCGCCGCCGATCAGCAGGTAGCGCAGTACGTTGGCCGGCTGCTCCGGTGCGACCTCGTTGAGCACCGCCTGCATGTAGGATGGCACCGCGTCGAGCAGATGCACCTGGTGCTTGTTCAGATAGTGCAGCAAGACGCGGCTGTTGAATTTGACCGGGTCCGAGATGATGTGCAGCGTGCGGCCAAAAAAGAGCGTCGGGAAGATCTGGTTGACCGAGATGTCGAAGCTGATCGACGTGATCAGGCCGGTCGTTTTCACGGCGGCATCGTCGAAGTAGGCGCGCAGGCCATAGACCAGGTTGATCAGGCCCCGCTGCTTGACCATCACGCCTTTGGGCCGGCCGGTCGAGCCCGACGTAAAGATGATATACGCCAGATGATCAGGCAGCACCGTGCGTGGCGGATTGGTGGTTGGCTGCTCGGCCAGCGTGGCCCAGTCGGCATCCAGGCGGAAGACCTGCGCCGTGTGCTCGGGCAAACGGCTGACCAGGCGATCCTGGGTCAGGATCACCGGCGTTCGGCTGTGACCGAGCATGTACTGCAAGCGATCCGCAGGATAGGCCGGATCGAGCGGAACATACGCGCCGCCCGCTTTCAAGATCGCCAGGATGCCGACGATCATCTCCAGGCTGCGCTCCACCATCAGCGCGACCAGCACATCCGGCCCCACGCCCTGCGCCCGCAGATGATGCGCCAGCTGGTTGGCCTGCGCGTTCAGCTCGGCATACGTCAGGCTTGCGCCCTCGTAGACGATCGCGGGCGTGTTCGGTGTGCGTGCTGCCTGCTCCTCGATCAGCTGATGCACGGCGGCATCGCGCGGATAGTCGGTCTCGGAGCGATTCCAGCCGATCAGGCTCTGCTGCTGCTCGGCGTCGGTCAGCAGCGGCAGGTAGGCGATGCGCTCATCGGGATTGGCCGCGATCGCCCGCAGCAGCGTCTGGAAATGACCGGCCATGCGCGCGATCGTCGCGGGCTCGAACAGATCGGCGTTGTACTGGAGCGATCCGGCCAGACCACGCGCCGTCTCGGCCAGCATCATCGTCACGTCGAACTGCGCGACCGGCTGCTCCAGCGCCAGCGACTCTAGCTGTAGCCCGCCGATGTTGAGCTGCGCGCCGCTGTCGCCGAGGGCAAACGCCGTCACGTCGGTGTCGGTGTAGCGCTGCGCCTGCTGAAGCACGAACATCACCTGGAAGATCGGCGAGCGGCTGGGATCGCGCTCCGGCTGTAGCTCCTCGACCAGCGTCGGGAATGGATAGTCCTGGTGCGCGAACGCGCCGAGCACCGTCTGACGCAGCTGCGACAGAAACGCGGCGAAGGTTGGCGCATCGGCGATCCTGCCGCGCAGCGCGACCGGATTCACCAGATAGCCGACCAGATTGGCGAAGTCGGCCCGGCTGCGGCCCGCAGTCGGCGATCCGACCAGCAGATCGGTCTGGCCGGTGTAGCGATGGAGCAAAACCTGGAATGCTGCCAGCAGCGTGGTGAAGAGCGTCGTGCCGTGCGTCTGCGCAATCGTCTTGATGCGCTGCGTTAGCTCGGGATCGAGCGTGAAGCTGTGCGCCGCGCCGCGATAGGTCTGGATCGGCGGGCGTGAGCGATCGGTGGGCAGATTGAGCACGGTCTGCGCGCCGGCTAGCTGCTGCTTCCAGTACTGCGCCAGTCGCTCGCCGGCGGGACCGGCCAGCTGCGCGTTTTGCCAGCGCGCATAGTCGGTGTAGTGCAGCGTCAGCTCGGGCAGCTCGACCGGACGCCCAGCCTGAAGCGCGGGATAGAGCAGGCCCAGCTCGTGCGTCAGCACCGCCAGCGACCACAGATCGGCGACGATGTGATGTACGACCAGCAGCAGCACATGCTCCTGTGCGCCGCGCGTGAAGACGTTGATCCGCAGCAGCGGGCCGCGCTGGAGATCGAACGGCCGCTGCGATTCCTCGGTCAGCCGCCGGTTGAGATCGGCCTCGCTCGACGACGTGGCATTCTTGACCTCGAAGCTAGCCTGGACTGTCGGCTGGATGCGCTGGAACGGCTCGCCTTGATGCGATCCAAAAGTTGTGCGCAGCGCGGGGTGCCGATCGACCAGAGTTTGGAAGGCTTTTCGGAGCGCCGCGAGATCGACCTCGGCGTTGATGCGCACCGCGCTGGCGATGTGGTAGGCGCTGCTCGTCGGCGCGAGCTGGTGCAAGAACCACATTGCGCGCTGGCCGTGCGAGAGCGGCTGTTCCGTGCCTTCGTCGACCGTGACGCTGGGTCGCAGGAGCGACTCCTGAGGCGGGACGCTCACCTGATCCAGCAGATCGGCTGCCAGCTCCGCCAGGCTGCGCTCTTCCAGGAAGTAGACCATCGGCACGACGACCTCAAGCTCGGTCTCGATCGTGTGCTGAAGCTCGACGGCCATCAGCGAGTCGATGCCGAGCGTGCTGGCGGGCTGGTGCAGATCGACGCGCTCGGTGGCAACGCCCAGCACCTGGGCAACCTGGGAGCGCAGGTAG
>DASWTQ010000221.1:0-41193 GCA_036402055.1 Herpetosiphonaceae bacterium
GATCTTCGAGCGCTTCTACCGCGTGGACAACTCGAATACGCGGCGCATCGGCGGTACCGGGCTTGGCCTCGCGATCACACGGGCGCTGGTCGAGCTGCATGGTGGGCGGATCTGGGTGGAGAGCACGCCTGGCGAGGGCAGTACATTTTATGTCACGCTGCCCCTAGCTACCGAGATGCTGCGGACGAGAAGGTGAGCAACTAAGCCAGACGAATTAAGCCGTATTGGCTGTCGCCTAAAAGTGCTTATTCCTTGAGCCAATTAGTGATAGTTAAGCCGCTAATCCGTGCAAAATGCCGTTCGTTATTGGTCACTAAACCATATCTTGCAACAAGAGCGGTCGCTGCAATAAGAATATCCGCATCCCCAACTAGCTCACCACGACGATGCAAATCGGCATAAATCTCTGCGCCTCGAACAATTACAGCATCTGACAGGGGCAGAATCGTATTTGACCTACAAAACTGATCGAATACCGACTGCTGTCTTGTTGCATTTTTCGCTGCCAGCCCACGCAAGATCTCATATCGTGTAATGAGCGAAAAAGTAAAGTGCCCATGTACTCGAAGATAGGCTTGCGCATTCGAGATAGCTGTAGGGCGTTGCCGTAAAATAGCCGACAAGGTATCAGTATCAAGGAGATAGATTGAAGACTGCATATCAGCGATCGGTAAAGAACGTGCGACGATCCAGAGCAATCCGCTCAACATCATCAATATCATCATCAGTCAGCCCAACATAAACTTGCCCTGCGATAGCAAGGACATCGACAGGAGCAGGTTGAGCATCGATAGTGAGCTTGACATGCTGACCTTCAGCTAGGGGTAGCGCAGGATCTTCTAGCAATCGAAATGTGCCATTTTCAAAAACTGCCTCTAACGTTTGAGTCATTTGGTTTCTCCCTTCAGCATCAGCTTAGAAAAATTATACAACCTTCCTCGTAGCCCGATCCGCGCAAAACTCGTCTTTAGCCCTGTGCGGCGCGTCCAGCTTTTTGTTATGATTAAGCATCTTTTGACATCCTATGGAGCCGGACATGGCAGTTCTTTCCGGGGGCAACCTCAGCAAATACTATGGCGCTGATCAGATTTTTAGCGGCGTCAGCTTTACAGTGAATCGCGGCGATAAGATCGCGCTGGTGGGCACGAACGGTGCGGGCAAGTCCACGCTGCTCAAGATCGTCGCCGGAAGCGAAGAGGCGACGCAGGGCTCGCTCAGCCTGGCGCGCGGCACCCGCGTAAGCTATCTCGCGCAGGAGGCGCAGTTCAGCGGCGAGCGCACACTGCTGGAAGAAGCACAGCAGGCGTTTGCGCATCTCCATGAGATGGAGGCCGAGATCCGCCAGCTTGAAACGCTGATCGCCGACACCGAGCATCCCGACTGGCAAGATCGCATGGAGCGCTACGGCGACCTGATGGCGCGCTTCGAGCACGGCGGCGGCTACGATACTGAGCGCATGATCGAGCGCACGCTGGAAGGCTTGAGCTTCACCAAAGCGCAGTATCACCAGCGAGTGGGCGAGTTCAGCGGCGGGCAGAAAACCCGTGCCGCGCTGGCGATCACGCTGCTGGAAGACCCGGACCTGCTGCTGCTCGACGAGCCGACCAACCATCTCGATCTGCATGCGCTACAGTGGCTGGAAGAGTTTCTGCGCACCTGGCCGGGAACGCTGATCGTGATCTCCCACGATCGCTATTTCCTGGACAAAGTGACGACGCGCACCTTTGAGATGGCCTGGGGCAAGCTGACCGACTGGCCCGGCAACTACAGCAAATATCTCCAGCTCAAGGCCGAGCGCGACGAGCGGCTGCAAAAAGATTACGAGGCGCAGCAGGCTTTTATCGCCAAGGAAGAAGAATTTATCCGCCGCCATATAGCCGGGCAGCGCACCAAGGAGGCGCAGGGCCGTCGCAAGCGGCTTGAGCGCTTCAAGAATGGCTACCAGGGCGCGGGCGGCCAGTGGATCGACACGCGGATCGACGCGCCCAAGAACCAGAAGCAGGTCAAGCTGTCGTTGAGCACCGAGCAGCGCTCCGGCTACATTGTTATGACAACCAGCGACGGTCTGACGGTTGGCTACAAAACGCCGCAGGGCGACAAGCCGCTGGTGCGCACGCCGATACTTGAGCTGAATCGCGGCCAGTGTGTCGCGCTGATGGGAGCAAACGGCTCAGGCAAGACCACGCTGCTGCGCACGATCGTCGGCGAGCTGCCAGCGCTAAGCGGTCGGGTCAACTTCGGCGTCGGCGTGTCGGTGGGCTACTATGCGCAGACCCACGACGAGCTGAATCTCGACAACACGGTGCTGGAAGAGGTGCACCGGCTCAAGCCGCTGGAAAAGACCGAGCGGCTTCGCACGCTGCTGGGCCGCTTCCTGTTCACCAACGAGGACGTCTTCAAGCGGGTCGGCGATCTTTCCGGCGGCGAGCGCAGCCGAGTGGCGCTCGCACAGCTGACGCTGAAAGCACCCAACGTGCTGATCCTGGACGAGCCGACGAACCACCTCGACATCGCGTCGCGTGAGGCGCTGGAAAGCGTGCTACAGGAGTTTCCCGGCACGATCCTGTTCGTCTCCCACGACCGCTACTTCATCGACGCGCTCGCCGATACGATCTGGATGGTCGAGGACGGCACCGTAAACACCTTTGAGGGCGACTACACCGAGTACGCGGCGTATGTCACGCAGCTTGAGCTAGAGCGCAAAAAAGCTGTCGATCCCAAGGCCGACGCGACGCCCGCCAAAGCGCAGCCCGTCCAAAAGCCTGCGCCGCAGAGCAAGAACGGCAGCGCGCAGCCAGCCGCCGGCCTTTCCGGCCGCGAGCATCGCGAAGTCGAGCGGCAGCAGCGTGAGCGCCAGAAGCAGATCAACGCCGTCGAGCGTCATGTCGCCGATCTTGAACGCCGGCTGCACATGCTGCAATCCGCGATCGAGACCGCCACGGCTCAGCGCAAGATCGACGAGATCTCGCGGCTGGGCGAGGAGTACGTCGCGCTGGAGCAGCAGCTGCAAGAGCAGTACGATCTGTGGGCGGAGCTGGCGGGGTAGCGAAGGAACAAAGGAACCAACGAACAAGGGAACAAAGGAGAATCAGGAACAACAAACAGTCTGATCATTTTGTTCCTTTGTTTTCTTGTTCTTTTGTTTGCATGAAGGGCCAATGACACCACGTTTTCCACATCTTTACCTGATCGGGCTGACCGGCAACATTGGCTGCGGCAAAAGTACCGTGGTCGAGATGCTAGCGGCGCGCGGTGCGCAGGTTATCGACGCCGACGCCGTGACGCGCCAGGTGATGGAGGTTGGGCAGCCCGCCTACCAGCGCATCGTCGAGGTCTTCGGCGCGGGCGTGCTCCAGGCTCCAAATGGCCCGATCGATCGACCGGCGCTGGGACGCATCGTCTTTGGCGACGCGGCAGCACTGAAAACGCTGGAGTCGATCGTCCATCCTGCCACCCGCGAGACGATACTCGGCTGGCTGCGACAGCGCGATGCCGCTGCGGAAGCGGAGCAGCGGCGCGACGTGGCGGTTGTGGACGCGATCAAACTGCTTGAGGCCGGCTATCCGGCCTTCTGCGATGCCGTGTGGGTGGTAGCCTGCGACGAGGCCGAACAGATTCGCCGACTGGTCGAGCTGCGCGGCATGAGCGAGGCCGATGCGCGCCAGCGGATCGCTGCGCAGCCGCCGCAGAGCGCCAAGATCGCCGTCGCCGACATCGTGATCGACAACAGCGGCACGCTCGACGCCACCGAGCGCCAGGTTGCGGCAGCGTGGGAACGGATCAGCCAGCTGTAGCGACTGGAAAGCAGGGCTGAAAAACTTAGCCCTGAAGCGCCTGCTGCCATAGCTCGTTGAGCAGACTGAGCACACTCTCCAGCGCCGGCGGATTCTGCGCGCCATCGTAGGTCTGCACTGTCTTCGCGCCCGCGACGACCGTGTAGGCGAAGCCGTCGGGGACCTGCCGGCCGTAGCTTGCGTCGAGCTGCTGCCAGCCTTCGGCCTGTAGCGCCGCCTCCAGCTTCTGGATCTGCTCCGGCGTTGCGCGGCCTTCCTTCGTCACCTGCCCGCCGATCTCACCCTCGATCACCTGTAACACACCATCGCTCTGCACCACCAGCGTCTCGTTGATGCCTGCAATACCGCCGGATTGGCGCAGCGTAGCCAGCGGTGCGCCTGTCGTCGCCGTCTCCGTCATCGCGGGCGGGCTGGTCTGCGTCTGACTATCGGCGGTGACAGTGACCGGAGCGGGAGACGATCCAGTCTCATCACTTCCGGTTGGTGTGCTACCACAGGCCGCCATCAGCAGCAGTAGAACACTCAATATCCCAAGTCGAAAAAGCTTCATACTTCCTCACTGCACGCAAACAGCCGTCATGCCAGGCACAACGGCTGCTTGCGAATTGCTAAACAATCTAAGTCCGACTATATCCGACTATCCACCGCTGGCGACCTGCCGGATGCTGTCGATCGCAGGCAGGAAGAAGTTCGGGATCAGGCCCATGATAAAGACGATCAGCGCCGAGATCACGAGCGAGAAATTGATCCCAGCCGGAACGTCGATGCGCTCCTCGCTCAGCGGCTCGTTGATAAACATTGCCTTGAGCAGACGCAGATAGTAGTACAGGCTGATGATCGTGTTGAGCACCGCGACCACCACCAGCCAGATCGCGCCACTCTCCCAGCCCGCCTGGAAAACCATGAACTTGGCCCAGAAGCCGCTCAGCGGAGGAATACCGGCCAGCGACAGCACAAAGACCGCCATCAGCACGGCCAGGCCCAGGTTGCGCTTGTACAGGCCGTTGAGATCGCTCATCTCGTCGCCGCCGACGACGCGGCTGATCGCCGCCAGCGCGCCGAACGCGCCGAGATTGGTGAAGGTGTAGGCGATCAGATAGTAGACCAGCGACTGTGCGCCGAACTGCGAGAATGCGCCGCCGGGGCTGCCGGGCGCGTAGATGCCGATCAGGCCCAGCAGCAAGAAGCCGGCGTGTGCGATCGACGAGTAGGCCAGCAGACGCTTGGCGTTGGTCTGGGTGATCGCCGCCAGATTGCCGTAGGTCATCGTCAGGAAGGCGATAAACGCCAGAATGCTGGCCCAGCCGCCGAAGCTGCTGGTGACCGAGGCCGATCCGGCCAGCGGGCCGAAGCCGTTAACCAGCACGCGATACAGCAGCACAAAGCCCGCCGTCTTGGAGGCCGTCGACAGAAACGCCGTAACCGGCGTCGGCGCGCCCTGGTACACGTCGGGCGACCACGAGTGGAACGGCACGACCGCGACTTTATAGCCCAGGCCCGAGATGATGAAGATCAGCGCCAGATAGAGCAGATTCGAGCTGGTGCCAGTCTGCGCGAAAACCTCCGCGATCTTGCTGAAGGCTGTTGGGTGCTCGACCTTATTGAATGCTGCGTAGCCGTACCACAGCGACAGGCCGTAGAGCAGCACGCCCGACGAGAGCGCGCCGAAGATGTAGTACTTGATACCGGCCTCGGAGGAGCGCAGATCGCCCTTGAAATAGCCGGCCATGATGTACAGTGAAACCGACGTCAGCTCCAGGGCCAGATACGCGCTGATCATCTCGCCCGCGCCGGCCATCAGGTTCATGCCGATCGTCGAGAAGAGCAGCAGGCCGTAGAACTCGGCCGGATTCGCCGTCGAGGCGTAGTCGCGGGTGAGCAGCGCCGTGACCAGCGCCGCCGTGATAAAGATCAGCCGCGACATCATCGTCAGGCCATCGACCACGAACGCGCCGTTGAGCAGCACATTGTTATTGAACCCGCTCGTACCTGGCGTTGCATCTGTCACACTCTGCAAGTTGCGCAGAATATTGGCGAAAAACGCTCCCACGCCACCCGCGCTCGTGTCCAAGCCTTGCACATCGATGAAGCGATTGACGATGAAGCCGCCCTGCAAGATCACCAGGATCAGCACCAGGCCCAGGCCCATCGCCGTCGTCGAGGCCGCATCCGCGAAGCGCTGCTCCTCGGTCGCGTCGCCGCTGAACAGATCGCCGACGACGACCATGATCGCCAGCAGCGCCAGCATCAGCTCCGGCAAGATCTTGAGAACGTCGGGAAAGAAACTAAACTGCATCATCGTTGACCATCCTGTGCTTCCAAGCTCGGATTATCGCCCAGGAGCGGATTACCGACGACACTGAGCGTTTCGCGCGCCGTGTCGAGCCGCTGCACAACCGGCGTTACGCTGCTGTTGACGATCGGATGCATCAAGTCGGGGAAGATACCGACTGCCAGCACCAGAGTCGCCAGGATCACACCGCTAGTGTATTCCTGCCACGTTAGCTTGGGCAGACGGCGAAACTCGGGATTGCGAACCTCGCCAAAGAAGACCTGGCGAATCACCCGCAGAATATAGGCGGCTGTGATCGGGATCGCGATACCGGCGATGATCGCCACCAGCGGGAAGCGATTCCACACGCCCAGAAAGATATTGAACTCGGCGTAGAAGCCGGCGGTACCGGGCATACCCATCGAGCTAAAGCCGCCGATGATAAACATCAGCGCCGCGAAGGGGAAAATATGCGCCAGGCCACCCAGCTCGGGCAGCTGCCGCGTGTGCGTGCGATCGTAGACCATGCGACCGACAACCGCGAAGAAGAGCGCGGTCATCACGCCGTGGGCAAACATCTGGAGCACCGCGCCGTTGATGCTGATCTGATTCAGCGCCGCGAGGCCCATCACCACCAGGCCCATGTGCGACACCGACGAGTAGCCGATGACGTACTTGAAGTCGCGCTGAGCCATCGCGATATACGCGCCGTAGACCACGTTGAGCAGCGTCAGCGTGATCAGCACCGGAGCCCACATCTGCGCGCCCTCGGGCATCAGCCAGATCGCGGCCCGCAAACAGCCGTACGCGCCCAGCTTCATCAGCACGCCCGCATGGAGCATCGACACGGCGGTCGGCGCGGCCACGTGTCCGGTCGGCGACCAGGTGTGGAACGGGAACATGCCCGCCAGCACCGCGAAGCCGACAAACATCGGCATAAAGAACGCGAACTGGAAGCTGGTCGAGAAGCCGGGCCGGAAGTTGGCCAGCTCGACCATATCGAAGGTGCGCAGGCCGGAGCCGAAGTAGAGCGCCAGCATGCCGATGATACAGAACGCCGAGCCGACCATCAGGTAGAGCGTCAGCTTCATGGCGCCGTATTCTTTACGCGTCGAGCCCCAGATGCCGATCAACAGATACATCGGCAGCACGGCCAGCTCGTAGAAGATAAAGAACAGGAACAGATCTAGCGACATGAAGACGCCGTACACGCCGACGACCAGCAGCAGCAGCAGGACGAAATATTCTTTGACGCGCTTCTCGATATTCCACGAGATCAGCGAGCCTGTGAAGATCACAAAGCCGTTGAGCATCAACATTGCCATGCTGATGCCGTCAGCGCCGACGTAGTAGGAGATGCCCAGGGTCGGCACCCAGCTCAGCCGCTCGACGAACTGAAAGGTCGGGCCGGCCGGATCGTACGCGAAGTAGACCAGCAGCGAGACCACCAGCGACAGAAACGAGCAGACAACCGCTGTCCAGCGCATCGCGTTCTTGGCACCGCTCGGCATCAGCGCGATAATCACCGCGCCTACCAGCATCACCAGCCAGATGAAGCTGAGGTAGGGCACGCCCTGGGGCAGCGTAAACAAGGGAAACAAATTCATTCGTTAAGCTCCACCAGCAAAGAAGCGGACCACTGCCAGTGCCGTTTGATTGGCGATGCTCATCAACGGCAGCGGATACACGCCTAAAGCGATCAACAAGGCCAGCAGCGGCAGCAGCACTGACCACTCCCGCAGATTAATGTCGGGCAGGCCGCGCCAGCGCTCGTTCACCGGACCCGAGAAGATGCGCTGATACATCAGCAGCAGCGCCAGCGCCGAGATCACCAACCCGACCATCGAGATAATCGTGAGCGCGGGCAGCGTCGGCCAGGTGCCGCGAAAGATGAAGAACTCGCCCACGAAGCCGGCCATGCCTGGCAGGCCCAGGTTGGCGAACATCGCGATGCCCATCAGACCGGCAAAGACCGGCACGAGCATGCGCAGGCCGCCGAACGCGGTCAGCTCGTAGGTGCCGGTGCGCTCGGCCAGAATACCGGCCAGGAAGAAGAGCGCGCCCGTGGAAAGGCCGTGCGCGAACATCTGCATCATCGCGCCGTTGATCGCGATCGCCCGGCTGTTGAGGTCGCCGGCCACGCTGAGCGCGCCAGCCGCCGCGATCGCCAGCATGACATAGCCCATGTGGTTGATCGACAGATACGAGATCACGCGCTTGAGATCGTTGAGCTTACCCTCGCGGCGCTCAGGAACGCGCGCGATGTTGTAGGCCACCCACGCGCCGACGATGATGCTCATAAAGGCAAAGAAGCCCAGCACCGGAGCGGCCTGCTGCATCTGCGTCGGGAAGATCGGCATCATCAGCCGCAGCATGGCGTACGCGCCCATCTTGGTCAGCACGCCCGCGATCAGCATCGACGCGGCGGTCGGCGCCTCGCTATACGCGTCAGGCAGCCAGGTGTGGAATGGCCAGACCGCCAGCTTGACCGCCAGCGCGACGAACACGCCCAGGAAGAGCGCGCCCATGTAGAAGTTTGGCGAGCCGCCGATCACGCCGACGACGCCGAGACGCTGCATAAAGCCGTAGACCAGATCCGAAAGATTGCCTTGCAACCCCTGAACCGGCAGGCCCTGCGCCAGCCGCGTCAGCTGCACCAGATCGAAGGTGCCCGTCGCGAGGTAGAAGAACTCGAAGGCCAGCAGCATACTGACCGAGCCGGCCATCGTATAGACAAAAAACTTGAACGCGGCGTAGCGCCGGTTGTCGCGGCCCCAGGTGCTGATCAAGAAGAAGCCCGGGATCAGCGAGACTTCCCAGAAGATAAAGAACTGAAAGAAGTTGAGCGACAGGAACACGCCCAAGATCGCCGTCTCCATCAGCAGAATCAGCGCGAGGAAGTAGCCCGGCCGGTAGTTGACATTGAACGAGGCCAGGATCGCCAGCGGCGTCATCAGCGTGGTCAGCAGCACCAGCGGCAGCGAAATGCCGTCCAGGCCCAGCGTGTAGTTCACGCCCAGCACGCTGATCCAGGGCAAACTCTCGGCGTAGTCGAAGAGCTGCTGCTGCGGCTCGCCGGGCGCCGTGCCGCCCTGATAGGTCGCCGACAAAAAGATCGCGATGCCGAGCGGAGCCAGACTAAGCAGGAACGTGCCCCACTTTTGAACCCGTCCGTCGCGGCTGTCAGGCGTAATCGCCGATAGCAGCGCGCCGAGCAGCGGCAAAAAGATCATCAGGCTGAGCCAGGGAACGCCGCCGCGAAAATTGAGATAGCTTTCCATGTTGCTCCATCAGAAGAACCTAGAACCTAGAACCTAGAACCCAGAGAAAATAACGTTAGGTTCTTGGTTCTTGGTTCTTGGTTCTTGTTTTAGAACGCATACAAATAGATCACGGCCAGCATGACCACGCCGGCGAAAATCAGCGCGCCGTAGTCCTGGATCTTGCCCGTGATCGTCTGGCGCAGGCCGTCGCCGGTGTACGTCGTGGCATCGGCCAGCGTATCGGCGCCCTGGTTCAGCACAAAGTCGTCGATGATAAAGTTGATCTTCGCCAGCAGCAGCTGGCCGAGGCCAACGCCGTTGACGGTGCCGTCGACCACGTTCTGATCGAAGAAGCCCAGGCCACGACCCAGCCAGTTGGTGAAGCGGCCGATCGTCGCGCCGTACAGCTCGTCGATGAAGAACTTGCGGTTCAGGATATGGAACAGGCCGGGCATACGCGCCTCAAGCGGATCGAGATCCGTCGAGCGCGTGAACGCGCCGCGATACAGCGCGAAACCCAGGAAGATGCCCGCAAACGCCAGCACAGTCGCGATCGTCGCGGTGAGTGTGTTGAACTCGGCAGCCTCCTGGCTCAGGTAGTGCGAGAGCCAGTGCCCGCCCGAGAACGGCCAGTTGGCATAACCCGCGCCAAAAGCGAAGAGCGCCAGGATCACCAGCGGCACCGTCATATTCCACGGCGACTCATGTGGCTCGTGCGGCTCGTGGTGATGCTCATGGCCGTGCGCGTCGTGGGCATCGTGTGTATCGTAGGTCTTGGCCGTCGTGCCGTGGGCCGCGCCTGCCACCTCGGGCGTGTGCGCCGGATCGTGGTGCGGCGTCTCGACCGGCACCGGCTCGCTGTGCTCCTGACGATCGACCGGGCGCGGCTGGAAGCCACGGAACGGGCCGTAGAAGACCACCATGATCTGACGCGTCATATAGAACGCCGTCAGGAACGCCGCGATCGTCAGCAGCACATACACGATCATGCTGACCGTGCTGCCGCCGCCGAAGCCGACGTTGAACGCATCGGCCAGAATCTCATCCTTAGAGAAGAAGCCCGAGAAGAGCGGCACGCCAGCCAGCGCCAGATAGCCGATCATGTAGGTAATCCAGGTCACGCGCATAAAGCGCGACAGCCCGCCCATGTTGCGGATGTCCTGCGCCTTGTCGGGATCGTGGCCGACCGTCGCCTCCATGCCGTGGATCACCGAGCCCGAGCCGAGGAAGAGCAGCGCCTTGAAAAAGGCGTGCGTCAGCAGATGGAACAGGCCGGCCACCCAGCCACCCACGCCCAGCGCCGCGACCATAAAGCCCAGCTGCGAGAGCGTCGAGTAGGCCAGAATGCGCTTGATGTCGAACTGCGCGACGGCGATCAAGGCCGCGAAGATCGCGGTGAACGCGCCGATCAGGGCGACAACATTCAGCGCGGTCTCGCTCTCGACAAAGATCGGATAGGTGCGCGCCACCAGGAACACACCGGCCGCCACCATCGTCGCCGCGTGAATCAGCGCCGAGACCGGCGTCGGGCCTTCCATCGCGTCGGGCAGCCACACATGCAGCGGGAACTGCGCCGACTTGCCGACCGTGCCCATGAAGAGCAGCAGCGCGATCGCCGTGGCCACGCTCATGCCCAGGAATGTGGTCTGGCCGTGGATGCGCTCCAGGAACTCGGGATTGAAGATCTGGCCCTCGCCGGTGCCGAAGGTCAGCGATCCCGACTGGGTGTAGAGATAGAAGAGGCCCAGCATCATGCCCACATCGCCGATACGCGTGGTGATGAAGGCTTTGCGCGCCGCGCGGTAGGCCGAGGGCTTGAAGTACCAGAAGCCGATCAGCAGATACGAGCAGAGGCCCATCAGCTCCCAGCAGATAAAGAAGAGCAGCAGGTTATCCGCCAGCACCATGCCCAGCATCGAGGCCGTAAACAGCGCGATATACGAGAAAAAGCGCGACTGGCGCTCGTGTCCGGCCGGATACTCGTCATGCGCCATGTAGCCCAGCGAGAACAGGTGAATACAGAACGAGGCCAGCGTGACCATCGCCAGCATCAGCGCGACCGGCGCGTCGATGTAGTAGCCGATGTTGAAGTTCGTCTCGCCGGTCGCGGCCCAGGCAAAATGCTGCGTGTACGCGCCGCCGAAGCCCGCAAAATGGTGCTCTTCCTCGCCGCCTTCCGCCGCGCCTTCGCCGCCCTCGCCCTCCTGCGCAACAACTGTGTCGGTTGCGGCGCTGGCTACCAGGCTCGGCCGCGAAGCGTGGGGCTCGGCCGCTGCGCCGCCGGGAAAGCCCTCCGTCGCGCTCTGGAACAGAATGCCCCAGGCTAGCGCGGTCGCCGCCAGCATCGCCAGGATCGCCACCCAGCCGCTGATCACGCGACTGCGGTAGAACGGCGAGAGCAGCGTGATAAACACGGACGCCGCCAGCGGCAGCAGAGGAATCAACCAGGCTAGTTCAAAAAAATTCATGTCGTTTCCTTATTCGAGAACCTAGAACTTAGAACCTAGAACCTAGAACCCAAAGCAAGCAACATTAGGTTCTTGGTTCTTGGTTCTTACTTCTTCTCTAGCCTTTCAACGTATCTACTTCATCTGCATTGATCGTCAGCCGCGTGCGATAGATAGCGATCACCATCGCGAGCCCGACCGCCGCCTCAGCCGCCGCCACCGTAATCGCGATGATCGCGAAGATCAGGCCGCTGGTATTGGCCGGCTCCAGGTAGCGCCAGAACGCGATCAGGTTAATGTTGACGGCGTTCAGCATCAGCTCAACGCCCATCAGAATGCCGACCGTGTTGCGGCGTGAAAGCGCGCCGAACAGCCCGATACAGAAGAGTCCGCCTGCGACCGTCAGAATCGCTTCGAGCGGCATCGCTGTCACAATCGAATTCATTCGCAAGCTCCTATCTTCGCTCGGCCGTGCCGGCCTCGGACTTGCCGGGCGGGACGTTCGCGCTGGCCTGCATCGGTCGATCAAGACCCAGGCCCGTCAGCGAGCGCCGCAGCTCGGCCTCTTCCGCCAGCGTCAGAATGCGGCGGCGACGTGTCCGCTCCTCGTAGGCGATCACCACCGCGCCGATCAGCGCCACCAGCAGCAGGATCGACGAAACCTCGAACGGGATCAGATACTCGCCCATGAACGAGCGTCCGATCTCGAACGCGCCCGCGATCGTCTGTGGGCTGGCCTCGGGCTGCGGATTGTTGGGATCGTCTGCGGCAGCCGGCTGCGCCGCGATCGGATCGGACTGCGGCCAGTAGTTGGGCTGCGGCGACGCGGCGGGCTGTCCCGGCTCGGTCAGGGCCTGCGTTACCGGCAGCTCCGGCGACCACACGCCCGGCACGATCACCAGGGCAAACAGGCCAACTGCGACCACAGCTGCGACCCACCAGCGCTCAAAGAGCTGGCGCGTGCCTTCGCCGGTCACCTGCCGCGTCAACATGATCGCAAACAACACCAGGATCGAGATCGCGCCGGTATAGACCAAAATCTGCACAACCCCGATGAACGGCGCTTCCAGCAAGAAGTAGAAGGCTGCAACGCCGGCGAATGAGGCGATCAGCCAGAGAGCGGCGTGGATAATGTTCTTAACCGTCACCACCATCAGGCCAGAGAATAAGATCAGCCCCGATAAGATCCAGAAAATCAGACCAATAATGAAATCCATGCACACTCCTCGGTTTGCGGCGACGCACCAGGGGCGCTGCACAAACAGTGTCTATATATCATCTGCGGCGCGATTGTACCATGGAAGTACGCCGTCTCTGACAGGCACACCGAAGCCAGGAGCGATGAAACTCCTGGCTCTCGGCAAATCTAAACCGTCGACGGGCTGGGCTGGTAGGTCGTCGTCGAGCGCCTGGTATTCAACCGCACCAGGAAGAAAAACGCCCCGACGTTGATCGCGCCGGTGACCAGATACGCGATCAGCAGACGAACCGGATAGCTCAGGCCATCCACAAACCCAAAGCCCTGCTCCGCGCCCCACTGCGTGATGCCAACCCACAGGCTGGTGCTGAAAATATTGACCAGCGCCAGCGGCAGCAGGAACTTCCAGGCGAAGGTCATCAGCTGATCGACGCGCAGCCGTGGGAACGTGCCGCGAATCCAGACCATCACAAAGAACAAGCCGATGGTCTTAGCCAGGAAGTAGACGATCGACAGCAGCGTGCCGATAAACGGGATCGACGAGCCTGGACCCGCGCCGCCGCCCAGGAAGACGCCGGCCGCCACCGCGCAGATCGCCAGGTTGGTCATGTAGTTGGCCAGAAAGAAGACCGCGAACTTCATGCCCGAGTACTCGGTCATATAGCCGGCCACGATCTCGGAGTCGGCCTCGGGAATATCGAACGGCGTGCGCTCGCCCTCGGCCAGCGACGAGACCCAGAAGAGCAGGAAGGCCAGCAGCCCGACCGGCGTGAACACATACCAGCCGAAGCCGAACCAGTCGGCCTGATTCAGCACGATGGTTTTGATGCTCATCGTGCCGGCCAGCATCACGATCGCCACCAGCGACATGACCTGCGGGATCTCGTACGAGATCATCTGAGCCGCCGCGCGCATACCGCCCAGCAGCGCGAACTTATTGTTCGAGCCCCAGCCGGCCATCAACATGCCCAGCGTGTGCAGCCCCGAGACCGCGACGATAAACAGCACGCCGACGTTGATGTCGACCGGGATCAGGTTGCCCCACGGGATCACCGCGAAGGCCATGATCGTCGAGAACATCACGACCACCGGAGCCAGGAAATGCACCCAGCGATCCGCTCCAATCGGCGTGATGTCTTCTTTGGTCATCGTTTTGATGGCCTCGGCGACCGGCTGTAACAGGCCAAACGGGCCGACGCGGTTCGGACCTTTGCGATCCTGCATATACGCGATGCCGCGCCGCTCGATCCAGGTGAAAAGCATCATCATCACCGGCCCGGCAACCAGCAGAGCCGTCGTGATCGTGATGTAGGTCACGAGGTTGGCGAGCCAGCCTTCACCAAAAATAAAATTCCAGACTGCCTGCATCTCTTACTCTCCCCGCTCGGCTCGCTTCGCGGCACGAATAGCTTCCAGACGCGCCTTCTTCTCGTCGGACATATTCTGGCCGATCGCGGCGACCGGACCGGTAGCGCCCGCGCCGTCGCCGGTCTGCGACTCGGCAGTGTGCGTGCCCTGCTCCGCGTTCGGCGCTCCGGCGAACGCCTCGGCGGGCGGAATCGGCGTGGCATCGGCAGCGGCCTCGGGCTCCGTCGCGCCGCCACGCTTGGCCGCACGAATCGCCTGGAGCCGCGCGATCTTCTCGGGCGGCATGTTCTTGCCGATCGCGGCAACCGGCGCTGCCGACTTCGCGGCTGCCTTTGCGCCACCACCGGCTGCTGCGGCCGGAACCGCTTTCTGGGTCTTGCCGATCATGTGCGGCGCGACGCCAATATTGCCCGGCCGGCGCTTGATATTGTTCTGGAGCTTCTTCATCGCCCCGGCCTCGACCTCAGCCCAGAAGTTCGGCGCGAGCATCTGGTAGTACGAGATCGGGCGATCCAGCGCACCCTTGTTCATGTCCATGCTCAGGTGATCCGGCGTGGACAGCTCAAAGTGGTGATCCATCTTGATCGCATCGAAGGGGCAGACCTCGGCGCAGTAGCCGCAGCTCATGCACGAGTCGTATTCGATCACGAACTCCTCAGCGGCCGGAACCGCCTTGCCGGTGTTCGGATCGGTCGCCTGGGTGATGTGGATCACCTTGGGCGGGCAGATGCGCTCGCACTGGAAGCAGGAGGTGCACAGCTCGTGGCCGGTCTTATCATCGTAGAGCAGGATCGGCATGTTGCGGTACGCCTCGGGCAGCGCCATACGCTCCTCGGGATACTCCACCGTGAACATGCCGGTGTTGTCGCTCTTGTCATCGCCGTATGAGGTGAACGACTTGCCGAAGTGGCGGATCACGGTGAGCATACCTTTGATCATGCCCTGGCCGATCCCGACCTTCTCGTCGTTACGCTGAACCACGACGACCCCGCCACCGCCTGCCGCGAGTGGAGCCGTCTGTGTCGGCGTGTGTGTTTGGGGTGTCACGGTCATCGGTCAACTTCTCCCATCACGATGTCGATACTGCCCAGGATCACAATCACGTCCGCAACTTTATGTCCACGGCACATGTCGTTGAGGCCGGACAAGTTGATGAAGCTTGGGGCACGAATTTTAGAGCGATACGCCGAGCTGCTGCCGTTGCTGACCAGGTAGTAACCCAGCTCACCCTTGGGCGACTCGACGCGCGCGTAGGCCTCGCCGATCGCGGGCTTCAGGCTCTGCTGCTTGGAGGCCGCCTTCATGCCGGGGTTGATATACGAGCCCTGGGCGTTGGGCAGGTCGCGCAGGGCCTGCTCCAGAATGCGGTAGCTCTGGCGCATCTCCTCGATGCGGATCAGATAGCGGTCGTACACATCGCCGACGCTGCCGATCGGAATATCGAAGGTGAAGCGGTCATAGATCGAGTAGGGCTCGGCCTTGCGCACATCGTAGGGGATGCCCGAGGCTCGCAGCACGGGGCCGGTCACGCTGTACGAGAGCGCCAGCTCCTTGGGCAGGATACCAACGCCACGCGCGCGAGTCAGCAAGATCTCGTTGCTGCTCATCAGCCGGTTGAACTCGTCGAAGAAGCTCGGCAGCTGTCCCATGAGCAGGTTGATCTGCTCCAGCACCGCCGGCGTCAGATCGCGCGCCAGGCCGCCGAAGCGGAAATAGTTGCACATCATGCGCGAGCCGCCCAGCGACTCGAAGATGTCCATGATCATCTCGCGCTGGCGCATACCGTAGAGCAGCGGCGTTTGCCACGCGCCCATATCATTGAGCAAGAAGCCCAGCGCCGTGGCATGGTTCAGAATGCGCGACAGCTCGTCCATGATCACGCGGATGTACTCGGCGCGCTCCGGCACCTCGATGCCCGCCAGCTTCTCGACGGCCATACAAAAGCCGTGCTCGTTGATCATCGAGTTGAAGTAGTCGAGCCGATCGGTGAACGGGATGATCTGAAGATAGGTGAAGACCTCGCCGAGCTGCTCGTGGTTGCGGTGCAGATAGCCACAGACCGGCTCAAGATGCACCACCGTCTCACCGTCGCTGGTGGTGATCATGCGGAACACGCCGTGTGTCGACGGGTGCTGCGGGCCGATGTTGACCTGTAGTTCTTCTGTTTTCAGCATAGCTTTCTAGCGGAGAAGATCAGAAGCGGCTAGCGTCGCTGCTATTCTTCGTCCTCTTCCCCCTTCCACTTGAAGTGGTAGTAGGCATCGCCGATCTTCTCAAAATCTTTGCGCATCGGGTGGCCTTCGAACTCTTCCCACATGTAGACGCGCTTATGGAAGGGATGGCCAGGAAACTGCACGCCGTACAGATCCCAGGCTTCGCGCTCCTGAAGATTCGCGCCCGGCCAGATCGGCGTGATCGACGGGATCACCGCGTTGTCGCGCGGCACACGTACGCGCACCATCTGGCCCGCCCCGCCCTCGGGATTGTAGAGATGATAGATCACCTCGATCACACCGTAGGCGATATAGTCGACCGCCGTGATGTGCGACAGATACGCGTAGCCCAGCCGGTCGCGCATAAATGTAACCACATCCGGCAGGCGCTCGGCGATAACCACCGCGTCGTTATCGTTGAGCCTGGGCTGTCCGGCGTGCGACTCTTCGGGCTTGGCATCCTTGGCCGCTGCTGCATCGCCGTCACGCGGCGCGGGCGTCGTGTCGGCCATGGTCTCGGACGCCGACTCTTGAACCGCCTGCTGGTGCGAGCCGTGGCCGTTGGTCGCGGCGGGCTTGAACGGCGGTGCGATCACGCCGGGCAGATCGCGCTGAAGGATTGCGAGCAGCTCGCCCTGCTTAAGCACTGGCATCGCGCTTCTCCTCCGGCAATCCCGGCGTCTGCTGCTTACCCAGAATCTCGCCGACGAGGCCCTTGGGCACGTTGCCCTCAAGCACACGCGGATCGGTGTGGCGCTCGCCCTTGCCGCCCAGCGCCGGGCTGACGAACGGCATCATCTGCGGCACGCCGCCGACCGGATCGGCCACACCGTCGAAGCCCTGCACGATCAGGCCCTTGGCGCCGAACTGCGGCACCGGAAAATCGGTGCTGCCGCTCTTGAGCTTGTCGTACCAGCGGACCTTGCTGATCTTTTCTTCGTCGATCTGCTCCTGAAGCGTGATCAGCGCGTGCAGCAGCGCCTCGGGTCGCGGCGGGCAGCCAGGAATATACACATCGACCGGCACATACAGGTCGACGCCGCGCACAACGTTGTAGCCGTCGCGGAACGGACCACCCGACGTGGCGCACGCGCCCATCGAGATCACCCATTTTGGCTCGGGCATCTGGTTGTACAGGCGCACCACCTGCGGCACCATCTTTTTGGTCACCGTGCCGGAGACGATCATCACGTCGGCCTGACGCGGCGAGGCGCGGAATAGCTCCGAGCCGAAGCGCGCGATGTCGTAGCGCGACGTTGCCGAGGCGATCATCTCGATCGCGCAGCAGGCCAGACCGAACAGCATCGGCCAGACCGAGGAGCGCCGACCCCAGTTGTAGAGCCAGTTGACGCTGGTCAGCAGAACGCCCTGCTGCTCAAGCTCAAGCTGGACCTCTTCGTCCGTCATTGCATCATAATCTTTTGGGGCAGAAGTCATATGTCCACCTAGAGAACCTAGAACCAAGAACTAAGAACCAAAGGGTTGAGCCGAACGGTTCTAGGTTCTAAGTTCTGGGTTCTACTTAATCTATAACCATTCCAGGGCGCCCTTGCGCCAGGCGTAGACCAATCCGGCAACCAGGATCAGCAAGAAGATCGTCATCTCGACCAGGGCGAAAAGGCCAAGCTGACCGTAGGCCACCGCCCAGGGATAAAGATAGACGGTCTCAATATCAAAGACGACAAACGCCAGCGCGTACAGGTAATACTGCACCTTGAACTGTACCCAGATGTCGCCGATCGCTTCCAGGCCGCACTCGTACGTGCTCTGCTTGATCGGCGTCGGGCGGCTGGGCCGAACAAACCAGGAAACGATCAGCGGGAGCAGAGGAAACGTAATCGCCGCAATGGTGAAGATCCCGATAAACGCATAATTGGACAGCAAAATAGCAACTCCTTCGGGACTTTTCGACAAGCAAAAAGAGCGTATGGATGTTGGGCCACATCGCTCTATCAGGACATTATAAGGACTATGTGCATTGTATCACATACTACTTTTTACGCGCAAACGATGATAATCACTCTCATCCTGCGCTCGGCTGCTCGATTGCCGGTTGAAAATAAGGGTTGAAGGCGGTTGTGCGATAGAACGATCCCGAATTTCGCAACTTGTCCCAGATCCTAGCAGCCGTTATGCCACCCCTTAGCGCGACAGCTTCAGCTCGACATGACCGACCTGAATCACGTCGCCGTAGGTCAGCGGGATCGGCTGATCCAGCTCACGGCCGTTGAGCCACGATCCGTTGGTGCTGCCCAGATCTTCAACAATCCAGGTATTGCCGTCCCACTCCAGCAGCGCGTGCTCGCCCGACAAGAACGAGTCGTTGAGCGGAATGTCGTTGGTCATCGCCCGGCCGATCGTGTTGACCTGGTTGAGCGGAAACTTCTTGCCGGTCTGGAGGCCGGTCTGTCCCGGATTGATCACCGTGAGATAGCCGTACTGCGATGCGGGTGTCGTCTCCGAGCCTGCGCTGCGCAGCTCGCGCGTGATCGTCCGCAGCACCTGATACAAGAACAGGTACAACAAAAAGACGACTGCGATTCGCAGCGCCAGTATAAGAAACTCGATCGAAAGATTTCCGATGTCCATAAGCTCCTACGGGTTGGACGCAGCGATCACAGGGAGCCGCCAGGAAGTCGCCAGGCTTGCGTCGCCGCGCTAACGCTGCTGAAAGATTAACTCCAGGCCGCCCAGCGACACAATATCGCCGTCACGCAGCACCTGCTCGGTCGTCACGGGCGTGCCGTTGACGTACGTACCGTTGGTCGAGCCGTTATCGGCGATCAGGAAGCGTCGCGACTTGTAGCGCAGCTGGGCGTGCTGCCGCGAGATGCGCGGATCTTCCAGGATAATATCATTATTTAAGCCGCGACCGATCGTGATCATATTCGCCTCGATCGGAAAAACATGTGCGCCGCTAGCCGTCTGCATCACCAGCTCGGCCTGAGTGCCGACCTGCGGCTGTGCTGGTCCGCCGCGCGACTGGATCACCTGCGTGCTGTCGACGCCGTCGGCCGGATTGTTGCCGCGCGCCGGAGCCGCCGCCATCTCGGCAACTACCTGGATATTGCGTCGTCCCACTGCCGGATCGGGCGCGACATCCACCACCGGATGCTGCAACAGCGTAAAGTTGCGCTCACGGGCCAGATCACGCAGATAGTTGGCCATCTCACGCTCCAGCTCCTCCTGGATCGGCTCGAACGCGCGGAAATCCTCGGGGTTCAAAAACGCGCGGTAAAAGCTGGGCACAATCACCCGATCGACGGTGATCGTCTGCTGGCTCTCCATCGCCCGCTCAAGCCGTCGTGTGATCTCGGCAGCCGTGATCGGCGAGCGAAACAAGCGCTTCGCAGAGCCTTCGACAACGCTTTCCATAAAGCCTTCAAATCGGGATAGTGCGCTCAACCCAACCTCCGCCAGCTATGATTGCTTCGAGTTCAAACAGATTTTACAGGCCCTCACCCCCTGGCCCCCTCTCCAGGCCCAGAGGGCACCCCCGGTAGGCGAGGGGGAAGCGGTGGTACTTCTCTTTATTCTTCGCTCTCTCGTTTGTTTGTTCGTTTGTTCTCTCGTTCCCCCAGGTTCTTAGTTCTAGGTTCTTGGTTCTTCTTTGTTCTCTTGTTCGTTTGTTCGTTTGTTCTTTCGTTCCCCTAGGTTCTTAGTTCTTGGTTCTTGGTTCTTTGACCGGACTTCCCAAATAGATCGGCTCCAGCGTCGTCACGTCGTCGACGCTGCCGGATTGCAGCCGGCTCCAGGCCAGCTCGGCCAGCGCTGCCGGTCGGCGCACATTGTCCGTGCCCTCGGCAAAGGCTGCGGCATCGCCCAAACGTTCTATCAGCAACGCACGTGCCGCCTGATCCACATCGCCGCAGAAAAAGCCGGTATCAGTCAGGCCGGGCAGCTCTTCAAGCGACAGATTATACAACGGCCCGGTCTGCTCCCAGGCTGCCGCGTGCCGGAAGACCGCCGCGCCGTAGCGATCGCGACCCAGGCGCACCATCGGCACCACGGGCAGCGCGCCATGCCGATGCGGAAACGCCAGCACGTCCAGCGTCGGCACGCCGATCAGCGGCAGATCTTGCGCCACCGCCAGGGACTTGGCCAGGCTCATGCCCACGCGCAGGCCGCTCCAGCTGCCGGGACCCAGCGCCACCGCGATCGCTGTCAGATCGGCGGGCGTGGCGTCGAGATTGCGCAGCAGCACATCGATCAGCGGCAGCACCTGCTCGGCGTGGCGGCGATCCGAGAACCAGGCGCACTCGGCCAGCACGCGCCCATCGTAGAGCGCGACGCCGGTATCATAGGTCGATGTATCGATCGCTAGTAGCATACAACTCAGACGAAGCGCGGCAGCCGGATACCCTGCGGGTAGAGCAGCGCCGCAGCTTCGAGCAGCTAGTCACCCGCTTGCAGCGCCGCGACGATCGCGGCAGCTCGCGCGCCCTGTGGCCGCACAACCATACGGCGCTCGGTCTCGCCCAGATAGGCGATCTCGATCGCCAGATGATCCTGCGGAAACCAGCCGGCGGCACGCTCGGCCCACTCGATCACCGCAATGCCATGACCGGCGATCACATCGTCAAGACCGACCGTCGCCAGCTCCTCGGGCGTCTCGATACGGTACAGATCGACATGATAGATCGGCGTGCGGCCCTGGCCGGGCCTGCCTCTGCGCGCGGACTCGTATTCGTTGATCAGAACAAAAGAGGGACTGTTCACGTCGGCCTCGTCTACACCCAGCGCTCCGGCGATCCCTTTGGTCAGATGGGTTTTACCTGCGCCGAAGGGCGCGAAGAGCAGGATCAGATCGCCGGGCTGGAGCAGCGTCCCAAGTCGCCGCCCGAACGCGATCGTTTCTGCCTCGCTGTGGCTGATGACCTCCAGCGTCGCTGGTGCCGTCGTGTGTGTCTGCGACATAGCGCGCATTGTAGCACATTCGATCGGCACGCTTCAAACCGCGCCGCGCTTAAGCCTTTGAGATGGTATACTGCGAGCATGACCGAAGCTGCCATCGAATATTCACGCCGGATCGGCGCGGCGCTCCAGCAGCGCCACTGGACGATCGCCACCGCCGAGTCATGCACGGGCGGTCTGGTCGGGCATCTGCTCACCGAGATCGCCGGTAGCTCCGCCTACTACCAGGGCGGGGTTGTCGCGTACAGCAATGCCGTTAAGCACAGCCACCTGGGCGTTCCCTCCGTTATCCTTGAGACCGAGGGCGCGGTCAGCGAGGCCACAGCGCGCGCGATGGCGCAGGGCGTGCGTGAGCGGCTCGACACCACCGTCGGCGTATCGACCACGGGCATTGCCGGGCCGGGCGGCGGCACAGCGACCAAGCCGGTCGGGCTGGTGTATATGTGTGTCGTGACGCCCGAGGCCACGCTGTGTCGGCGCTACGTCTTCGATGGCGATCGGCAGGGGAACAAGCAGCAAACGGCGCTGCGAGCCTTAGAGCTGATTCTGGCGGCGCTTGAGCAGCATACATAGAAAAGGGATCAATTCAGATGGTCGCTTTGAAAGCGAGATACTAGAAAGGTGTCTATGTCGTCGTATACCAAAATCGATCTTCCCAACGGGCTGCGGATCATTGCCGAAGAGATGCCGCATACGCACTCCGTCTCGATGGGCGTGTTCACCAAAGTCGGGTCGCGGTACGAGCCTTCGCGGCTGAGCGGTGTGTCGCATTTTCTTGAGCATATGTTTTTCAAAGGCACAGAGAAGCGCAACGCCAAGCAGATCAGCGAGGCGATCGAGGGCATCGGCGGGATGCTCAACGCCTACACCTCGTACGACTCGACCTGCTACTACGCGAAGGTCGCCGACATCCACTTCGATCGCGCCGTCGACACGCTGAGCGATATGCTGCTCAACTCGCTCTTCGATCCCAAGGAGATCGAAAAGGAGCGGCGGGTGATCATCGAAGAGATCAACATGAGCCTGGACTCGCCCGGCGACTGGGTGCATCAGCTGCTCGACGAGACGATGTGGGGCGATCAGCCGCTGGGCCGCGACATCGCGGGCACGGCCGAGAGCGTCAGCGGTCTGAGCCGCGAAGATCTGATCGACTACAAAGACCAGCACTACACCTATCCCAACACCGTAGTCTCGATCGCGGGCAACATCTCGACCGATGAGATGGTCGATACCTGGACCAGGGCGCTCAACAAGTATCGCAGCGGCCAGCGCTTCGAGCCCGAGCCCACGCACGGCACGCTGCCGAACAACAAGCTGCGGCTCTTAACCAAGGCCACGGAGCAGGCAAACTTTTGCCTGGGCCTGCCCGCAGTCTCCTACGCCGATCCGGATCGCCGCCCGCTTCAGGTGCTGAACTCGGTGCTCGGCAGTGGCATGGCCTCGCGGCTGTTCCAGGAGATTCGCGAAGAGCGCGGGCTGGCCTACTCGGTCTACTCCTACACCGCCGAGTTCAACGACGCCGGCAAGTGGGTGATCTACGGCGGCGTCGAGATCGGCAAGGTCCAGGATGCGATCGCGGCCTGTCTGACCGAGCTGCGCAAGCTGCGCGAAGAAGGCATCACCGAGGAAGAGATCCAGCGCGTCAAGGAGCAGGTCAAGGGCGGCATGCTGATCGGCCTGGAAGACACCTGGTCGGTCGCCTCGCGCAACGGCTCGCATATTCTGCGCTACGACACCGTGATCCCGGTCGAGCAGGTTGTCGCCGAGATCGAGGCCGTCACGCGCGAGGATGTGCTGCGCGTGGCCCAGCGCCTGATCACGCCCGAGTCGCTCTATCTCGCCGTGATCGGGCCATACGACGACGAGGCAATCTTCACCGATCTGCGTGGCGTTTAGGCTGCTGGCCGGCTGAACGCCGCTCAACGAGAGAGCCGAGCTATGACCATCGTTATTCGTGAAGTGCCGGAAGACGAGATCGACGAGGTAATTCCGCTGCTGCTGCTGGCGGAACACTCCGAGCGCGCCCTGCGCTGGGGGCTGGCGCATCTGGTCGATACGGTCTACCGCATGGACGACGATGGTCAGCTCGTCGGCGCGGCCACGCTGCGCTGGAACGACGAGCCCTGCGAGATTCAGGAGCTGGCGATCGCGGAGGAGCGGCAGGGCCAGGGCCTGGGCAAGCAGTTCGTCGCCTGGCTGTTCGACGAGGGACGGCGACGGCGCAAGCGGCAGATGGTTGTCGGCACGGCCAACAGCAGCATTCCCAATATTGCCTTCTACCAAAAGGCCGGATTCCGCATGGACCATATCCGCCAGGATTATTTCCGCTATTACCGCGAGCCGGTCTTTGAGCACGGCATCCAGATCCGCGATATGCTCGTCTTTCGCTACGATCTCACACATTGACAACCCCTTGCCGTGGTTGTAGTATGGTCTGACCATCACGGCACCACAGCATCTTGTGCCAACTTTCATCACAAACCTACAATTATGAAAGGAGGAGATTGACGAGCAGTGCTATTCCGTTGGTTGTTGTGCCTCGCATCTCCCGCACGATCTAGACTCCGTCATCCTCATCCTCTAGCCAACTCCGCATCCTAGCAGTCAGTTTGTGTACGTTTTCCATCCTGGTCATCGATGACTAAAGAGGAGGAAGCGATATGGCCCCCCGATTCAAACGACTGTTCGGCCCACTTCTCGCGTTTGTCCTGATCTTCTCGGCAGCCGTGGCTGCCGCGCCTTCCCGAGCAAATCCCAGCAATCCATCCGGCAAATGGGTGATTGTGTTCAACCAGCCGCATAGCTTGCCCTCGAATGTCGATAGCATCGTCGGCAACGCGGGTGGCACCATTACGGTACGGCTGCCCGAAATCGGCGCGATCGGCGTTACGTCGACCAACCCCGACTTCGCCGCAACCATCGCCGGAAACCCGCATGTACAGGCGGTCAGTCCCGATATTGAAGTGCAAATGATCCCCGATGTTCACGGGTTAGGTAGCAGCGCGGGTGGCGGTCCAGTCGAGCCTCCCGGTGCCGATCCTCAGCCGATGCCGGATAATTTAGGCAACCAGCAGTGGGACAAGATGCGCATGAACGCGACAGCCATCGGCTCGTATGCCGTGCAGCGCGGTCGTAGGGACGTGGTCGTGGCTGTGCTCGACACCGGCGCAGAAGTGCTTCCCACTCCGCATGTCGATATCGCGCCCAACCTGGACTTCGCGCGCAGCCGATCGTTTGTGGGCGGCGTCGTAGATCCCAACCCTGCCGCCTGGGACGACAAGAACGGTCACGGCTCGTGGTGTCTCAGCGCTGTTGGCGCGCCGATCAACGTGGTTGGCATTTCAGGAGTCGCACCGAATGTGACGCTTGTGGCGCTGAAGGTGCTGGGCGACAACGGCAGCGGTAGTTTTCTCTGGCTGGCCCAGGCGCTAGTGTACGCCGGTGTCAACAAGTTTGATGTCGCCTCGATGAGCCTCGGCGGCTACCTGCGTCATGCCGATGGCTTCCAGGCATTGACCAAGGTGGTCCAGCGAGCCATTGACTTTGCCCGCAGCAACGGCGTTACTCCCATCGCGGCGCTTGGCAACGATAACTTCGATCTTAGCGACGGCGCTTTCTTCCGCGACTTTATCGAGGTTCCGGGCGAGCTGCCGGGTGTGATCGGCGTCTCGTCAACCGGCTACTACAACCTGAAGGCCTACTACAGCAACTATGGCTCGGGCAAGGCCGACGTCGCCGCGCCGGGCGGCGATCGCCGCTACCAAGATCCACCGCCAACCTATCGCGGTGAGGGCCGCGTGCTGGGTGCCTATGCGACAGAGGCGATTGGTACGATTGCAGCACCGCTGCGTGAAGAAGAGTGCGATCCTGGTCCCGGCGGCTCGTGCAGCTACTACGCCTGGATTCAAGGAACCTCAATGGCAACACCCAACGCGGCAGGCGTTGCGGCGCTGATTATCTCGCAGTACGGCGACTTCACGCCCGACAATTCGCAGAAGCTGCACATGTCGCCGCAAGCCGTCGAGTCGGTGTTGCAAATCACGGCGAATAACCAGCCATGCCCTGACCCGAATCTGGTTGTCTATCCGCTAAACACGCGACCGCCAGGAACCTTCGAAGGTACCGCGCTGTGCAGAGGTGAGGCAGGCGGCTATACCAGCTTCTACGGCAAGGGCATCGTCGATGCGCTGAAGGCGGTCACGGAGTACCAGAACCACTAGCGCTAGCCGGCTCTCGCGCTCTTGCTCAAAAGCTGCTTCCGGTCAGCAGCATGCCCACCACTGATCAAACAGTGGTGGGCGTCATTCTATCCTGCGCCGGATGCTGGTACACTATGATTCTGTATGGATCAGCCTGAGCACTGGATACAGAGATGAAGCTGGCGATCATCGGCGCGGGGCTGGCAGGTCTCGCCGCTGCCCACAAACTGCGCCACAGCCAATCCGCGATCGAAATCGTGATCTTCGAGAAGAGCCGAGGTCTGGGCGGTCGCGCGGCAACCCGACGGCTACACGGCGCAACCTTCGATCACGGCGCGCAGTACATCAAAGCGCCGACGCCGGAGCTGGAAGCGCTGCTGCGCGAAGGCGCGGCGCAGGAAACACTGCACGATATCGGGCTGCCTGTGTGGACGTTCGATCAGCACAGCCAGATCGCGGAGGGCGATCCCGCGCAGAACAGCGATCCGAAATGGACTTACAGCGACGGCATCACGCGCATCGCCAAGGAGCTGGCGCAGGGCCTGGATATTCGCCGGCAAATCAGGATCGGGCACATCGCGCAGGCCAACGGCTCCTACATTTTGTTCGACGAGCAAGACGCGATCGTCGGGGCGGCCGATGCGGTGCTGCTGACACCACCAGCGGCGCAGACGCACGATCTGATCGCCGCCAGCGCGCTGCCGAAAGCCGCTCAGGAAACGGTTTTGGCCGAGCTTGCAAAAGTCAGCTACCGGCCCTGTCTCACGGTGACGCTGGGCTATCCGCCGAAGCTGCATCCACGTCCTTTCTACGCGCTGGTCAACACGGACCGCCAGCATCCGATCTCGTGGCTGGCCTATGAGCATCTCAAGCCTGGACGAGCCAGCGGCGACCAGCACATTGTGATCGCGCAGATGGCGCCGGAGTGGAGCACCAGCCACTGGAACGACAATCTGTCCCAGCTGACGGAGCAGGTCGCGGCGCTGGTGAGCACGCTGCTGGACGAAGATCTGGGCACGCCGCTGTGGGGGGATCGGCAGGGCTGGCGCTATGCGTTGCCCGATGGCCGCGCCGACTTCGACACGCTCAACAGCGCGATTCGTGGCTTGTTCTTCGCGGGCGACTACACCGCCGGGCAAGGCCGCGTGCACCTGGCGATCGAGCAGGGCTGGCGCGTGGCAGAGAAGATCATTGCAGGGCTGGACAAATCGTAGCTATCAGCGGTTGAATAATCTGATTAGTCACGTACCCGATCTTGATATATTTCATCGCGCGTCAATGGCGTAAACTGCTCGTCCTGAATCGGATTGGCGAGAAGCTGGGAAATAATACCGCCTGATTGTTGTGTCGTTGGAGCAAGGATGATAACTCGTACTGTTCCAAATAATTGATCGCGATATTCTGCCGGTACTTCAATGACGCCATCTTTAATGCTCGTTTGAAATTCGAAAGCAATCATACAGTTCCTCCTATCGCAACATCTCACGATAAAGATCAACACCACGCCAGATAATCTGACGTGGTGTCGCTGTTTCGCAATGCAGTTGCGGCGCGTTACTCCAGGTAATCGCGCAGCTTCTTGCCGAGCTTGGGATGGCGCAGCTTGCGCAGGGCCTTGACCTCGATCTGCCGGATGCGCTCGCGGGTCACATCGAAGATCTTGCCGACATCCTCCAGCGTGTTGTGCCGCCCGCCCTCGATCTGGAAATCGTACTTTTTACGCGACGGCAGATCCAGCAGCATCTTACGCTCCTCGTCGGTCAGATGCAGGCCGTAGCGCAGCTTGATCACCAGCCGCTCGCGCTCGTTGAGCTGATCCAGCACCTGCTCGACAGCCTCTTTGCGCATCTGATTGGCGGCGGCATCCGAGGGCGCCTCAACCTTCGAGTCCTCGATAAAGTCGCCCAGGCTGCTGTCTTCTTCCTGTCCCACCGGCGTTTCCAGCGAGACGGGCTCCTGCGCGGCCTTGTGAATATCGCGAACCTTGTTGGCGGCGCGCTCCAGCATCTGGCGCATGCTCACATCGTAGTGGCGCGACTGCGGATTGATGATCGCCGGGCTGGTCTGCAAGCGAATGCGGATCTGCTCGGGCAAAATGTCGGGCAGATGGCACTCCAGCGCCAGCTCCTCCATCTTGGGCTGGCGGCGCAGCAGGCGCTGAAGATACGCCTGCGTTTCTTTGAGCCGCACATACGAGGGATTATTGACATCGCCGGTTGCCAGCATATTCGCGGCTCGATCGGCGGCGCGGCGCAGGCTCTGGATCATCTGCGGGTCGTACGCGCCCACGCAATCCTCGTCGAGCTGCGACGGCAGCAGCTGATACATCAGGCGCTGCTGCTCGGTCAGAATGCTGGGAATGCGGCACTCCAGCGCCAGCTCCATCATCGTCGGCTCGCGATCCAGCTCCTGAACCAGATGGCGGCTGATCTTCATCAGGCGGTTGATCGTCTCGACCATGTGCACGGGAATACGGATCGTGCGCGCCTGATCGGCGATCGCGCGGGTGATGGCCTGGCGAATCCACCAGGTGGCGTAGGTCGAGAACTTGTAGCCTTTGCGGTAGTCGAACTTCTCGACAGCGCGCAGCAGGCCCATGTTGCCCTCCTGCACCAGGTCCATCAGCGACAGGCCGCGATTCATGTATTTCTTAGCCACGCTCACCACGAGCCGCAGGTTGGCGTTAGTCAGCGCCGCCCGCGCCTCGCGCGCAACCTCGATCGCCCGCCGCAGATCGACAACCTCGGGCGAGCGCGGATCGAGCCGCTTGAGCTTAGCCTCGGCCTTCTCGCCCTGCTCGATCTGCCGCGCCAGCCGCGCCTCCTGGTCGGCGGTCAGCAGCGCCACGCGGCCGATCTCGTAGAGATACATGCGCACGCTATCGCCGACGCCCGGATCGGAGTGGTCGAGCGCATCGCCGACGATCACGATCGGATCGAGGTCGACATCCAGTGTGAAATCGTCCTCTTCGACCAGCTCGTCGATGATCGTGATGCCGGCCTTGGTCAGCGCCTCGTAGATCTCTTCCAGCTGATCCAGGTTTTCTTCCGGCTGCGCGACGAGCTGCATGATCTCTTCTTGCGTGACCTTGCCGCGCTCCTTGCCGCGCTGGATCAGCTGTTCAAGGGAATGGACCGCCTCAGCCGCAGCAACTTCCTCCAATGCAGTCTCGGCTGTTTGGGACGGAGTAAATTCAAGATCTTCTTGTAAATCAAGGTCGTGGTCAGCCATTCAGGTCTCCTCAGCCAAGATGCATAGAGCGAATTATCCAGGACAAGCGATGTGTACAGACAAACATCGACGCGGGTTATTTGAGCTGGTCCAGGCGCGTGCCAAGATCCAGATAAAAGGTGCTGCGACGTGGTGCTATAACAAGACTGTGATACCGGTTGAGCGCGACTAAACGTGCCTCAAGGGTGCGCTGATCTTCGGGATCGTCCACCGACTCATACATGGCCTTAAGCTGATTTTTGCGATGGATCACGACAGTTTTACGAAGTTCTTTGGCGATACGGGTAGCAAGCTCGGCAGCGTGATACTGGCGGTTGATGACAGGCAGCTCAGGCGTGTCCTGATATGTTAACAAGCGCTGCGCGTGGGCCGTTAGATACGGGTCCAGAGCGTCCAGCCAGGCGGTCAGATCGGTGGTCGGTTCTTCGGCATGACGTAGCCACGTCTGCCAGATCTGCTGATTTTCGATATGGACCAGCGGCTCTGCAACCGAGCCTTGGATGTCGCTGACGATCTCTGGAAACTGTGAGATGTCTTTCGATAGCTCGGATTCTACCGCAGAACGGACGCCTGGGAAGCGAAGCAAGAGAGACAACAGTTGGTCTTCGCGACTCAATGAGGTACTAGTCTCGGTCGGGCCTATCTCCAGGTTGGCCCGATTAATACCCCGACCACGGCGCACTCGCTCGATCTGCTCGCGGATCAGTCGCTCTTCAAGGGCCAGCTTCTGCGCCAATTGTTGCACATAGTGCGCGCGCTCCACCGGATTGACCAGCGCGCCGATCAAGGGTGCCAGCCGCTCGACGGCGTCGGCGCGACCTTTGGCGCTGCGCAGGTCCAGGTCTCTGGTGAGCTGATCCAGGTAGTAGGACATCAGCGGCTGCGCAGCGGCGACCAATGCGCGCCAGTCGTCGGGATTGGCGCGAATCACATCGTCGGGATCGCGACCCTCAGGCAGCGCAATGATTCTAATCTCGCCGTCAAGCTCATGCTCCCAGCGGATGTAGCCCTGCGGCGTCGGCACGGGCACGACGGTCGAGTCCATGTTGTCGCGCAGCGTTTGCAGCCCTTTGATCGTCGCGTTCGCGCCGGCGGCGTCGGCGTCCAGCGCCAGGTAGACGGTGTGCGTCAGCTTTTTGATCACGCCGACCTGATCCGCCGTCAGCGCGGTGCCCATCGGCGCGACCACATTGGCAAAGCCGGCCTGATGCGCCATCAGCACGTCGACATAGCCCTCGACGACGACGACCGAGTCCTCGCGGCGGATCGCCTCGCGCGCAAGGTCGATGCCGTAGAGCACGCTGGATTTGTGAAACAGCGGCGTTTCGGGCGTGTTCATGTACTTGGCGTGATCGTTGCCCAGCGCGCGCCCGCCAAAGCCGACGATCTCGCCCTTGACGTTGCGAATCGGAAAGATCAGCCGGTTGCGGAAGCGATCGTAGTAGCCGCCGGACTCGCGCTTGATCACCAGCCCGGCCTGCTCCAGCTCTTCCGGCTGGTAGCCCTTGCGATCGGTCAGATAGCGCAGCAGATCGCTCCAATCCTCGGGAGCGTAGCCCAGCTGCCAGGACTCGATCGTAGCCTGCTCAAGACCGCGCCCGGCCACGTAGTCGCGCCCGATCTGGCCTTTCTGGGTGCTGAGCAGCACATGCTGCCAGTAGATCGCGGCATCCTCGTTGATCTGCCGCAGCCGCACACGCGTCGCATCTTCTTGCTCGCGCTCAGGCGTTCGCTGCTCAAGCTGCACGCCCGTACGACCCGCCAGCAGCCGCAGCGCATCGCCGAAATCGAGGCCCTGCCGCGCCATGACAAAGTTAAAGCTATCGCCGGCCGCGTGGCAGCCGAAGCAATAGTAGCTCTGCGTGTCGGGAAAGACGTAGAATGCCGGCGTGCGCGAGTTCGGGTGGAACGGACAGAAGCCGGTAAAGTTACGGCCCGCCTTGCGCAACTGCACACCACTCTCGTTGATCAGAGCGACGATGTCGAGGCGCTGTTTGATGTCATCAGTTACGGTCATAGCGCAGACACTGTTCTAGCCCGGATGGGCGCTCCCCTCTTCATGCTGGCTTCGAGTCCACACGCAGCGCTGAGCGCCGGCGTTACATGCTCCAGGTGCGTGGCACATAGATCTGATTAAAAACTCTGAGCGCATAGCGATCGGTCATGCCTGCAATATAATCAACGACGGCACATTCGACATTATCACCGTGACGATCACAGATGGCCAACAGGTCGGCGGGCAGCGCCTCGGGATGTTGCATGAAGTGAGAGAAGAGCTGGTCGAGCACGAAATAGACTTTATGATCGTCTTCTTTGGCCGGTCCCGTCATATACACATTCGCGAACATAAACTCGCGCAGGGCGTTGGTCGCCTCAAGGATAGGAGCGCTCATGGCGATGGTGCGTGGCTCGGGGGAAGAACCTTCGCCGCTCGCCCACCAGTTATTGTCGACCACGTCACAGACCATGGTGTTGATTCGCTGTGAATGTGTTTTGCCAAGCAGGTTGAGGCAAGGTTGTGGCAGATCCGACTCCTGCAAGATTCCTGCCCGCAGTGCGTCGTCGATGTCGTGATTGATGTAGGCGATGCTGTCGGCCAGCTTGATGATCTGCCCTTCCAGCGTACTGGCGACGCCCCAGGCGGTCGCGGCGATGTCGCGGCGGGCCTTGGAGTGCTTGGCGATGCCGTCGCGAACTTCGATCGTCAGGTTGAGCCCGGCACCATTGCGCTCCAGCTGCTCCACGATCCGGCGGCTCTGCTCGTTGTGGCGGAACGAGCGGCCCAGCGCGCGCGATAGCCCGGTTTCGCCGGCGTGACCAAAGGGCGCATGGCCAATATCGTGGCCCAGACCGATCGCCTCTACCAGATCTTCGTTCAGCGCCAGGGCGCGCGCGATCGTGCGGGCGATCTGGGTTACTTCCAGCGTATGCGTCAGCCGCGTGCGATAGTGATCGCCCTCGGGAGCGATGAAAACCTGGGTTTTATGCTTCAGCCGCCGAAATGCTTTGCAGTGGAGAATGCGATCGCGATCGCGCTGAAAGTTGGTGCGGATCGGCGATTCGTCGTCGGGATCGTCGCGGCGAGCGTCAGCACTGAAAGCGGCGAGAGGTGAAAGACGGGTACGCTCACTGGCTTCTAGACGGCTACGTACACGTAGATGCGCCAGGCTGCGGTCGTCCATCTAGCGGCTCCCTTCGATGTTCGAGCGTGTCGCGAATCTACAGATCTGTGGTTGCTTGCATTGTACCACGGGTACCGGCACGCTGAAGAGCGACGACTACACAGGCGATCAGCTGGATTGTGGGCGTGAGCTGGAAGTAGAGCGCGTGACCGCCAGCGGCTGCTGCCTCCGCGCCCACAATCAGCCCTTCGATACGAGCGCCCAGAAAGATGCTGAAGAAATAGATACAAAAGCAGACGATCGCCGCGAGCCAGCCTTCGCTGCGCCGAGCGACCAGCCAGCCCCAGAACGTGAAGAGCGGTGTCGCGAAAACGGCCCAGATCAACGGCGCTAGCGCGCTGCCAAAGCCGGTGCCGCCCGCTCGATAGATGTTAAAGAAGGCCCAGCCTGCGCCGAGCACAGCCGCGCCGCCTATCAACAGCGCCGTTCGCAGATCGAATGCACGTTTCGTCAGATTCATCGGTAGGCGAGTATACCATGATCCCGGATTGATCACCAATCGCCGGATGACTGAATGGTTAACAAAGGGTAAAGAGGACCAGGCCCTCACCCCCGGCACTGCGGTGCCTCCCCCTCTCCCGCTGCCGCAGGCGAGGGGGAAGAGGTGTACTTCTTCGTTTGTTCTCTTGTTCCCTTGTTCCTTTGTTTCCCCTAGGTTCTAGGTTCTTGGTTCTGTGTCAGTCTTCCCAGAACGGCTTGACGAATCCTCGCTGCACCAGCTCCTCGCGCAGCTCAAGCATCGCCGTGTAGGTCGGCAGCAGGTAGAGCGGCTGCTCGGCGGGGCTGATCGCCAGGACGCGATCGAGAGCGCGACCAAGCTCGGGCTGCTCGTCGATGCGCTCGGCGGGAACGCCGGCGTATTTGAGCCGCACCGCCATATCTGCCGCGCGCGTGCCGCTGACGACAACATGCGCCACGCGTCCGGCCAGCTGCTCGAAATCGGCATCCCACAGCCAGGACACATCTGTCCCATCGGCGATCTTATCGTTGATCACGATCAGGAGATGAAGATTATCGGCAGGCTGGGCCGGCTGCTCCGTGCCGGGATTCTGACTTGCCAGCATACGCACGGTTTCGCTCGCGCCGACTGGATTTTTGATCAGCGCCATCAGCACATCGCGGCCAGCGATCGGGATGCGCTCGATGCGACCAAACGCCGCCGTAAAACCTTCGAGCGCGTCGCGAATCCTCGCCGGAGCGATGCCCAGCGCCAGACCAGCCGAGGCGGCGGCCAGCGCATTGATCGCGTTGTAGAGACCCGGAACCGGCAGCTTCAGATCGAAGCCGCCCTCGGCGTCAGCGATGACCAGGTTCGCGCCCGAAATGCCGGCGAGCGTGAGCCGCTCAAGCCGGACGCTCGGCGTGGGCCGCTTCAGGCCGCAGTTAGGACAATAGTAGTGACCGATATGCCCGTAGAAAGCAACGTCGTACACATAGGCCGTGCCGCAGCGCTGGCAGAACTGCGAGTCGGCCATGTGCTGCACGCCGCCGATGCCATGCCGCGTGTCTTGCAGGCCAAAGTAGAGCACCTTGCAGTGCAGCCCCTGGCCCAGATAGGCGATCGCGGGATCGTCGGCGTTGAGCACCACCGTCGAAGAAGCCGGCAGCGTATCGAGCGCGGCCCGCCATTTCTTGGCGATCGTATCGACCTCGCCGTAGCGATCGAGCTGATCGCGAAACAGATTCAGCATCAGCACGACCTGCGGCTGCGTCTCGCGGATCGCCGCCGGAAGATGGGCCTCGTCGGTCTCGAAGAGCCCGATGTCGGCGCGAGGCCGGCCCCAAAGATCGGCTCCGGCGACGGCGGTTGCGGTCAGGCCGGTGATCAGATTCGCGCCGGCGCGATTATGCAGCAGCCGCAGGCCATCGGCTTTCAAGATCGCGGCCAGCATGCGGGCAGTCGTGGTTTTGCCGTTGGTGCCGGTGACCAGCACCACGCCACGCGGCAGAGCGGAGGCCAGATCATGAAGGACGCCCGGAGCGACACGGCGGGCGACGACACCCGGCAGCTGGGTGCCGCCGCCTGCTCCCAGCCGGCGACTGAGCTGCATGGCGGCTTTCCCGGCGATGGTTGCGGCGACACGACGGAGCGGAAAGGTCATAGGCTCACTCTTTACTCTCGATTTACGGGCGGCATTATAGCAGGTTCGCCGCTGGGAGCAGAAGCTACTCCTTGAGTGAGTACATGAGGAGAATATTGGCTTGAGAATCTCATCCCATCTTGCCAAATTTTCGTTATAATATAAGCCTCTTCTGCACTTCATCTTAATTCTTCTTACGCAAGCCCTAACCCGAATTGTCCTGCTCGGTATCGCCACCGACAGGGCTGTCGTATGCCCCAAAATCTCAAACCCATTACTGCTTGGAAGGCAGTTCCCCCCAGGGGAAAAGGAAGGATTATGACTCGTCGGCACGGATGGCACGTTCTGAGCCTAATCGTCGTATGCACGATGCTCGCCTCGCTGATCACTGTCGGAACTCAATCTGTAGCGGCGGCCACGCCCACCGAACTGTTTTTTTCGGAGTATATCGAGGGATCGAGCAACAACAAGGCGCTCGAAATCTATAACGGAACGGGAGCAGCAATCAACCTCGCGACTGCTGGCTACTCGGTCCAGATGTTTTTCAACGGCAGTGCCACATCGGGCCTGACGATTAACCTCACTGGCACGGTCGCGGCCGGCGATGTGTATGTTCTGGCTCAAAGCAGCGCCGATCCGGTGATTCTGGCGCAGGCCGATCAGACCAGCGGCGCGGGCTGGTTCAACGGCGACGACGCGATCACGCTGCGCCGAGGCACGGCCGTCGTCGATTCGATCGGACAGATCGGCTTCGATCCCGGCACTGAGTGGGGCACTGGACTCACCAGCACCGCCGACAATACGATCCGCCGCAAAAGCACGGTAAGCGCCGGCGATACCAACACCGGCGATGTGTTCGATCCCAGCGTTGAGTGGGACGGCTTCGCGGTTGATTCCTTCGGTGACCTGGGCAGCCACGGCGTTACTCCCTCGCCGACCCCGAGCCCGTCACCGAGCCCATCGCCCTCGCCCAGCCCATCGCCGTCGCCAAGCCCGAGCCCGTCGCCCGATCCCGGCACCTGCCCGACGGTCGCGAATCTGCGAACGATCCCGGCGCTCCAGGGCACGACTGACACCAACACCGCCAACGGTCAGACCGTGACGGTGCGCGGCGTGGTTGTGGCGGATAGCCAGGGCGCGACCGGCCAGAACGGCTTCTATGTCCAGGACCCGCAGGGCGACAGCAACACCCTGACCTCAGACGGCCTGTTCGTCTTCGTGCCGAGCGCCAATAGCGCCTGGTTCAGCTTTGATGTGGTCGTCGGCGATGCCGTGCAGGTCTCAGGCCGCGCGACCGAGTTCCAGGGCATGACCGAGATCGACACGGTGACCAGCATCGTCAAGTGCGGCACGCCCACGACGCTTGCGCCGACCGTGGTGCATCTGCCGGAGACGACCAACGGCGAGCTTGAGCGCTACGAGGGCATGCTGATCACCATTCCCGAGACGCTCACGGTCGATCAGAACTTCTTCCAGGGTCGCTACGGCCAGGTGACGCTGTCGACTGGTGGTCGGCTGTACAACCCGACGAACCTCTACGACGCCGGCAGCCCGGCCGCGATTGCGCTGGCCGCCGAGAACGCGCGCCGCCTGATCGTGCTTGACGATGCGCGCTCCAGCCAGAACCCGAACCCGATCCCGTACATCGGCGCGGACAACACGCTGCGCGCGGGCGATACGACGCCGGGCCTGACGGGCGCGCTCGACTTCGGCGCGATCAACTCCGACACGAACATCCGCGACTACCGCGTCCAGCCGACACAGCCGGTCAGCTTCACCCGCGTCAACCAGCGCACGGCCGCGCCCGCAGCCGTTGGCGGCAACGCCAAAGTTGCCAGCTTCAATGTGCTGAACTACTTCAACGGCAACGGCCAGGGCGGCGGCTTCCCGACCTCACGCGGCGCGAACACGACAACCGAGTTTGCCCGGCAGCGCGCTAAGGAGATCGCGGCGCTTACCGCGATCGATGCGGATGTCGTCGGCTTGATGGAGCTGGAGAACGACGGCAACGGTTCTCTCAGCGCGGTGCAGGATCTCGTCAATGGCCTGAACGATGCGACGGCGCCAGGCACCTACGCGACAACAGCGATCCCGACCGGCGATCCCAACCCTGATCCGCAGCTGCTCGGCACCGATGAGATTCGCGTGGCGCTGATCTACAAGCCGGGCCGTGTGACACCAGTCGGCACGCCGCTGACCAGTGGCGACACGATCTTCAGCCGCCCGCCGCTGGTGCAGACCTTCCAGCTCAACAGCAACGGCGCGCTGTTCAGCGTCGTCGTCAATCACTTCAAGTCGAAGGGCAGTTGTCCGTCCAGCTCCAGCGATCCGAATGCGGATCAGGGCGACGGTCAGGGCTGCTGGAACCAGCAGCGCGTGCAGCAGGCACAGGCTCTGCTCGGCTTCATCAACACCACGGTCGTACCGGCGGCGGGCGACAGCGATGTGCTGATCATCGGCGACCTGAACGCCTACGGCCAGGAAGATCCGATCCAAACGCTGACTGCGGGCGGCTACGTCAACGAGATCGCGCGCTTCATCGGCGACGACGCCTACTCGTACGTGTTCGACGGCCAGTCTGGCTATCTGGATCACGCGCTGGCGTCGAGCAGCCTGGACGCGCAGGTCAGCGGCGTGACCGAGTGGCACATCAACGCCGACGAGCCGTCCGTGATCGACTACAACACTGAGTTCAAGCCGCAAGACCTGTACACGCCAACGCCATATCGCTCGTCGGATCATGACCCGGTGATCGTCGGGCTTAACCTGCCGACACCGAACACGGCTCCGTCAGTCGATGCCGGCGGCCCGTACAGCGTGAACGAGGGCGGCAGCGTGACGCTCAACGCGAGCGGCAGCGATCAAGAGGGCGGCGCGCTCAGCTACGCCTGGGATCTCGACAACAACGGCTCGTTCGAGACCAGCGGCCAGAGCGTCAGTTTCTCGGCAGCCGCGCTCGACGGCCCGAGCAGCTACACTGTTGGCGTGCGCGTGACGGATAACGGCAGTCTGACCGCGACCGACACGGCCACGATCAATGTGCTCAACGTCGAGCCGGCGGTTACTGCTCCGGCTAATCAGAGCACGACCAAGGGCACCGCGACGACGTTCAACCTGGGCTCGTTCGCCGATCCCGGCCCGGATGCGCCGTGGAGCGTCGAGGTCAACTGGGGCGATGGCTCTGCTCCGCTGACGTACACCGCCAGCACCACGGGATCGCTCGGCAGCGCCAGCCACACCTACGCCAACGCGGGCCAGTTCACCGTCACCGTCACCGTCACCGATAAGGACGGCGGCGTCGGCAGCGCAACCTTCAACGTCTCGACCGCGTTCGTCTTCAGCGGCTTCTTCCAGCCGATCGACAACCTGCCGACGGTGAACACGGCCAACGCGGGCAAGTCGATTCCGGTCAAATTCAGCCTGAACGGCGACCAGGGCCTGGACATCTTCGCGGCGGGCTATCCCAAGTCGCAGGCGATCTCGTGCAGCTCGTCGGCACCGACGGATGTCATCGAAGAAACCAGCTCGGCGGGCAACAGCGGCCTGAGCTACGATCCGAGCACCGACACCTACACCTACGTGTGGAAGACCGAGAAGTCGTGGGCGAACACCTGCCGCCAGCTGATCGTGAAGCTCAGCGACGGCACCACCCACTACGCGAACTTCAAGTTCACCCGCTAGGCATCTTCTCGAACAACTGAATATCGGCTACACTAGAAGACGCGCGCAGAACCTCCCACTCTGCGCGCGTCGACGGTTTTTCCTCGCTCATCCCGGTTTGTCTCACGTTTAAGGAGCTTCCCTATGCCTCACTCGTTCAAACGTGCCGGAGCCTATGGTCTCGTCCTCGCCGCGCTGATCTCGACGACTTCGAGCAGCTTTGCCGCGCCGGGCGGCAGCGATAAAGCCCGAGCGGCGGCGCGATCGTATCTCCAGACCAGCGGCAATCGCTATCATCTCAAGGCGGATCTCGCAGATCTACGAGACGCCGCGACAACCTCGTCGCCGGGTGGCGCGCATGTACAGTTCCAGCAGACGATCAACGGCGTGCCCGTGGAAGGCGCAACGCTCAACGTCGGCGTGGATCGCGGCAACGGCGTGCAGCTGGTGGTGAGCAGCTACAAGGCTAATCTGCCGCAGATCAACACGACGCCGCGTATCACCGCCGATGCCGCGCTCGCAGCAGCACGCTCGGCGACCGGCGCGCAGGGAGCGCTGGCAGCCGCGCCGCAGAGCAAGCTGGTGATTTATGCCGAGGGCACAACCGCGCTGGCCTGGAAGGTCACGCTCAGCACCGACGCGCCCGCCGGAGCCTGGGATGTGTTCGTGGATGCGATCAGCGGCAAGACGATCGCCACGCGCAGTCTGCTGCGTGCGGTTGAGGGCACCGGCCGGGTCTTTACGCCGAATCCGGTAGCCACACTGCAAAATCCGACTCTGCGCGATCAGGACGACACCAACTACGCCGCATTGGCCGCTGCCTATCGCACGGTCACGCTGCGCGACCTGGATGGCTCGGGCTATCTGCGCGGCCCGTACGTGGATGCCAGCAGCAAAAACTCGGCAAAGGAGCCATCGTTCGTCTTCAACTACACCCGCGACGACGTGCGCTTCGAGCAGGTTATGGCCTACTACCACATCGATCGCACGCAGCGCTACATCCAGTCGCTGGGCTTCAGCAACGTGAACAATCGCCAGCATCCGGTGAAGATCAGCACTTTCAGCTACGACAACTCCTACTACAATCCGTCCAACGGCACGATCTCGCTCGGCCGTGGCGGCGTCGACGATGCAGAAGACGCCGATGTGATCGTGCATGAGTACGGCCACTCGGTGCAGGATAATCAGGTGCCGGGCTTTGGCAGCAGCCTGGAGGGCGGATCGATGGGCGAGGGCTTCGGCGATTACCTGGCATTCACGATGAGCGCGCAGGGCCAGAGCGGCGCGTATCTCGCGTGTATCGCCGAGTGGGACGCGACCTCCTACGACAGCGCGACACCGCCGTGCCTGCGCCGCCTCGACGAGAACAAGCACTATCCCGAGGATCTGCGCGGCGAGGTTCATGCCGACGGCGAGATCTGGTCGCGGGCGCTCTTCGATCTGTGGAATGCGCTGGGCAGAACCACGGCGGATAAGCTGGTGATTCAGAGCCACTTCTACCTCACGCCGACCGCCTCGTTCCAGGACGGCGCAAACGCGATCCTGGCGGCGGATCGTGCGCTCAACGGCGGCGCAAACCAGGCCAAGATCCGGCAGATCTTCAACGCTCGCGGCATCGCGACGAACTAAGGCACAGCGCGGCCCGCATTCCAGCGATCAACGTGGAGTGCGGGCCGATTCTATCATTCTGCCTTATGTCGGTTCAGCCTCGAATCTCCACTAATTTTTCTCCAGCCTCTAGCAGAGCTAATGCTTGTGTTAGCGTATGGCCAAGAACCAGCTTGAGATTTGCATTCGAAGTATTCCCACACGTGAGCGAGATGATTTGTGGCGGTGCACCATACTGATCCAGGAGGTGCACGAAATCGCTATCTTTGGTCATGACGATCGCTTGCTCTCGCCGCGCAGCCATAAAAATCGCATGATCTGTTGCGTCACGTAACCCAAGATCACGCAGGACCAGGGCTGGTGTACGAAATGTGCCAGTAAGCCAGCTAGCAAGAGCTGGCAAGAGTTGGGCGTCGATCCAGATTGTCATGCGGCAAGCACAGGGTGATCGAGTCGACGGGCAGCGTATCGGAGCGCCGCCTGCACATCTTCTGGCTCTAAATCAGGTAACTCCTCTAAAACTTGCTCACTAGTGAGACCCGAAGCCAGCAGATCGAGAATATCGATCACACGAATGCGCATACCACGAATACATGGCCGCCCGCCACACTGCGCAGGATTGATTGTTATGCGCTCCATAAAGTCTGACATACCGATGCTCCAAAGAATGTTTTCATACTACCACGTAATACCTGAGTATAACTCGCTCATTCTTCGTGGATGAAACTATCGAATATGAGAAGAGTATCTGGCTGCACCATTTATACATTCCTGCTATTATGTCCATTCAAATGGAACAAACAGAGGCCACAATTCGATTCGCAGTCTGCGTCCGCAACACCGATGCGGAAGACCTGGAGCTGCGGAAGGTGTATCAAATCCTGCCACAGTCAAGCTCCAACGAAGACGGATACTTGCGAGTCATCGACGAGTCAGGCGAGGACTACTTGTATCCAGCAAGCTACTTCATTGTGTTGGACCTTCCTCAAGCTGCGGAGCAGGCACTGCTTCAAGCAGCCTAAACATTTCTATTCCGCCTGCCACCACGCGCGGATGATGCCGAACCACAGCAGATCGTGGTACACGCCGTTTTTCTTTATAGTAAACCAGGTGGAGATCTTGGTTCAGCAACCCTCGGCGAAAATAAAATAGACAGCACTTGATTCCGCTTTTATACTTGTCCGAAGGAATGGGTGGAACAGGATCATGAATTCAATAGACAGATTTACCAAGCGGGCAAAACAAGTCCTCTATTATGCACAAGAGGAAGCTCGCTACTTTAATCATCCCTACGTCGGTACCGAACACATCCTGCTGGGCTTGATCCGGGACCAGGATCACGTGGCTGGTCACGTTCTGGACGAGCTGGGAGTGAAGCACGCGCAGGCGCGCAGTGCGGTGAAATTCATTGTGGGCTACGGCAAAGTGAAGCGCAATGAAGACCTTGAGTTGACGGCAGATACCAAAAAGATAATCGAGTACGCGCTCGAAGAAGGTCGCAAGCTTAATCACCACTATGTTGGCACCGAGCATCTTTTGCTCGGTCTGGTGCGGAAAGGCGAGGGCGTAGCCGCAGGCGTGCTTGAGATCATGGGCGTGAGCCTGGAACAGGTGCGAACCTCCGTCCTACGCCATCTGCACCCAGGTCCTAGTAGCGGCCTTGAGCGCTCGGCGCAGCCGAAGCAGAGCAAGACGCCCTACCTGGACGCGCTGTCGACGGATCTAACCCGCATAGCCGAGGCTGGTAGGCTCGATCCTGTTAT
>DASWTQ010000222.1:0-3099 GCA_036402055.1 Herpetosiphonaceae bacterium
CTTCGGCAGCGGCATCTGCCGGCGCTCACAGCCTGTGACCACGGCATTGGACAGCGTTTGCGCGTACGTTCCGATCTCAGGCACGGGATCGCCGGCGCGATACGGAACGCCCAGGCCGCCGCCCGGGCTTAGCTCGCGCAGATGCCAGCCGAAGCGCTCCCGCAGCTCGGCCGCAAACGAGAGCAGCCGCTCGACACCCAATGCCAGCGGTTCCATTTCCATGATCTGAGAGCCAAGATGCGCGTGCAGCCCAACCAGCTCAAGACCCGGCGACTGAAGCGCGATCTCAACAGCCTCAAGCGCCATTCCCGTCGCGATCGGAAGGCCAAACTTCGAGTCCAGCTGACCGGTCTGGATATGCGCGTGGGTATGCACATCCACGCCGGGATTGACACGCAGCAGAATGTGCTGCGGCATTGCTCGATCGTACGTCAGCTCAGCCAGCAGTCGCAGCTCGTCCAGGCTATCGACCATGATCCGGCCTACGCCCCAATCGAGCGCCTGCTCAAGCTCATGTCGAGGCTTGGCGTTGCCGTGCAAATGTACATGTTCCAGCGGCACACCGGCATGACGTGCTGTCGCCAGCTCACCCAGCGAAACACAGTCCAGGCCCAGGCCCCAGCGCACCACCAGCTGAGCGATCGCCGTGTTGAGTAACGCTTTGCCCGCATAGTGAACCGCGCTCTCACCAGGGTACGAATGTTGCAGCGCTGAACTGAATTGGGTTGCAGCGTGGTGAAACGTGCTCTCGTCTAACACATACAGCGGCGTACCGAACTCGCGTGCCAGTGTCACGACATCGCAGCCGCCGATCGCAAGTCGATCGTCTGAGCTGATCGCCACCGTTAAAGGCCATAATTCTGGAGCTTGTGATTGCATATGCGTAAAGTACCTGAAAGATTTTGACGCCGATCGAATAATAAATCGACCATCAAAATATATTTATGGAGGTTCAATGTTATGTAGAACCGATCACCATTATGTTACTACTGTCTGATAGAGCGATGAATTACAGCGCTGTAAACCTGATACGAGTGTTGTGCCAACATCAGGGTGTTTTCACAGTCACTTCATTCTAGGCGAGAATGCTTCTTGTTACAATCGGGACAGTCCGAAACAACAAAACATTCTCACATACGTACATCAGCAGGAGGATAACATGTCACATCGTCGTTCAATGCGCTGGCTGAAACACGGTCTCGCCGTCTCAAGCCTGAGCGCGGTTCTCTTGAGTGCACTTCCGACCCAGGCCGCTCCGTGGAGCAACAATCGCAACAGCTTTGCCTCTCCGCGCTTCGAGCAGGTCTGGCGCACCACCGATCTGGCAGTGCAGCAGGGCCAGACCAGCCGCTCCTGGACCTGGGGTCCGAACGCCTGGATCGACTACAAAGAATTTTACAAGCAATCGCCGAGCGGCCTGCGCCAGGTGCAGTACTTCGACAAGGCGCGCATGGAGATCAACAATCCCAGCAATACCAGCGGCCCGCTGGGCGGCGTGACCAACGGCCTGCTGCCAGTCGAGATGATCTCGGGCCGCGTCAAGCTTGGCGATGCCACGACCGAGGCCGAGAACGAGCAGCGCACAGCCGCCGCGATTCCGGTCGCGGGTAACCCGGCCATCGACAACCCGAACGCGCCGACGTACGCCAGCTTCCGCAACGTCGCCACGACCGACAACGGCTACCGCGATCAGAACAAAGTCGGCCAGCGCATCGGCAGCACCTTCGACAAGAACGGCTCGATCGGCTTCCGCCAGGATCTGGCCAACCAGGCCGGCACGGATGTCGTCGTCTTCGAGAGCGTGACGGGCCACAACGTGCCGCGCGTCTTCAACGACTTCCGCAATAACCTGCCGGGCGTCTCGGCCCTGGAAGCGTTCGGCTTCCCGATCACCGATCCCTACTGGATCACGGCGCGTGTCGGCAATCAGGACAAGGATATTATGATCCAGATCTTCGAGCGCCGCGTCCTGACTTACACGCCATCGAATCCGGCAGCCTTCCAGGTCGAGATGGGCAACGTCGGCCAGCATTACTTCCAGTGGCGCTATCCTGAACTGGGCCTGCCCTGGGTCGCGGGCGATCCGAGCCTGCCGATCGCCTTTGCCTCCAAGCGCGACACAACTGAGTTCAACACCTACACCATGGATGCTAATGGCAACGGCCAGAGCGCGATCACCGGCAATGCCAAGGAGACCAACCCATACTCGATGAAGCGCTCATGGGACCCGACCAAGACCCGTATCTTCGGCCACAGCCGCCGCTATACGGATAAAGCCCAGCTGGTGAGCATGCGACCGGACGGCAGCGACTTCCAGCGCGTTCTGACCAGCACCGCCAACGATTATAACCCGGCAGTCTCACCCGACGGCACAAAGGTTGTGTTTACCTCGGATCGCGACGGCAATCAGGATCTCTACATGATCAACCTGGGCAGCACGGCCGAGCCAACCCGCCTGACCGACACGGTCGGCTGCGTCAACCAGTACGCCAGCTGGCTGCCCGACGGCTCCGGCATCGTCTACGAGAGCAACTGCCAGGGCGGCAACTACGAGATCTACCGCGCGAACATTGCGTACAACATGGACAAGCGCAATCAGCTGGAAGTCACCCGACTGATCTCGCCAGTCCCGGCCGAGTCCACGCGACTGACCACCAACACCAGCGATGATCGCTTCCCGCGCGTCTCGCCTGATGGCTCGCTGATCGCCTTCAACAGCAATCGCGACGGCAACCACGAGATCTACACAATGGCGATCGACGGTGGACGCCAGGCGCGCATCACGAACAGCAACGGCATCGACGAGGCCGCGACTTGGTCGCCGGATGGCAGCCGACTTGTCTTCCAGAGCAACCGCGATGGCGACTTCGAGGTCTTCATCATGAACCGCGACGGCAACAGCCAGATCCAGCTGACCAACAACGGCAAAGACGACATGTGGGCCATCTGGGCACAGTAATCGATATTCTCACCCATCCACACGGCTCGCGGCTCCTGGAAATTCCAGGAGCCGCGAACTTTTTGTGTGTAGAGCTGGCCCTCACCCCCGGCACTACCGTGCCACCCCCTTCCCCGAACGTCGGCGGGCTGCCGCCTCCG
>DASWTQ010000223.1:0-10808 GCA_036402055.1 Herpetosiphonaceae bacterium
ATATCGATCACTAGAAAATCCATATTTCTTCTTTGTAAATGAAATTGTAGCAAATCAGCCCTATAAAGCATTGCTCTCTCACATTCAGAAGATATTTGAGGTTCAGGAGGACACAGACCTGAATGTTGACGTTGCGTTTCATTATGTGCTATCCAGAGATCAGAAATTGTGGAGTATTCAGCTGTCTATGCTCGGATCATATGCGGCGATCTGGCGAGTAGTTGGGTATGGGGAAGTCCTGGAAGTGATAGATCCCTCGACGCAACCATTATCTGCTGTGGAAGTGGAGCTTATGAACATACTTGAGAATCATGGTGTGCGTGTACTGGACGAAGCGAGCTTAGAAATCCGGGTTCCGTTTACGTTATCTTACATACCTGAATCAGGTGTACGTCTATATCACGCGCTGTTTGGAGACTATGATCCGCTACCCTGGCGATAAACAGCTTCCCAAAAGCCGCTCGAAGGCTGGTGTGGTGGTTCTATCTTTGGCAGAGAGGAGGAATCAAGGTTGGCTCAACGCATACGCTTTGGCATTCTTGGGTGTGGCGTCATCGGCCCGCACCACGCGCAGGCGATCGCCGGTCTCGCCGACGCAGAATTGGTCGCCGTGGCCGACAAACATCCCGATCGCGCGGCCCAGCTGGCGCAGCAGTACGGCGTTGCCACGTACACCTCGCTCGACGATCTGCTGGGGCATCGTGAGCTTGACGCGGTCTGCATTTGCACGCCCAGCGGCGAACATGTTGCGAGCGCAATAGCCGTGCTGCAAGCGGGCAAGCATGTGGTCGTGGAAAAGCCGGTTGATGTGACGCTTGAGACGATCGATCGGCTGCGGGCTGCGCGACGCTCACCGGCGCAGAAAGTTGCCGTGATCAGCCAGCATCGCTTTGACGTATCCACCCAGATTGTGCGCGCTGCCATCGAGCAGGGACAGCTGGGACGGCTCACGGTCGGTACGGCGCAGGTGCGCTGGTGGCGCTCACAGACCTACTATGACTCCGGGGCATGGCGCGGCACCTGGGAGCTTGACGGCGGCGGCGCGCTGATGAATCAGTCGATCCATACCATCGATCTGCTGCAATGGCTCATGGGGCCGGTCGTCGAGATCAGCGCCTACAGCGGTCTCCTGGCGCATGAGCGGATCGAGGTTGAGGACACGGCGGTTGCGATCGTGCGCTTCGCGAGCGGCGCGCTCGGCGTGATCGAAGGGACGACGGCGGCCTATCCAGGTCTGACCGCCCGCCTGGAAGTGCACGGCGACCAGGGCTCGGCGATCATCGACAACGACGAGCTGGTGTACTTTCACAGCGCCGCGTCGGGCGGAGCAGAGGCCGCCTATGGCGCGGCCGGTGGCGGTAATCAGGCCGCCGAGCTGCTCAAGCAGCACGCCGCCGCTCCGGTTGGCGCCGCCGCCGGTGCCGATCCGTCCCAGCTCTCCATGGCGCATCGCGAGCAGCTTCGTGATTTCATCGCGGCCGTCCGTGACGATCGCGAGCCGCTGGTCAACATCGAGGAGGGCCGCAAGCCGGTGGCGATCATCCTGGCGATCTATGAATCGGCGCGGACCGGTCGGCCTGTCAGGGTGCAGTAGAGGAGCTTCATATCATGTGGACACTCAGCGCGTTTGCGGATGAAATTTCGCCCGATCTTGACGTACAGGTGGAGACGCTGCTGCGTGAGGGAATCATGCAGCTTGAGCTGCGCGGCGTGTCGGGCAAAAATGTGCTGGCGCTGACCGACGCCGAGGTCGAGACGGTCAAGGCGACGCTCGACCGGCAGGGAATCAAGGTCTCGTCGATCGGCTCGCCGATCGGCAAGATCAAGATCGACGATGCGTTCGGCCCGCACCTGGCGGCCTTTGATCGCGCGCTGCATGTTGCGCACCTCCTAGAGGCTCCGTTTATCCGCATCTTCTCGTTTTTCATGCCGCCGGGCGAAGACCCCGCGCGCTACCGTGACGAGGTGCTGGATCGGCTGCATGAGCTTGTTCGGCGGGCGGAAGGATCGGGCGTTACGCTGCTGCACGAGAACGAGAAGGAGATCTACGGCGATGTCCCGAGTCGCTGCCTTGACATCCTCACGCAGATCAGCTCGCCGATTCTGCGCGCGGCGTGGGACCCGGCGAATTTCGTGCAGTGTGGCGTGCGGCCCTATACCGAAGGCTACGACGCGCTGCGACCATTCGTCGCGTATATCCACGTCAAGGACGCCGTGCTCGCCACGGGAGCGGTCGTGCCCGCCGGACAAGGCGATGGTGAGTGGCCGGCGACTCTGACGGCGCTGCGGTCCTCAGGCTTCGACGGCTTTTTCTCGCTCGAACCGCATCTTCAAGAGGCCGGCCCGTTCGCCGGCTTCAGCGGACCTGCGCTCTTTGGTGTCGCCGCCGGAGCATTCAAATCGTTGCTGCGTGATCAGCAGATCGAGTGGCGCTAAAGTGTGTACGTCGCAGCCTCGCGGAAAGAAAAGTCGATGAAGTACGCGGTGTTCACGGTTGGGCTCCCGGAGCTGACGCCCGAGCAGGCGGTTACGATCTTGCGCGACCTGGGCTATGACGGCGTGGAATGGCGGGTCACCGATCAAGCGCCGGCTAGCGACGGCCAGCCGGGTTTTTGGGCGGGCAACCACTGTACCTGGCCGCTCAGCAGCTTGATCGAAGATGCGCCGCGCATCGCTGCGCTGACTGCTCAGGCCGGGCTAGACATGCCGTCGGTTGGCACATACGTTACCTGCGACGATCTGGTCTCGGTTGAGCACGCGATGCAAGGCGTGGCGAAGTTGGGCGCTTCGCAGCTGCGGGTCAACGTGCCGAAATACGACGGCGACGAGAGCTATCGGAGGGCGCGCGATCAGGCGCAGGCGCAGTATCGCGCGGTGGCGGATCTGGCGCGGCAGTACAACCTACGCGCGCTGATCGAGCTACACCATGGCAGCCTGATTCCCAGCGCCAGCGCTGCGGCCGCCTTTCTCGATCCCTTTGATCCGCGCTACGTCGGCGCGATCCATGACGCCGGCAATATGGTCTACGAGGGATACGAGCAGTACCGGCTGGGCCTTGAAACGCTTGGCCCGTATCTCGCGCATGTCCATCTGAAAAATGCAGCGTGGCAGCCAGTCGGCACTCGCGCCGATGGCAGTACTGAGTGGCGTGCAGGGTGGGCACCGCTAGCGCACGGCGTGGTCGATATGCCGGCGCTGCTCCGGGCGCTACGGCAGGTTGGCTACGACGGCTGGCTCTCCTTCGAGGATTTCTCGACGGAGCAGCCGCTGAATGTGCGTCTGCGCGATAATCTCGCGTATGTGAAGCGCGTTGCTCGGTCGGTTGCCGAAGAAGCAAGCTAGTTTTTGCCTGCATAACGATCTGCCGTCCTGTCAGGATTACAGCTTCAGTACGGTGCTTTTTTGCAGATCGAGACGCGAAGGACGCGATCTACAGAGAAAGCGACCCGATCAGGGCCGCTTTCCTGGCTTTCACCTTTTATTTAGCTCCTTATTACAGGATTTCTACATATCCTTCTGTTCCATGCACGCGAATTCGTTGCCCATCTTTTATCAGTTTGGTGGCGTTATCCACTCCGACAACTGCCGGTAAGCCGTATTCACGCGCGATAACTGCTCCATGCGTCATCAATCCACCAACTTCGGTCACCAGACCTTTTATGGATACGAACAATGGTGTCCAGCTAGGATCAGTAAAGGCGGTGACTAATATATCTCCATCTTCCAGATCTGCATCTTCCATGTTTAAGATGACGCGTGCGCGTCCCTCTATAACTCCTGAAGAAACAGGTAGACCTACAATAGCTTCAGCTGGAAGATTTTCTCGTTTGTATCTACCATTGATGACTTCACCATCAGACGTCATAATACGTGGCGGAGTCAGTTTTTTATATGATTCGTACTCATCCTTTCGTTTCTTGATGATCTGGTAATCCAGCTTATGTGTGCGTACGGCCTCGCGCAATTCTTCAAAAGTAAGATAATATATATCTTCTTTTTCATGAATAACGTTGGCCTGTACGAGCTGTTCGGCTTCTTTCATGAGCGCCTGCTTATAAACGAAGTAACGATTAACGAGACCATACTTTGGATATTCACGATATCCTATGAGATTCCGCATCAGGTCGATCATTCGTTTTGTTTCTTCGGCTTTTTGTTCACCGTCCGGTAATTGCCTCAATCGAACCAGTAGCTCTTGTTCTTTGTTCAAGGCTTCCTGTAGCCCCTGCTCGAATTTCCGCATGCCGGCACCAGGCGCGAAGTTTTTGATATTACTCAGGATTATAGGGACAAGTGTCGACGGCTTTTCGCTCCAACGGGTTTTGGTAATATCTATTTCCCCGACGCAGCGCATGCCGTATTTGTCGAGATACGCCTGAATAGCGTCCCTGGCTTCCTGTCCGCCATTAAACTTAGTCAGCTGATGCAAAAAGCTATCATCTTTTGCATGCTGCAAATATTCGATTACTTCTGGATACGGGCGAATCACATCCGCGACATCCAGGAGCGCCAGCCCCATTTCCGAAGTAATATTGTTTGGTGCAGATTGAGCAAGTGTGTCGGCTGCGTTCTTTTCGCCTAGCCACTCCATCATTTTTTCATTGATCCATGATGCAGCATTCATACCCGTCATAATCACACCAAAACTTCGCGGATCAAACAAATTCGTCTTTAATTGCTGGATATAATCCAGAATAAAATCAAACAGATCCGGTCCTGATTTGGTTTGGATGGTACGCTTTAACTCTTCGATCGATGTTTGAGTCGCCTTGATCAAATCAGAGACGACGGTCGGATCGTATTCGTTGAGTGTTTGAAAATTCCCATGCGACGGACCTTGATTGCTGTTACCAGAGGTTAGCTCTTTGTGGTCTTCTGGTAACAATTGGATAAAATCTCCCCGCTCCAGGATCGTCGTGAGGGCGTCTTTGATAAGCGGATCGGATTTGCCCAGGACATTGACCAGAATATTTCTTCCAGCAGGTGAAGCTAGATCCTGTGTGATGTCGACAAACAGCCTTCCGCCAGCTGTAAACATAGGTCGGGCAGCTGTTAACTGCCAGATCGATATTCCCAAAGGCTTCATGGCATCGGTCATCATTTGTTGATGGCCGACAGATACATACACGTGATTTTCCTGATCGTTCGCTTCAGGAATGGGATATAGCGTCGTGATAGGCCGGCTCTGGACGATATAAAATGTATCATCAGCCAAACACCATTCGATGTCCTGAGGATTGCCGAAATGCTCCTCGATCTTTCTGCCCATGCGCTCAAGCTGCAAAATCTGCTCATCCGTCAGCGCCTGGCTATTCTGCCGCTCCGGCTCAATCTCCTGTTCCTTGGTACCGCCATCTTTTAAGGCATAAATACCTAGCTTCTTAGCGGATATCTTCTTATCGATAATCTTGCCGTTACGCACTTGATACATATCAGCGTTCACCAGGCCGGCGACCAGGGCCTCGCCAAGGCCGAAGCTGGCATCGATGGAGAGCACTTTCCTGTTGGCAGTGATGGGATCGGCGGTAAACAAGATTCCTGCCACCTGCGGGAAGACCATCTTCTGAACAACCACAGACAGGTAGACTTTACGGTGATCGAAGCCGTTTTGAAGGCGGTACGTTATTGCTCGCTCAGTAAATAGCGATGCCCAGCACTTGCTAATATGTTTGAGGATTGCCTCCTGGCCGATGATGTTCAGATACGTATCCTGCTGGCCTGCAAAGGAGGCCGTCGGCAAATCCTCTGCGGTTGCGCTGGATCGCACTGCATAGGCATTTTTCTCATCAAGCCTGGAGAGAAAGCTGGTGATCTCCTCTTGAATATCTTGAGGAATGGCTATCCCTTCAATGAGCCTGCGAATCTCACCGCTCAGCTCACCGATTTTTTCCCGGTCTTCCACCTGTAGCAGCGATAGCTGATCAAGTAATTCGTTGATCGACGGCGTTTCCCCAATGATTCTTTTGAAGGCTTCAGTAGAAATACAAAAGCCATCCGGTACGTGGATTCCTTCAATCTTGGCAAGTTCTCCCAGGTTTGCGCCTTTACCTCCAACAGCCATGAGCTTTGTCTTGTCAATGTCCTGGAAACCAAGCACATAGGAACCCATATGGTGTACCTCCTGTGGTAATACCTTGATTGATCATGTTGATGAACGCAGACGCACGCAGCATGTGAATGATGAGGATTGTACAGAAGAGGATGAGCAAAGAAAATCGGGTTTTAACCTGTTTTATTTAATCGGCGGCTATGCTATAGTGAATATAGAAAGAGAAGACAAGAAGGACGACCATGTTGGTCGTCCTTTGCACGTTGCATCGCGACATAGATGCCATGGACCAAATAACACGCCGTCCACTCCCCGATCGGAGGCGCACCCCTCGCCTCCATACCCTGCGCTGCCAATACCTCAATCCACACAAATCAGCACGAACAACCGCCACAGAGCAGGTATTGCTTCCAGCTATGTGCTGTCGTGTGCCGCCGGCGATACGTAGGGACGTTGGGAAAACAGAAGGCAATAGCTGTGCTCGTAGCCATATCCATAGTGATCCCAGCAGATCACGGTCTCACCGTCAAACTGCAACACCGTGCTGAGGATGTGCGCGACATCCCAGGCTAAGGGCGTTACCCCTGCCGCGTTGCGTAGGTTTGCAACTTCAACCACGATGCGGGCCTGGGGCTTCATGAGGCGCTGCATGTCCCGGTAGATCTGCCGGAGATCCTGCAAATAGCCGGCGTAGCCGCCACCCTGCGCGGTCGAGCCGGTGAGCGCATTGTCGGGATCATCACTGGTCATGTACGGAATACTGGTCATTGAGAAATCGAAGCCAGGGAGCGGATACGACAAGAGGTCGCGGGTGTCGCCGTGGATCATGCGCTCCGGGTGGGCAAGCAAACTGCGGACGTAGCCGACACGCGCCGCGTCGGACTCGATCCCAAATGCTACCCGCTGCATGGCTTCGGCGACGATTAAGGTGGTGCCAAACCCGGCAAACGGATCAAAGACGACATCATGCGGATGCGTAAAGGCCGTGAGAAAGTGTGCAACCAGAGCATCCGTGTAGCGCACATCGTCGGCTTGAAATTCGGGCGGCAACGTGCGGGTGTGGTGATTGTCGAAGTACAGGTAGCTTGGCATGGTGCGAGTATAGCAGAGATTGTTGGTTGTGATGGCCTACCGGGGTGCTGGGTTGGCGAGCGCTCTCACGACGGCAGCCAATCGGTTCGCCAGCTCCACATCGACGCGTTGGATCTCGTCGAGCAGGGCTTCGCTCACAACACCAAAGGCCCGGCTGAGTTCAGCGGCGTCGAGCGAGCGGACCAGTGCCGTGCTGAGCGCTGCGGTAGCTTCCGGCGGCAGGCGATCGATCCCTCGGCCTTGCACGGCGGGTAGGCCATGGCGCAAGCAGGCAAGCGCGAGAACCTGGTCGCGCATTGCGCTGAGCATGTACTCTGCCTGCCACACCCGACCACGGGCAATGCTCGACCGCGCATGCAGGGCATACAGCCACGCCATACCGATCAACGCGGCAGCGCTGGGAGCAGGGCTCATCGGGCGCTCGTTGGCCGTCCCGAACAGAAGCCGGAAGGTCGGAGCAATAGCACCAAACTCTGCGGCCGGCCAGAAGGCGAGATCGACCTGCAACGTGCTGGGGAGCAGGAAGACGCGGAACAACGTCGTTCCCCGAAATACATCCAGGTGGTGAACGACGCCATACTCTCGATCCATGTGATCGGTCCAGTCGGCAACCACCTGCTGGTAGTCGGCATCGTCGGCAACACTCAGCGCCAGATCGATGTCTGACCAGGCATCTTCGGCGTCCACGGCAGCGGAGCCGGTCAACGCCGCACCAGTAATGCGCTCGTCGGCGTGCGCGACCGCGATCAGGGCATCACGGATTCGGTTTCGGTCTGCGGGTGTGAACATAGAGCACCACGATCCTCCACGATTGCGGATGTGCCGTCTCCGACGTAGGCTGAGCGGTGAGCAAGCTATTGGAAAAAACCGCCCGCGTATCAGACGATGGTCAGTGCCGCCGGGTATGCGCGCCAGGTTGTACTGTACACGCCGTGTCAATTACCGGGATCGCATTCCTGCCACGCTATGCTACAATACGGCTCCTATGTTGTTGACGATCACCAATACCTCAGCGCCGGCAACCGATCTTGGCTATCTGCTGGTGAAGCACCCGGAGCGCCTGCACTCGTTCGAGGCGTCGTTTGGGGCGATTCATGTGTTCTATCCTGAGGCGACCACGGAGCGCTGCACCGCTGCGCTGCTGCTGGATGTCGATCCCGTTGCGCTGGTGCGTGGACGGCCAGGCACACGCGGGGATGGCGCGCTGCTCGATCAGTATGTGAACGACCGGCCCTATGTCGCCTCGTCGTTTTTGAGCGTGGCGATCGCACAGGTGCTCGGATCGGCGCTGGCTGGCAAGAGTAAAGACCGGCCTGAGCTTGTCGAGACGCCGCTGGCGCTGGAAGCAACCATCGCCGTGCTGCCGTGTCGTGGTGGCGAGGGATTGCTCAGACGGCTGTTCGAGCCGCTGGGCTACACCGTGGCCGTCGAGCGCCATCTCCGCGATCCGCAGTTTCCCGACTGGGGCGAGAGCAACGCCTACACAGTTAAGCTGGCGGCACACTGCTGCCTCCAGGATCTCCTGGCGCATCTGTATGTCCTGGTGCCGGTCCTCGACGAGGAGAAGCACTACTGGTTCGGCGCCGACGAGGTGGAGAAGCTGCTCCGGCGCGGTGAGGGCTGGCTTGCCCGGCATCCCGAGCGCGATCTGATCACGACGCGCTATCTGAAGCGCAGACATCTGGTCCGCGAGGCGCTGGCCCGTTTGATCGAGAGCGCGACCGATCCCGATGCGGCCGAGCAGGCCCACGATCAAGAGGAGCAGGCCGTTGAAGAGCGGATCAGCCTGCATACACAGCGGCTAGGCGCGGTGCTCGCGGCGCTCAAGCAGAGCGGCGCGCGGCGCGTGCTGGATCTTGGCTGCGGTGAGGGGCGGCTGCTTCAGATGCTGCTGGCGGATCGGAGCTTTGAGTATATTCTCGGCGTGGATGTGGCGTATCGTGCGCTGGAGATTGCGCGCGACCGGCTGCGGCTGGACCAGCTGCCGAGCCAGCAGCAGGCGCGCATCTCCCTGATCCAGAGTTCGCTGACCTACCGGGATCGCCGGCTGGCAGGCTACGATGCCGCTGCGGTTGTCGAGGTGATCGAGCACCTGGATCAGCACCGGCTGGCAGCCTTTGAGCGGTCGCTCTTCGAATTTGCGCGGCCGGCCACTGTGATCATCACGACGCCGAACGCCGAGTATAACGTCAAGTGGGAAAGTCTACCAGCCGGCAAGTTTCGCCACCGCGATCATCGCTTCGAGTGGACGCGCGCCGAGTTTCAGCGCTGGTCGAATGATGTGGCGGCGCGGTTCGGCTACCAGGCGCGCTTTCTGCCGATCGGGTCGGACGATCCCGTTGTTGGGCCGCCGACACAGATGGGCGTCTTTACGCGCGACTGATCCTGCCGCTTAGCTCCTCTGCCCTTCTACCTGAGAGTATGTATGAATCTGACGATTCCTGAATTGTCGCTGGTTGTTCTGATTGGCGCGTCCGGCGCGGGCAAGTCCAGCTTTGGCCGGCAGCATTTCAAGCCCACCGAGATCATCTCGTCCGATTTTTGTCGCGGCCTGGTCGCCGACGATGAAAACGATCAGTCGGCCACAACCGACGCCTTCGACGTGCTGCATTTTATCGCGGCAAAACGGCTGGCCGCTGGACGACTCACGGTGGTCGATGCGACGAACGTGCAGCCCGAGGCGCGCAAGCCGCTGGTTGCGCTGGCCCGGCAGCATGACTGCCTGCCAGTAGCGATCGTGCTTAATCTGCCGGAGCGTGTGTGCCAGGAGCGCAACACAACGCGCGCCGACCGCAATTTCGGGCCGCATGTGATCCGCCGCCAGGCCGATCAGCTGCGCCGCTCGCTGCGCTATCTCAAGCAAGAGGGCTTTCGCTATGTGTATGTGCTGTCCTCGCCTGAGGAGGTCGCAGCTGCCACGATCACGCGCCAGCCGCTGTGGAACAACCGGCGGCACGAGCACGGCCCGTTCGACATCATCGGCGATATTCACGGCTGCTTCGACGAGTTGCACGCGCTGCTGCACAAGCTTGGCTATGCGATCGAGGCTGACGAGCAGCATCCGCTGCGCTACAGCGTGACCCATCCCGAGGGTCGCAAGGTGATCCTGCTTGGCGATCTGGTCGATCGTGGGCCGAAGATTCCCGAGGTGCTGCGGCTAGCCATGAGCATGGTCCAGTCAGGCACAGCCTTATGCGTGCCCGGCAATCATGATATGAAGCTGCTGCGCAAGCTCAGGGGCAAGGACGTACAGATCACGCATGGCCTGGCCGACTCGCTGGCGCAGCTTGAGGGCGCGTCGCCGGAGTTTCGGGCGCAGGTTGCGACGTTTTTGGACGGCCTGATCGGCCATTATGTCTTGGACGAAGGCAAGCTGGTGGTGGCGCACGCCGGGATGAAGCAGGCTTACCAGGGGCGCAGCTCGAATCGCGTGCGTGATTTTGCGCTCTACGGCGAGACGACGGGCGAGACCGACGAGTTCGGCCTGCCGGTCCGCTACAACTGGGCGGGTGAGTACCGCGGCAGCGCGGCGGTCGTGGACGGCCACACGCCGGTGCCCGAGGCCGACTGGCTCAACCGCACGATCAACATCGACACCGGCTGCGTGTTCGGGGGCAAACTGACGGCCTTGCGGTGGCCCGAGCGGGAGCTGGTCTCCGTCCCCGCG
>DASWTQ010000224.1:0-1733 GCA_036402055.1 Herpetosiphonaceae bacterium
AAAACAAAGGAACAAATGATCAATTCTTTTTGTTCCTTTGTTCCTTGGATCTTTTGTTCTTTCGTCGGCCCTCACCCCTAGCCCCCTGCCCCGAACCTCGGCAAGCTTTTGCCTCGGTTGCGACAGGCGAGGGGAAAAGCGGTACTTTTTTGTTCTTTGTTCTTTGTTCTTTGTTCTCCTTTGGTTCTAGGTTCTTGGTTCTCGCTTGCCAGCAGTGCTATAATGCGCTTCATGAATTTTGGCGCACATATGTCAGTCTCCGGCGGCCTACATACCGCATTTGCGCGCGGCGAGACGGTCGGCTGCCGGACGATGCAGATCTTCAGCAAAAACGAGCGGCAGTGGAACGCCAAGCCTCTCGACGATGAAGCGATTCAAAAGTTCAAGGCGGAGCAGGAGCGCACAGGCATCGGCCCGTTGATCGTCCATGACTCGTATTTGATCAATCTGGCCTCGCCCAAAGACGACCTGTGGGAAAAATCGATCGCGGCGTTTGGGCATGAGCTGGAGCGCTGTGAGCAGCTGGGCATTCCGTATCTGGTTACTCATCCGGGCGCGCATACCGGTTCCGGTTGCGACACAGGTCTTGCCCGTGAGGTCGAGGCGCTGAACCGGCTGTTTGCCGAGGGCGTCGGCGGCGATACTATGGTGCTGCTGGAGACCACGGCGGGCCAGGGAACCTGTCTCGGCGGTCGCTTTGAGGAGCTGGCCTGGCTGATCGAGAATGTCTCGCATCCAGAGCGCGTAGGCGTGTGCGTGGATACGTGCCACATCTTTGCGGCCGGCTACGATTTCCGCACGCCCGAGGGCTACGAGTCCGTCTTCGATCGGCTGATTGGCCTGATCGGCTCCGAGCGCATCAAGGCGTTTCATCTCAACGACAGCAAGGGTACGCTCGGCAGCCATCTCGATCGGCACACCGGGATCGGCGAGGGCGAGATCGGCATCGAAGGCTTTCGGCTGCTGGTCAACGATCCGCGCTTCATGGAGCTGCCGATGGTGCTGGAAACACCCAAAGAGCCGGACGAGTCCGCAGATATTCGTAATCTGACGCTGCTGCGCAGCCTTCGAGCACCAGCGGCGTCTGCGGCAGCAAAATAACATCCAGAGAGTTTGTATGACGCAACAACAATTTCGCTGGCTGCTGCTGGCAATCGCCAGTGGCCTGCTCACCTTCGTCGTCGTTCGCCGTCGCCAACAGCTGGCTGCGGCGCTGCCCCAGCCGATCATCGATCAGGCTGAGCGCTTTGTGATCCCGTGGACCGCGCTGGAGCGTAATAAGTCGGCCAGTGTCAGCGCCGAGCAGCCTGCCGAAGAGGAAAGCCCGGACGAGCAGAACGGCGAGGAAGAGCAGAGCGATGACGGCGTGATGCGACGCAAGGTCAGCAGCACCTATCGCATCAGCTTTAGCGGCAAGCGCTACGGCCCGCTGCCCGAGCATCTCGTCGGCGAGTACGTCGAGGTCGAGGAGCGCGACGGCCAGCTGTTTGTGCTGCACGAGGGCCAGCCGATCGCCAACTTCGAGCTGCAAAGCGCGTAGCCTGGAGCAAGTCCAGAACGAGTCGCTGGCATCAGGTCTGGCTTACAACAAAACCTCCGAGCGCAGAATTGGACTATAACGCCAGTTCCGGCTCGGAGGTTTGATTTCTTGGCCCTTTCCTCTGTGCGGTTACCGCGCCGCCTACACCGCAGCAACGCGATCGGCTGCCAGCAGCGCTACAACCTGGGCCAGG
>DASWTQ010000225.1:0-1949 GCA_036402055.1 Herpetosiphonaceae bacterium
TTATCAACAAAACCGTAGGGGCGTGATTGATCACGCCCACACCTCGGGATGTTACGGCAAAGTCGCGGCCTCAACCAGCCGAATCTCCGCCGGCTGCTGGCGCATCGCGCGCTCCGACAGCTTCATGCGGCCAAGCTGCGGCCAGGCCTGCACCGCGCAGAACGGCGCGCACTGATGCTGAACCTCGCTTTGTGCGCCGACGTGTACGCAGCATTGCAGCAGCCGCTCCTCAAGCATCGTGTTGATGTCCATGAACGGCTTGATCGTGATCCGCTTGATGCGCTTGCCCAGCAGCTCGCGCAGCTTGTTCTGCCGGCCCAGCACCGCGTTGCCTGCCAGCCGCAGCATCGTGCTCAGGCCAAGATCGCAGTTCTCGCAGATGTTGCGGAACATATCGGTGATCGTCGGGTGGGTGAGCGAGCTTTGTTCGCTGAGCAGGCCCAGCAGCGACTGCTTGACCAGTTCGCGCATCTGCGCCGGGATCTCGCGGTCGGCAATGCGATTGCTGACCAGATCCAGATGCTGCTTGAGCTGATCGTGGCCGATAATGCCCACCAGCGACTTCCACTCGCCGTGGTCGGTTTGCAGCATGTAGCCGACGCTGCAACAGTGCGGATGCGAGCACGGCAGCGCCGTGAGATCGCGCCAGGTTACGCGGCCATCTGTCTGCGGCCCGAGCCGCGCCAGCACGCCGGTATGCGTCAGCCGGTTGTGCGGATCGAGCGGCTGGGCGCGGCCGGAGCCGAACTGCGGCTGGATCGACACGCCGCCGACAAAGGGCGTATCCAGCGCGTACTGCACCACCGCGCCGATCTCGTCGTCGTTCACGCCCAGCGTAGCGGTCATCGTCAGCGTCGTAAAAATGCCGTTGGCCGACAGCCGCTCGATCGCCCGCTGCTTGATGCGTCGCAGATCGGCGTTGCGATGATAGCGATGCGTTTCCAGGCGGAAGCCGTCGAACTGGAGATACACCTCGATGCGCTGGTTGTGCTTAGCTAGAAAGCTGAGCAGCGCGTCGTTCTGAGCGATCTCGATACCGTTGGAATTGATCAGAATGCGGATAATGTTGCGCTGCATCACCTGCTCCAGCAGCTCCTGAAGCTGCGGATGAAGCGTTGGCTCGCCGCCGCTGAGCATCAGCACATCGATCTGACCGTTTTCGCGCGCCAGCCGCTGATCGATGTTGGCCAGAATCTCTTCGATCGGCACCACGCCCGCTAGCTCAGGCGACGAGCTGGCAAAGCAGTTGGGACAGCACAGATTGCAGTGCTGGGTAATATCTTCAAGCAAAATACAGGTATGCTGCGTTTGCATCTCGCCCAGCCCGTGCAGATACGCGCCGGGGATCGGTTGCCAGTTATTGGGCGTGTCCGGCGTGTGCACCTTGGTCGGCGCGGTCCACTCTTCGAGATAGCGCATGATCTCGGCCGACTCGTCGTAGAGCGTTTCGATCTTGCCGTGCTGTGGACAGCCGCGAACCAGCCAGACGCGGCCTTCCGCCTCCGCGAGATAGCCGCCCAGCCGCTGAACCTCGGTCAACGGTCGCTCGGGCTGCTCCGTGTGGCACGCGGGACAAAATGCGTTGACGTAACGTAGGATGCGATCGTTGCGCAGCGGCATACCAGGCATAACTTCGATCCTTCTAATACAGGCCGCCCAGGATGGCGAGACAAATACCGAAGAGCAGCGCCAGCGTGACCAGCGGCAGCACTGTGAGGCCAATACCCCAGGCCAGCCCCCGCGCAAGCGCACGATCCCGACCGCGCAGCACGGCGGCGGCGACACCTTCCAGAATTAACAGGACAGGAACAGCCCAGAAACCAGCGGCGCTCTCGTTTATGGTGAGCGCGATCAGAATCGCCCAGACGATGTAGTTGAAGAGAAACACGCCGACGATTGTGAGGATAAATCGGGTGCGATTCGTCTCAGGCGGCGCTGCGGTGTGACTG
>DASWTQ010000226.1:0-4689 GCA_036402055.1 Herpetosiphonaceae bacterium
TAGTACGAGAGGACCGGGCTGGACGACCCGCTGGTGGAGCAGGTGTCAGGCGACTGGCAGCCTGCGTAGCTACGGTCGGAAGGGCGAAGCGCTGAATGCATCTAAGTGCGAACCCCGCCACAAGACGAGTCACCTCATCACGCGAGGTGAGTAAGCGCGCGGCAAGATGAGCCGTGAGGACAGGTGCGCCGTGGACGCCCGGCGACGGGTGAAGCGGACGCGCGCTGAGGCGCGAGGGCTTGCCTGGTGATCCGGTATCCTGGGCAGCCGTCAGAACCGACACGCTGACGAACGATAGATGTGAGGCCATCCAGCAGCGCGGTCAGAGCACAACGGTGCTTTGGGTGTGCGAGGAGCGCCATGGACCCACCCCGTCCCATCTCGAACCGGGCCGTGAAACATGGCAGCGCCGCGGGTACTGGGGCCTTTGCCCTGGGAGACAAGGTCCGTGCACCCTGACCACCACGAACCACCCTTCAGGATCAGTCCTGGAGGGTCGTTTTGTTTTAAGACCTGCTTTTCCTCAAAAGATGCCAAGCTTACGCTGATTTCTTGAGCGTTGGTATAAAATCTTTGACTATGCTACAATCGCGCTGTGCTCTTGCCCTGATGCTGCGCCGCCTGGCGAAGGAAGCAATCATCTACTCAGGATTACTCATGCATAAAGTTGCGGTTTCACTTGCGCCTCGCGATACTGATGCCTGTCTCCAAGCCCTGGAAGCATGTGCAGCTCTTGCTAGCATGGCTGAGATACGCCTCGACTTGATGGAGTCGTTTGATCTGCTGCGCCTACAAGCTCTGTCGCCTTGCCCGCTGATCATTACGTGCCGTCCGCAGCGCGAGGGTGGACGCTTTGCAGGCAGCGAGCAGGAGCGCCTGGCAGTTTTGCGGCAGGCGATCGAGCTTGAGTGTGCATACATCGACGTTGAGTGGGACTGTATCGACGCATTCGCCGAGCGCTCAGGTATGAAGACGCAGGTAATTGTGTCGCGTCACTGGTTCGATCGGATGCCGTCGACGTTTGACGAGGTGTACGCCGCTTTAGCTCCCCGCGCCGATGTTGTAAAGCTGGTTGGTCTGGCGCAGCAGCCGCGTGATCTGTTGCCGGCGCTATCACTGCTGCGCAACGCCACAGGACCGGTGATCGCGCTGGCGATGGGCGAGGTCGGCCAACTGATCCGCCTGATCGGGCCATGCTTCCCGCAGTGTTTGCTGACCTACGGCGCGGCCTCGCATGGCGATGTTACCGCGCCGGGCCAGCTCTCCATAGCCGAGATGGTGCAGCGTTATCATCTGGACGAGGCCGATCACGATACTCAGATTCACGTCCATCTTTGCGCCGGCGCTGAAACAGCTCAGGCGATTGCTGAGCAGAACGACGCGGCTGCGCCGGGAGCGGATCTTTATCTGCCGCTGGTTGTTACGCCGGAGCAGGTAAGCGAGATTGTCGCTGGGTTTCGCGCGCTCGTTCCTCGACTGACGATCGCGGCTGACCCGCCGCTTGCTGCCGTGATGGCTAAGGGCTAGCTTGATCGAGTATAGGGCTGCAACGATACAGTTGATCGCAGGGCTTTACGCGATGGGTAGGCACGAAAATTGATTAGGTACGCTCTTTCATGCTCATCGATCTTCCGCCAGGGTAGATCTGAGCCACAGCCGCCTAGAGAAAGAGAAGTCCATGCCCACTGCATCGTTGACACTGCTGTGTTTGTCGCATCTAAACTGGGATCATGTGTGGCAACGCCCGCAGCAATTGATGTCGCGGTTTGTCGGTTCCTGCCGGGTAATCTATGTCGATCCGCCCGAGATCCAGCCTGGAAGCGAGCCGCCGTGGCTTCAAGAGCGTCCCGGCACTGATCTTGTTTCTGTGCTCCGTCCGATCTTTTCCGCCGACCTGCTTGATCCTGCCGGCCATGCCTATCGCTCCATGTGGCTTCGTCTGCTGCCGGAGGTGCTGGATCTGGCCGGGCCGGATACAATCCTGTGGGTCTTCTCGCCGCTGGCCGATTATCTGGTTGCCGCCGCTCAGCAGCAGGTTAAGCTGGCCGTCTATGATTGTATGGACGATCTGTCGAGCTTCAAGGACGGCACTGCCGAGATGCGAGTCCGCGAGGCGCATCTGCTCACGCTGGCGGATCTGGTTTTCACCGGCGGGCGATCGATGTACGAGGCGCGCAGGGATCGGCACGAGCGCGTCTACTGCTTTGCCAGCGGCGTCGATGTGCAGCACTACGCGCCAGAACATGTGGTTCCCCTCACGCCCGCTGCGATCGCCTCGATTCCACAGCCTCGGCTCGGCTACTTCGGCGTGCTTGACGAGCGCATCGACTGGCAGCTGATTGCGACAATTGCCGAGCAGCGTCTCGATTGGCAGTGGGTCTTGATCGGACCGACGGCAAAAGTCGATCCCGCCGAGCTGCCGCAAGCGCCGAATATTCACTATCTGGGCCAGCAGCCTTACGCCGAGCTGCCGGGCCTGCTCCAGAGCTTCGATCTCGCGGTAATGCCCTTCGCCTTGAACGATGCCACGCGCTTTATCAGCCCAACCAAAACGCTGGAATATCTGGCCGGCGGCAAGCTGGTGATCAGCACCTCAGTGCAGGATGTCGTGGCGACCTACCAGGACCTTGTCAGCATCGCCGATGGAGCCGAAGCCTGGATCGCGGAGATCGAGCGGCTGCTCAACGTGCCCGAATCAGAGCGCGCGGCCCGGCGGCAACAGGTGCTGCCTTTGCTTGAGCGCGGCTCGTGGGATGGCATCGCTATGCAGATGTGGACGCTCATGCAGGAGCGATTGCGTGAGCGCGCAGTGTAGGATCTTGGTCTTGAAATGTGGCACGTGGCTTGCTCATGTGCGCGCCTCCGTTCGCACCGCCAATCTCGGCGGTAGAGAAGGAGAAGACCATGCGACGGAGATGGATCGGCTACATGCTGAGCGCGCTGCTGGCCGGAGCGCTCGCCGGCTGCGGCGGTGCAACTGGCGGCAACACGGGTGCGACTACTGCGACGGCAGGCGGCGCGGCAACAACCACGACCACGCTCACTGAGACAGCTACCACTGCTACCAGTGTCATCGAGACTGAGACTACGGAAACCGGCACTGCGGAAACTGAAACTGAGACCGGCGCGGCGATCGGCGTGCCATGCCCAACCACCGAGTCCGCGATCGAGACTGAGACTACCGGGGCCGAGACTGAAACGCCGCTGATCGAGACGATCACGCCGGTTCAGGAGACTGAGACCGCGACTGATGTGACCGAGACCAGCGAGGCCGAGACTGAAACGCCGCTGCCGTGCGAGCCCGCAATCGATACGACAGCAACAATCACACCCTGATTCACCCACCAGCGCCGAGAGCATGTGATTGCTCTCGGCGTTGTGATTCCTGGCGTCAAGCAGATAACTGGCATTTTTTGTATCAGTAAGGCGACAAGAAGTCGTAGAAAGCACAGGTAAGCGTATGAGCCCCAATGTGATTGCAGTCGTCGACGATGACGACGCCACGCTGCAAATGCTGGATGCGCTGCTCAACGATGCGGGCTACCAGGTGATCAGCTCCACCAGCAGTCGCGACGCACATCAGTTTATTCTACGCTCGCTGCCCGATCTTGTGCTACTGGATCTCTGGATCGGAGAGCAGCGGGCAGGAATACAAATTCTCGACGCCCTGTCTCGTGATGCATCTACTCGCGATATTCCCGTGATCGTTTGCTCGGGGCAGGTCGATTATCTACGCATGCAGGCTCCTTTGTTTCGAGCCCTGGGCTATCAGATCCTCGAAAAGCCGTTTCAGCCGCCCAGGCTGCTGGCCCAGATCGAGGCCGCGCTGCAACGTTGGCCGCCGACCAATTAGATTATCAGATCCATACTCAGCGAATACTCCGCCGTCTGGCACACTTGCTGCTAGCGCGCTGCTGCATTTGACAACGCCTGGAGTAGATCGCTGCATATTGGAAGCAGCACTTTCCAGGCGAAGGATGGTAGATGCAGATCTCCGATCTGACGGCCCAGATTCAAGAGATGCAGCGGCGACTGGCAGCGTTGCAGCACGTATCTGGCGCCGATATGCAGCAGGAAACAATCGTTGCGCAGGCGCTTGAGGAGCTACAGATCAGCCTGGAAGAGCTGCGCGTCGTCGAAGAAACGTTGATCGAACAAAATATGCTGCTGCTGGCGGCGCAAGAGGATCTTACTGCCGAGCGGCAGCGCTACCAGGAGCTGTTCGACGGCGCGCCCGACGGGTATGTGCTGACTACGCCCAGCGGAATTATCCAGGAGGCGAATCAGGCAGCTAGCCGTTTGCTCAACATGTCGCGTGCCGAGCTTCAGGGCAAGCCGCTGCCGCTCTTCGTCGCCGAGTCCGAGCGCCAGCAGTTTCGCAACCGGCTCTACGAGCTGCGCGCCGCAGCCCGCATCGAAGATCGAGAGGTTGGCTTCCACGCCTGGCGCGGCGAAGCCTTTAGCGCCGGGCTGAGCGCGACGCCGGTTCGCGATCGAGCGGGACATCTCACTGCGATTCGCTGGTCGATCCGCGACGTGACCGCGCAGCGACAGGCTGAGGAGCAGATCCGCAGGCTCAACGCCGCGCTTGAGCTGCGTGTCGCCGAGCGCACGGCTGAGCTTGAGTCCGCCAACCGCCAGCAGGATGAGCTGCTCCGCCGCGCCGAGGATGCGCTCAAAACTCGCGAT
>DASWTQ010000227.1:0-8432 GCA_036402055.1 Herpetosiphonaceae bacterium
GCCTGCCGCAGCGTGACGGCCTCTTGCTCGCTGAGCACGTCGAGCAGCATCTCGCGTAGGCGCGCCGCCTCATCCGAGGCCCGCGACTCCTGACGGGACATGATGCGCGGCATCATCACGATCAGGCCAAACAGCAGCAGCACATTGAGCGCAATTGCCGCAACAATAAAATAAGGAATGTAGTCTTGCATGAACCGGTGCCTCCCGTCGGTGCCAGTATGAGTCAAACCTGTCTGGGGTAGTTATCAACACTGGCATTATAAAAAGCCGAGAGAAGGCTGGTCAACGTTGCAATGACGGCAGCGATTACATCTCCATTACAGGGCTATAATGCCTCTATGCAACGGATTTTAATCGTCGACGACGAACGAACTATCGTCCAGATCGTAGAGCAGCGGCTGCGTCGCGACGGCTTTGATGTGCTCAGCGCGAGTACCGGCGCGGCCGCTCTGGCGACGCTCCGCCAGCACCAGCCGGCGGCGGTTTTGCTCGATATTGGCCTGCCCGACATCGACGGCTTCGAGGTGCTGCGACGGCTGCGGGCCGAAGGCTTCAACGTGCCGGTGATTATGCTCACCGCGCGCGGCGAAGAGGTCGATCGGGTGGTTGGGCTGGAGCTTGGCGCCGACGATTATGTCGTCAAGCCGTTCTCGCCCCGTGAGCTGGTGGCGCGAGTCCGTGCCCTGCTGCGACGTACCGCCGAGGCTGCCGAGCTACGGGCCCAGCTTCAGCCGGCTCAGCCGCCCAGCGGCGCGCTCCACATCGATCTCAAGCGGCGCATCGCCCATTTCTACGGCCAGATGCTGGATCTACGACCACGCGAGTTCGATCTGCTGGCGCTGCTGGCAACGCATCCCGGCCAGGTCTGGACACGCGAGGCGCTGCTACGCCAGGTTTGGGGCACCGACCAGCATATCGATGCGCGAACCGTCGATGTTCATGTGCGGCGGCTACGAGCCAAACTGGCCGCGATCACCGCCGAGTCGGAGCCGATCCAGACTGAGTGGGGCATCGGCTACCGCTGGATCGAGCCCTAGATCGAGCCTTCGATCGAGCGCTAAACCGTGGGCGTGGGCACCGTGGCGACAACGCGTGTGCCGCGACCGGGCGCGCTCTCGACGCCAAGCTGGCCGTGCAGCAGTGTCTCGATCTGCTGGCGCATCACCGCAAAGCCCATCGCGGGCCGGCCCGGACGCTCGGCCATCGCCTCCGCAATATTGAAGCCGGTGCCGTCGTCCTCGACCATCAACTGCGCCTGGTTGCCGAACGCATCCAGGACCACGCGCGCGGTACTGGCGTTGGCATGCTTGGACACGTTGTTGAGCGCCTCCTGCACAAAGCGGAAGAGCGCAACCTCGTAGTGGCGCGGGAAGCGATTATCCATGTTCTGCACCGCGACCGAGATCTCAAGGCCGTACTTCTCGCCAAAATCCTGGGCGTAGCGCCGCAGCGTCGGCACCAGGCCGAGATCGTCGAGAATCATCGGGCGCAGATCGAAGATGAAGCGGCGGGTATCCTGGAGCGTGGTGTTGATCGCTTTCTTGAGCGAGGCCAGCTCGGCGCGAGCCTGCGTCACATCACGATCGACGAGACGCTCGCAGATTTCGGCGCGCAGAATCAGATTCGACAAGGTCTGAGCCGGGCCGTCGTGCATCTGGAGCGAGATCCGCAGGCGCTCTTTTTCCTGGGCCTGGATCACCTCGCTGATCAGCGCATCGTTGACGGGGTTGGTGTTGGCGGGATTGGCGGTAGCGAGATCGCGAAAGCTTTCTTCGACGGGCGTCAGCACGTTGAGCAGCGCCGCCAGCTCTTCTTGACGGCTGCGGGTGCGCTGCTGCTTGGCCTGTAGCTGCTCCACCTGGCCGCGAACGGAAGCCAGGCGCACCTGAACCTCCTGGACCATCGTGTAGACGTTGCGAATATCATCTTTCGAGAAGCGATCGATATTTGCCTGCAAGTTGCGCAGCTGGCTCGAAGCGCTCAGATCACGCTGGGCTAGCTTTTCAGCCTCGGTCTGGGTCTGGCGCAGCAGCCGCTCGATCTCATCGATCTCACGCCGATTACGCTCTTGCTCCTGGCGATATTGCTCGCGCAGCTCCTGTAACTGCTCAGCAACCGTGCTCGTATCGACCACAAAAAACCTCGCTTTGGGAAATGGTGCCGAATGGGCTTCATTATAGCCAGCGCGCGGTTTTCTGTCCCTACTACAGTTGGGCGTCTGGTCCTATGTTGGCCTAAACGTTGTGGGCAGGGCCGAAAGGGTGACTCCCACGGTTGACCTGCCCGCTCCACGTTTCTATACTGCCAGCACGGCGCTCGATACTACATTAATCCCAGCCGCAGCTTGACGACGTTGAGCAGCGCCTCAAAAACGATCTGCTTGCTCATCTTGGACGCGCCGACGCGCCGATCGGGAAAGATGATCGGCACTTCGCCGACGCGCAGCCCGGCCTGGCGCACGCGATACGCCATCTCGATCTGGAACGAGTAGCCGTTGGAGCGAATGCGATCCAGATTGATCGCTTCCAGGGCTGCGCGCCGGTAGCAGCGATAGCCGCCGGTCATATCCGAGAGCGGCAGGCCCAGGATCAGCCGGGCGTAGATGTTGCCGCCGCGACTGATCAGCTGGCGGCCGATGCCCCAGTCGGTGGTGCCGCCGCCGGCCACATAGCGCGAGCCGATCACCAGATCGTAGGCGCTCTCGGCGGCGTGCAGCAGATCGGGCAGATAGCGCGGATCGTGCGAAAAGTCGGCGTCCATCTCAAAGATGAAATCCGCGCCACGGGCCAACGCGTAGCGAAATCCGGCCACATAGGCCGTGCCGAGGCCCTGCTTGCCGGCGCGGCGAATCAGATGCACGCGTGGATTCTGCTCAACTTCGGCGGCGACCAGATCGCCCGTGCCGTCGGGCGAGCCGTCATCCACGACCAGCACGCTTAGCTCGGGATAGTCCAGGACGCGAGGCAGCAGCAGTGGAATATTTTCCCGCTCATTGTATGTAGGAATAATCACTAGTGCAGGAGTGATGAGAGGCCGGAGGTCCGAGGTATCCGCCGTTGGAACGTGGACCGGCGCTATGTCGATCGCCATCAAGTACTTTCCTTCCGACTAGCGTCGAAACACGCTACGCAAAGAGCATCCAAAAAGAAAGCTCATTGTAGCACATGCTTTTGCGGGTTTTAGCTGACACAGATGTATGCGCCTTAGCGCTCTAGCAGGAAACGGGCCAACTCTTATGGAGAGTACGCAACAATCGTCTGGCTGGCCTTCGATCGACCAGATCTGGGTGCTGGCGCTGGTCGCACTGATCGCGCTGAAGGTGCAGCTCACGCCGGTCATGCCCAACGATTTCTGGTGGCACATGGCGACCGGCCGCATCATAGCACAGACGGGCAGCGTTCCCAGAGCGGATCAGTTTTCGTACACGCAGAGCAATCAGGCGTACTATAACCAGCCCTGGCTGGCGCAGCTGCTGATGTATGGCGGCTACGAGCTGGGCGGCGCGGCGCTGCTGGTGTTCGTGCAGACGCTGCTGCTAGGCGGCTCGTTTGCGCTACTCTATGCGATCTGCCGACGTGAGGGCGCCGGCGTGCGCGTGGCGGTGATGTGTACACTGCTCGGCGCGCTGGTGGCGATGGATAACTGGCAGATCCGGCCGCAGACTTACGCGGTTCCGCTGTGCATCGCGACGCTGGGCGTGCTGCTGGCCTGGCGACGCAGCGGAACCGCGCCGCTGTGGGCCTTGCCGCTGATCATGCTGATCTGGGCCAATCTCCACGGCACGTTTACGCTGCTGCTGGCGCTGTGCGGCATGATCTGGCTGGGCGCGATCGGGGAGCGGCTGTGGTTCGGCGGAAACCGAAGCTGGCGGGAACTGCGCACGCTGACGCTGTGGAGCGTGGTCGCGCTGCTGGCAACACTGGCGAATCCACGCGGCATCGGGATCTGGGGCTACGTGGCCGGGCTGCTGACCAATCGCTCGGTCGGCGACCTGGTGACGGAGTGGGCCTCGCCGTTTCGCGTGATCGCCGAGCCGATGACCTGGATCTTTTTCGCGGTCTTCGCGGGCGTCCTAGCGATTCTGGTGTGGCGGCGGCGCTACGTACGGCTGACGGATCTGCTGGTGCTGCTGCCGTTCAGCGCGCTGGCCTTTCAATCGGTGCGCAACATCCTGTGGCTGGGCATCGTCGCCGCACCGATCTGCGCCCGGCTGCTGAGCGCCGCGCCACGACCGGCCACGCAGCGAACCGGCGGCGTTGTGCTGATGAACCGCCTGATCGCAGCGCTGCTGGCGCTGATGGTGTTCGCCACGCTGCCCTGGTGGAAGAGCGCGCTGGATCTGCCGCCGGCGGTCGGCAACCTGATCAGCGTCGAAACACCGGTCGCGGCAACTGATGAGCTGCGGTCGCGTGGACTGCATCCGCAGCGGCTGTTTCATGAGCTGGGCTTCGGCTCGTATTTGATCTGGTCGGCGCAGGATCTACGGGTGTTCATCGATCCGCGCATCGAGCTGTATCCCTACGAGCAGTGGCGCGATTATATTGTGCTGGGCCAGGGCAAGGAGATCGACGCGCTGGCGCAGAAGTACGGCTTCGACGGCTGGCTGCTCGATCCGCAGCGGCAGGCCGGGCTGGTGGCGGCGCTGGATCGGCATCCAGGCTGGCAGCGCGTGTTTACCGCCGATCGAGCGGTCTACTTCGCGCCCCGGCTGAGCGCGACACAAACCAAGTGATTGTCGGAGCGTTGCCAGGCTGTGGATCGAGCGGCTAGGATTTTTCGGCGAGTCGCGTGCCCTGCACCGCGCTGAGATCGTCGCCGAGACTGCGCCGCGAGCCGGACAGGCCGCCGAAGAGATACAGCAGGCCACCCAGCAGGCTGACCGCCAGCCGCACCAGAAAGATCAGAAACGAGAGCGCCAGCGCGGAGGTCGCGCCCACGCCGAGCAGCGCCAGCATCACGACGAATGTTCCCTCGCGCGCGCCAAGGTTGTTCAAAAAGATCGGCACCAGGCCAATGATGTCGCTGAGCGGCACGATCAAGGTCATAAAAGCAAATGGCAGATCCAGGCGCAGCGATCGAGCGGCGGCGTAGTTCGCGGCGATCCACACAAACTGGTAGCCAAACGAGAGCAGAATCACCACCGCCAGCGTGCGGCGATAGCTGTAGTACTGGCTCAGCGTCTGCGCGACATTGCTCAGCTTTGCGCGCCAGCCGGCCACATCCGGGAGCGGCAGCCGCACCAGCGTACGCGCGATCACCGGAGCGGCCAGCGCAATCACCAGCGCCGCGCTTGCGGCCAGCAGGCACCAGATCGAACCCCAGAGCAGCGCGGGCTCCGGCGCCAGCAGCGGATAGCTCAGCGCCAGCGAGCCGGCCGCGATGATCGTCAGCGCCAGGAAGCCCAGCAGCCGCTCGACAAAGACCGAGGTCAGCGCCGTGGAAACCTGGCCGATGCGCTGGTTCAGCTGATACACGCGGATCGCGTCGCCGCCGATCATCGTGGGTAGGAAATTATTGAAGAACTGGCCGATCAGATAGGCGCGTACCGTCCAGAGATACGGCACGTGCTGATCGTGGGCGCGCAGCAACAGCCACCACTTGAGCGCGCTCACAAACACGCCGCCGATCTGAAGCAGGATCGAGAGCAGCACCAGCGGCAGCAGCAGGTCGCGCCAGATCACGATCAGCTTATCCAGCTCGACTTGCAGCAGCAGATAGATCAGCAGGCTGGCGCTGATCACCACCCGCAGGCCGGTCAGCAGCGCGCGACGCTTGGATTTATCCATAGAATAAGTAACATCCTTATCATCTGTGGCGAGCTGTGGGACTGGCACGCGGTGTGCAAAGCACGTGCTCTTGGTAAGGTAGCCGGTAAGGTTGGTGTGCTACACTAGATACATCCCAGGTATGAGGGTAGCCTCACCTGAGCGCCATCGCACCCAAGCAGACTAACGTGCCGCCAACACACCCTCCAGCGCCGCGTTCTGCTCATCCTGCTGCTCGGCTACCTTCGGCACCCCCCACACCCCCACTTCTTCCAAATTAATCGGCCTGATCGCACTGCGTACAGCGCACATTCTCAACGGCCTGTCCTTCGGCGATCGCGGCGACCCAATCACGGAAGCGCACGCCGTCTGACTGGCGGCTGTAAAACGAATCGAACGGCAAGATGCAGTGGCTGTTGCCACCCGCCAGATACGAGCGAAAGTTCGGCATGCTGGCCTGAATCTCGCTCAGGCTGCTTTCCAGAGCATCTTCCCATGTGCCCTCGCCGCCGGCCGCGTAGAAAAAACGCTGCTGGACGCCATCATGCGCTGTGTTGTACTGCGAGAAAAAGTGCGCCGGGTAGTATCCGGCGATCGCCGTGTAGAACGCTTCGGCGCTCCACTCGCCCGGCTTGATCTGGCTCAGCGCGGGAATCCATGACGCAAAGTTGTCGTGCGCGCGCCAGTCGGTCTGGAGATCGACGGGGCGACCAAACACAAACGCCTCGGAGTCGCCCAGCTGGTAGACACGCGACGACTGATAGTGGTTGATCACATGGGGCGCGAACGTGATCGAGCCCACGCTGCCCGCGCTGCACCCGGTGACAAAGATCGACTCGGGCGAGCCGACGTGATCATAGACCCACTCCAGCACCGTGGAGCCGTTGACGAAGCCCTTGAAGTGGATCGTGACCTGCTCGCCGTTTTCGCCGGTGTAGGTGTGCACATTGTTGCCCATATGCACATCGCCGGTGCAGTAGGGCACATACGCCATGTAGTAATCTTTGAAAGGATTTTCGGGATTGTCCAGATCGAAGATTCCGGCGCCGCGCTCGGGACTATCACCTTCATCGACCGAATCGTCGAAAAAGGTGCTGCCCTCGCGACAGCTTGCGGCATCCCAGCAGCCACCGCCGCCCTCAAAAAAGATCAGCAGCTTGTTGACGGTGCCGGGCCGCACCCAGAACGAGTAGGGCGTGCCACGCGCGCAGATCGCCTCACCGCCGCCGTCGATTTTGGTCCAGCCGGCGGGTAGATCCGGCAGCATCGGGCTGGGCGTGGCCGTGGCCTCGGGCGTGATCGCGACGATCGGCGTGGGAGTCGCAGGCGGCGGGCTGGGCTCGCTCGTCGGCGAAGCGGGCGCTGCCGTAGCGGAGGGAGCGTCGCTCGGGCTGGCCGCCGCAAACTGCGTGGGCGTCTGACGACTTTCGCCGCTATTTTCCGCGCTACAGGCCACGATCAGCAAGCACAGGATCAGCCCGACCAACATCAACCTTTTCAAAAACACTCTCCTTGGATCAGGCGTCACGCTGCGGCTCGGCGTTTAGCTCCTCGCGCACACGGTAGATCGCGTTTTGCTGCCCACGACTGGCCGTGCGCACCACCATCTCGCCGATCAAACCGATGCTGATGAACTGCATCGCCAGCACCACCAGCAGTATGCCCAGCAGCAAGATCGGACGATCGCCGATGTTGTTGAGCAGCACCAGCCGTACAAAGCCGAGATAGCCCAGAATCAGCGTGCCGATCGCGCCGAAGAAGAGGCCGAGCAGGCCAAAGATCTGCATCGGGCGAGTGGCATAGCTCAGCAAAAAGCGCACAGTCAGCAGATCCAGCACCACGCGCAGCGTTCGGCCGATTCCGTACTTAGAGGTGCCGAACTGGCGCGGCGCGTGATTGACCGGTAGCTCGGCCACGGCCACGCCCTGCCAGCTGGCGATCGCCGGGATGAAGCGGTGCAGCTCGCCGTAGAGCTGAAGATCCTGCACAACCTCGCGGCGATAAGCTTTGAGCGAGCAGCCGTAGTCGTGGAGCTGAAGACCGGTCACTTTGGAGATCAGCCGGTTGGCCAGGATCGACGGCAGACGACGGCTCAAAAAGCGATCCTGGCGCTGAATCCGCCAGCCGCTGACCACGTCGAAGCCCTCGTCGACCTTTTGCAGCAGCTTGCCGATGTCGGCCGGATCGTTCTGGAGATCGGCGTCGATCGTCAGCACAACATCGCCGCGCGCGCGCTCGAAGCCGGCCACAAACGCGGCAGTCTGGCCGAAGTTGCGGCGAAAACGCACCACGCGCAGCCGCTGATCGCTCGTGGCAAGGTCGCGCAGCAAAGCAAAGCTCCGATCGCGGCTGCCGTCGTCCACGGCGATAATCTCATACTCAATACTCAGCTTGCTCAGCGCGTCCGTCAGCCGATCGTACAGGCGCTGAATATTTTCTTCCTCGTTGTAGATCGGCACGACGACGCTAATATCGGGATAGCCCGGCAGCACATCGCGCTGATATGCCGTCGCGGGATGAGAACCAACAGCCATGTTTGTTATCCTTAGGTTTTGTAATGCCCGTTATAGTAACGCACAATTGGCGCTTGTACAGCAGCCTCAGGCGAGCCGGGATTATTTGAGAGTCGCAGCGTACACAGACTCCAGTCGCTCGGCTAGCAGCGAC
>DASWTQ010000228.1:0-11924 GCA_036402055.1 Herpetosiphonaceae bacterium
GGAATCGATGTCGATTGGCGCAAGCTGTACGCCGAGGAAGATCGCCGCCGGGTGGCCTTGCCCACCTATCCTTTCGAACGAGAACGCTACTGGATTGGCGCTCAAGCTTATTCGCCCCCACATGAAGCTAAGGAGACCGCCGTGTCCGAAACCGAGACTCCTGTGGCCCGCATCTCCGCGCGGCAGCAGGGCATTGTATCGACCCTGGGTGGCTTGATGCATCAGCTGACCGGCGATAGCATCGAAAACGTATCGCCGCAGCAAACGCTCCTTGAGCTGGGCTTCGATTCGCTGCTCCTGATTCAATTCAACCAGGCGATTCAAGATACCTTCGGCGTACGGATCTCGCTCGTGCAGCTGCTTGAACAGCTGACGACATTGCACAGCATCGCGGCCTACATCAACGAGCAGCTGCCGCCCGAGCAAACCGTCACCGCGCCGGTCGCTTCCAGCCCAGCGGCTATTTCTGCGCCCCAGCCGGCTCCTGCGCAGATCTATACGCCTGCTAGCTCAGCGATGCCCCAGCCGGCGCCTGCTCAGACCTATGCGCCTGCTGGCTCAGCGATGCCGATGCCACTGACGCCAGTTCCTGTGATCGCCGCGCAGCACACGCTAGCCCCTGTGCCGCTGGCTGCTCCACCGGCGTTCGTGCCGGCGACGAATGGCGCGTCACAACAGATTGATCCTGCGACCACGGCTGCGCTGACGACCGAACGCATGCACGCCGGAAATATGCTTGAGCGGATCATGTCGCAGCAGCTCCAGCTCCTGTCGCAACATCTCGCGCTGTTTGGCACGGGTCAGCCAGCCCAGCCGATGGCATACGCACCAGGGCCGACAATGGAGCAGCCGGCCGCGTATGCACCAGCGCCGCCTGTCGCGCCGACAGCCCAGCCCGTAGCACACGTTGCTACGCCGCCTGTCGCCGCGACTGCGCCGCCGCAGGGTACGAACGGTCGGCCTCAGACGGAGAGCACGTCCGCCGGTCCGCGCAAGATTGAGCCGGCGCCTTTCGTGCCGTACCGGCCGCTTGAGCTGGCAGTCAGCAACGATCTGACTCCGCGCCAACGACAATATCTGGACGAATTTACGGATCGCTATACCAAGCGCACCCAGCGCTCCAAGCAGCTGACGCAGCACTATCGCCCGGTATTCTCGGATAGCCGCTCGACAGCCGCTTTCCGCCTGGTCTGGAAAGAGCTGATCTATCCGATCATCGGGCATCGCTCAGAGGGCTCGCGAATCTGGGATGTCGACGGCAACGAGTACGTCGATGTGACGATGGGCTTTGGCGTCCATCTCTTTGGTCACTCGCCGCGCTTCATTATGGACGCGATCGAAGAGCAGATGAAGATCGGCCTTCAGCTCGGGCCGCAGTCGTATCTGGCGGGCGAGGTTTCGCGCCTGATCTGCGAGCTGACCGGCGTCGAGCGGGTGAACTTTTGTAACTCAGGCACCGAGGCCGTGATGGGCGCGCTGCGCATCGCGCGCACGATCACCCGGCGCACGAAAATCGCGTGCTTCGCGGGCTCGTACCACGGCTGGGCGGATATGATGATGGCGCGGCCGATCACGCGCGACGGCCAGCGGGTCTCGATGCCGATGGCGCCCGGCGTGCCTGCGCGCGCCGTCGAAGATATGCTGATCCTGGATTACGATCGCCCGGAGTCGCTAGAGATTATTCGCGCCCATGCCCACGAGCTGGCCGCTGTTATGGTTGAGCCGGTGCAAAGCCGACGGCCCGATCTCCAGCCCCGCGCGTTTCTCCAGGCGCTGCGCCAGCTGACCGAAGAGCTTGATATTCCGCTGATCTTCGACGAGATGGTCAATGGCTTTCGCATTCATCCCGGCGGGGCGCAGGCGCACTTTGGTGTGCGCGCCGACATTGTCACCTACGGCAAAGTCGTCGGCGGCGGCTTCCCGATCGGCGTGATCGCCGGCAAGGCCCGGTTTATGGATGCCTTCGACGGCGGCATGTGGAACTATGGCGATGCGTCGTATCCGCAGGCGGAAAAAACCCTCTTCGCCGGCGCGTTTTTCAAGCATCCGCTCACGATGGCGGCAGCCTTGGCCGTGCTCAACCACATGCAGATGCATGGACCCGCGCTCCATGAGCAGCTGAATCAGCGCACGACCTATCTGGCGGAAACGCTCAACGCGTACTTCGAGCAATACCAGGTGCCGATCCATGTTGTGCATTTCAGCTCGGTGTTTCGCTTCAACGTGCCGCACGATGCCAAGTACCTTGAGCTGTTCTTCTATCATCTGACGGAGAAAGGCATCTACAACTGGGAAGGCGGCAACTGTTTTCTGTCGACGGCGCATACCGACGAGGACATCGACTATATCATCCGAGCCGTCAAAGCCAGCGTCGAAGATTTGCGGTCGGGCGGATTTTTACCGGAGCTTCCGCCCGACTCGTCAAACGGCCAGACGCGGGGCGGTAGCCTCGGTGGGTACACCACGACGGTCAGCACCGTTGCGGCACAGGGCTCAGCCTCGCCCGCGACAGCTAGTTCAACCGAGGGGGCGCTCACCGCCGAGTCGCCCCTTCCCTTGCTCCACGTGCGGCGCGATCCGCAGCAGGCCGTACAGTTCAGTTTGTATTATTTTGGTAACTATGACTCGATATTTGCTGAAGATAAATATGATCTGCTATTCAAAGGTGTGAAATTTGCCGACGAACATGATTTTACTGCTGTCTGGATTCCCGAGCGTCATTTTCACTCATTTGGCGGTTTTTCTCCTAACCCTTCTGTTGTAGCGGCGGCGCTTGCACGCGAAACCAAACAGCTTCAGATTCGCGCCGGAAGCGTCGCATTACCCCTGCACCATCCGATCCGCGTCGCCGAAGAATGGTCGATTGTCGACAATCTATCGCAGGGCCGCGTCGGGATTTCCTTTGCCTCGGGCTGGCACCCCGACGATTTTGTGTTCGCGCCGGATGCGTATGAAAACCGTCGTGACATCATGCTTGACGGCATCGAGATCGTGCGCAAGATGTGGCGTGGTGAAGGTGTTCCGGCGCGCGGCGGCACAAATAATACGATTGTCGCTAAATTGTTTCCCATGCCCCTGCAATCCGAGCTGCCGATCTGGCTAACCTGTGTGCATAAAGATACCTATATCAAGGCCGGCGAGCTTGGCGCGGGCGTGCTGACGAATCTTGTCGATCAAACGTTTGAAGAGCTGGCAGAGAAAATCGCGCTGTATCGCCAGTCGCTGGCGCAGCACGGACACGACCCGGCGGCTGGACATGTCACGATTCTGATTCATACTTTTTTAGCCGACGATCTCCAAACTGCCGTTCAGCGATCGCGCAGGCCGTTCTACAACTACCTCAAGGCTTCGCTCGGGCTCGTTCGTAACCGGGCACGTAGCCAGGGGCGGAACATCGATCTGGAAAGACTGACCGAGGCAGAGCTTGATCGGCTGCTCGGCGAGGCGTATGAGGGCATCGTGCAGAGCGGCGCATTGATCGGCACGACCGAATCATGCGCTCCGCTGGTCGATCAGCTGATCGCCTGTGGTGTCGACGAAATCGCATGTCTGGTCGATTTTGGCGTCGATACGGCGGCGGTGCTCGATAGCCTGCACCATGTGGCCGATCTCAAGGCGCGCTATACGCAGCCGGCGACGGAAACGGTCACCCAGGCAGCCGCTCTGATCCCAGCAGTCGATGAGCCGGCGGCGCTTGGACACAGCACGCCGGAGCCGAGCATTGCGATCGCGCTGCCGCTGACCGAGGCTCAAAAAGGCTTATGGGTGCTCACGCAATTTGGCCAGGATGCCTCCCGCCTCTACAACGAGTCGTTTATTTTGCGGCTTGCGGGCCAGCTTGAGCTGCCGGCGATCCGCAGCGCGCTTCAGCAGGTTATCGAGCGGCACGAGTCGCTGCGCACCACGTTTAGCGCCGACGGCGAGTTTCAGTACATCGTTACGTCCATGCCGGTCGATGTGCCACTGACCGACATCACGCATATCGATTCCGAGCGGCGCGAAAGCCTGGCGACCGCGCTGATCGACGAGGAGATTCGCCAGCCCTTTGATCTGGTGACCGGCCCGTTGCTGCGGGCGCGGCTGCTCAAGCTACAGGAGCAGGAGCATCTTTTTGTCCTGACGATTCACCACATCATCACCGATGGCTGGTCGGCCGATATTATTATCCAGGAGCTGAGCGCGCTGTACTCGGCGGCCTGCACAGGAGCCCAGGCGCAGCTGCCGGCGCCCATGCAGTTTCGCGAGTATATCGAGTGGGTCGAGCGTCAGGAATCGTCGTCGATCATGGCTGAGGCCGAAACCTACTGGCTGAGCCGCTTTGCCGATCATGTGCCGGTGCTGGAGCTGCCCACCGATCGACCGCGACCGCCCGTGCAAACCTTTCCGCGCGACAGATCTTCCACCAGGGTCGATCCGCAGCTGCATGATGCGCTCAAACAACTCGCCGCGCAACAAGGCTCCACGCTCTTTATGTTGCTGCTGTCCGGCTTCAATCTGTTTCTGCACCGGCTAACCGGCCAGAACGATCTGGTCGTGGGCGTTCCCGCCGCCGGGCAGCTGCCGATGGGCCATACCTATTTTATCGGCTACTGCATCAATATTTTGTCTCTGCGCAGCACCATCGCCGAGGGCGACCGCTTCACGGGCTATCTCCGCGCGGTCAGGCGCATGCTGCTGGAAGCCTACGAGTACCAGCATTATGCGTTCGGTAAGCTGGTTAAGCAGCTGAATCTGGGCCGCGACCTCAGCCGCTCGCCGCTCGTGAGTGTGTTGTTCAACTGGGAGAAAGGCCGGGCCGATTCTTCCGGCGGCAGCGGTCTGGAGATGTTCGGGCTGGAGGCGGAGATTGTTCCAAGCCTGAGCGGGTTTTCGGCATTCGATATGTCGATCAATGTTATCGACACAGATACGGATCTGGTTCTGCAATGCGACTACAACACCGATCTTTTCGACGCCGAAACAATTCAGCGCTGGCTGCGTCACTACGAGACCCTGCTGCAAGCCATCGCCGACGATCCGCAGCGGCGACTGATGGAGCTGCCGCTCTTGTCCAGCGCCGAGCAGCAGCGAATGCTGGTCGATTGGAATACGACGCATACCGAGACGCTGGCAGATCAGTGCCTGCATGGGCTGTTTGAGGCGCAGGCGCAGCGCACGCCGGATGCCGTAGCCGCGATCTTTGCCACAGATCATCCGGCCCATGCCGGCCAGACACAGCTCACCTACCACGAATTGAATAGCCGCGCGAATCAACTGGCGCACGAGCTGCGCGCGCGGGGCGTCGGGCCTGAGGTGACAGTGGGCGTTTGTGTCGATCGCTCGCTGGAGCTGGCGGTGGCGGTGCTCGGCATTTTGAAAGCCGGCGGTATCTGCGTGCCCATCGATCCAGACTATCCGCGTGATCGGCTGGCGTTTATGCTGCGCGACTCGGGAGCGCCGATTGTTCTGACCCGGCAGAATCTGCGCGATCGGCTGGCGGCTGCTACAGCTCAGAGCCTGTGCCTGGATGCCGCGTGGCCGGAGATCAGCCGGCAGCCCGAAACGAATCCGCATGATCTCGTGGCGCCTGCCAACGCCGCCTACGCGATCTACACATCGGGCTCGACGGGCACGCCGAAAGGCGCGCTGCTGACGCACAAGGCGCTGGTCAACTATACTTTTGCCGTCACGCCTCAGCTCAAGCTCACCCCCGACGATCGCGTGTTGCAGTTTGCGTCGCTCAGCTTTGATGTGGTGATCGAAGAGCTGTTTCCGGCCTGGGCTGCCGGCGCGGCTGTGGTCTTCCACGGCAAAGGCACACTCATGTCGGCCGCCGAGTTTGAGTATCTGCTGGCAGACGCTCAGATCACGGTGGTCGAGCTGCCGGTTGCCTACTGGCATACCTGGGTCGACGATCTGCTGCGGCGTGGCGATGCGGTGCCGCCGTCCTTGCGGCTGGTGCTGCTGGGCTGTGAAAAGCCCGATCCGGGACATATCGCCAGCTGGCAGCGCTTTGGCATTCCACTGATCAATGTGTTCGGGCTGACCGAGACCGCGATCACCTCTACCGTGTCGCATCTGGCCGTCGACGAGCAGCTGGCTGTGGAGATGCCGATTGGACGTCCGGTGGCACACACCCAGGTTTATGTGCTCGACAAACACCTGGCGCCGGTGCCGGTCGGCGTGGCGGGCAACCTTTACATCGGCGGGACTGGCCTTGCGCGCGGCTATCTCAATCGCATCGATCTCACGGCCGAGCGCTTCATCCCCAACTCGTTCAGCGCGATCCCCGGCGATCGGCTCTACCGCACCGGCGATCTTGCGCGCTATCGGCCTGACGGCAACCTCGATTTTCTCGGCCGCAGCGACTATCAGGTCAAAGTGCGCGGCTTTCGCATCGAGTTGGGCGAGATCGAGGCCGCGCTGCGGCAACATCCTGAGGTGGCGGAAACCATCGTTCTGGCGCGGCAGGATCGGCCGGGCGATACGCGTCTCGTAGCCTATCTTGTGCCCTTCGATCAATCGCTGCTCGGCGGCACGGACGCGCCGATCGAAGCAGGCTCGCAGCCGGAAGGGCTGGCTCAGCGTGTACGCGCTCAGCTTGAGACAAGCTTACCCGGCTATGCCATTCCATCGGCGTTCGTCGTGCTTGACGCGCTGCCGCTGACGGCCAACGGCAAAGTCGATCGGGCCGCGCTCCCCGCGCCCACCTTCGAATCACAGCAAGGCACAAGCTTTGTCGCGCCGCGCACGCCGGTTGAGCAGCAGCTCGCCGAGCTGTGGAGCCAGGTGCTGGGCGTCGATCGCGTCGGCATCCATGATAACTTTTTCGATCTGGGCGGCGACTCGCTCCAGGTGATTCGGCTGGTCGCCAAGATCCGCGACTCGTTCCAGCAAGCGTTGCAGGCGCGCGTCCTGTTTGAGCATCCCACCATCGCCGATCTCGCGGATGTGATCGAGCAGAGCCAGCCCAGGCCGGCGGATGGCGATTCGCTGGAGCAGCTGATAGCAGCGCTCTCGCCGGAGGAGCGGGCGCGTCTGCTCCAGGAGCTGATACAGGAGCCGATCCAGCCGCCAGCGCCACAGCTGCGACCCCAGCCGAAAACAACCGATCGTTTTCCGCTTTCCTTTGCCCAGCAGCGGCTCTGGTTCCTCGATAAGCTGACGCCCGGCCTGCCGACCTATAACAGCCCCGCGCTGCTGCGTTTGTCGGGCGCGCTCGACGTAGCGGCGCTGCGCCGGAGCCTGAGCGAAATCGTCAGGCGGCACGACGTGCTGCGGGCTACGTTCGACACCGAGAATGGCGAGCCGTTCCAGCTGATCGCCCCGCCCGGCGAGCATCCGCTGCCGGTTGTGGATCTGCAAACGCTGCCCATGGCCGACCGCGAGGCGTATGCTTTGCAGCTGGCCGAGCATGACACGCTTCAGCCCTTTGATCTCCAGCGCGGGCCGGTGCTGCGCACACAGTTGGTGCGCTTGTCCGACGCCGAGCATATGCTGATCCTGAACGTGCATCATATTGTCTTTGATCAATGGTCGCTGGAAATATTCCTTCAGGAATTGATCGCGCTGTACGATCTGTTCAGCCAGAATCCGCACGCCGATCCGCATCTAGTCCTGGCCGATCTGCCGGTCCAGTACACCGACTATGCCGTCTGGCAGCGCGAGTGGCTTCAGGGCCAGGAGCGCGAGCAGCTCTTGTCGTTCTGGAAGCAGCAATTACAGGACGCGCCGCCGCTCCTGAATCTGCCCACCGACTGGCCGCGACCGGCTATGCAGCGCTTCCGTGGGGCGACGCGCTTCTTCGAGGTGCCGCGCTCGGTCGCTGCCGCGCTGCACGAGCTGAGTCGTCAGACCGGCACGACGATGTTTATGCTGCTGCTGGCGGCCTATCAAACGCTGCTCTACCGCTACACGGGCGAGGAGCAGATTGTGGTCGGCACGCCGGTCGCCAATCGCACCAGGAGCGAGACCGAAAGCTTGATTGGCCTGTTCCTCAACACGCTTGTGCTGCATACCGACGCTGCGGGCAATCCGCGCTTCCGCGATCTGCTCGGGCAGGTGCGTGAGACGGCGCTGGACGTGTTCGCGCACCAGGAGCTACCGTTCGAAGTGCTGGTCGAGGAGCTGCACCCGAAGCGTGATCTGAGCTATAACCCGGTCTTTCAGGTGCTCTTCATGTTCCAGAACGTGCCGGCTCAGGAGGCGCAGCCCGCGACTATCGACGTGGAGCGCATCGATAGTGATAGCGCCACGACGATGTTTGATCTCGCGCTGTCGATGATGAGCGTCGACGGCGGACTCGTCGGGCTGCTGCGCTACGATACCGACCTGTTCGCCGAGGCCACGATCGAGCGCATGACGGGACATTTCCAGCGCTTGCTCGCCGCGATCGCCGCCGACGCCAACACGCGCATCGCCGAGCTGCCGCTTCTGACCGAGGTCGAGCAGCACCAGCTGCTGGTTGACTGGAATGCTACACAGACCAGCTTTGCCGATACTGCTTGCTTGCAGGAGCTGGTCGAGGCGCAGACGGCGCGAACGCCGGAGCGGGTGGCGCTGATTTTTGAAGCGGATCAATTGACCTTCCAGGAGCTGAATCAGCGCGCCAATCAGCTCGCGCATCATCTCCGCGCGCTGGGAGTTGGGCCGGAAACCCTGGTTGGCCTCTGTCTGGATCGCTCGCCGGATCTGGTGGTGGGCGTGCTGGGTGTGCTCAAGGCGGGCGGCGCGTATGTCCCGCTCGATCCGTCATTCCCCGAGGCGCGGCTCCAGGCGATGCTGGCAGATTCGCAGGTGTCGTTCCTGGTAACGCAGCAAGCGCTGGCTGCCAGGCTGGCGGTCGCGAACGCTACGATCATTAACCTCGACTCTGACTGGCCGTCGATCGCGCAGGCAGACGCGGATAATCCGGCTCGTCGCACACATCCCGAGCAGCGGGCCTATGTGATCTACACCTCAGGCTCAACCGGCGTGCCGAAAGGCGTGCAGATTACGCATCGCTCGGTGATCAACCTGCTGGAATCGATGGCCGAGCAGATCGAGATGCGATCTGAGGATACGCTGCTGGCGGTCACAACGCTCTCGTTCGATATTGCCGTTCTGGAATTATTCCTGCCGCTGATCACCGGCGCGCGACTGGTGCTTCCCAGCCGCGAGGTTGTCGCCGATGGCGTACGGCTGGGCGCGCTGCTGAAGGATGCCGGCGCGACGGTGATGCAGGCCACGCCGGCATCCTGGCGGCTGCTCCTGGATGCGCAATGGCCGGGACAGCCCAACCTGCGCATGATCAGCGGCGGCGAGGCGCTGCCGCGTGAGCTTGCCGATCGTCTGCTTGCGTGTGGCAGCGGGCTGTGGAATGTGTACGGCCCAACCGAAACCACGATCTGGTCGCTGTGCACATCCGTCGCCGCCGGAGCAGAGCCGGTCAGCATCGGACGGCCGCTCGCCAACACGCAGATCTATCTCCTCGACGCGCAGCTTCAGCCGGTGCCGGTCGGCGTAGCGGGTGAGCTGTACATCGGCGGCGTAGGGCTGGCGCGCGGCTACTGGCAGCGCAGCGATCTGACCGCCGAGCGCTTCATTCCAGCGCCTTTTGGCACAGCGGCTGGAGCGCGGCTGTACCAAACGGGCGACCTGGCGCGCTATCGGTCGGATGGCAGCCTTGAATTTCTTGGCCGTAACGATCACCAGGTCAAAGTGCGCGGCTTTCGCATCGAGCTGGGCGAGATCGAGACGGTTTTGCGGCGGCATGCAGCCGTGCATGAGACCGTTGTCGTCGCCCGCGAAGATCGCGCGGGGATGGCACAGCTCGTCGCCTACATGATCCCGGCCCAAGAGCAGTTGCCCTCCAATGCCGACTTGCGCAACTTCGTACGGGAATCTCTGCCGGACTATATGACCCCAGCGGTCTTTGTTTTTCTGGAGCGCTTCCCGCTCACGCCCAACGGCAAAATCGACCGCAAGGCGCTTCCGGCGCCCGACCTTGAGCGATCCGCTCGCGCGTCGTCGTTTGTTGCGCCGCATACGCCGATCGAACAGCAGCTGGTGCAGATCTGGCAGGATCTGCTGACGGCGCCGGCGATTGGCGTCACCGATGACTTTTTTGACCTGGGCGGTCACTCGTTGCTTGCCGTGCGCCTGATGGTTCAGATCCAGAAGCAGCTCGGCCAGACGCTCCCGCTGGCGGCGCTGTTCCAGGCATCAACCATCGAGCGGCTGGCGCGCGTCCTCGATCAATCGGCTGATGCGCCGCTGTGGTCGCCGCTGGTGCCGATCCAGCCCGCCGGATCGCAGCGTCCGTTCTTTGCGGTCCACCCGATTGGCGGCAACGTTTTTTGCTACGCCGATCTGGCGCAGGCGCTTGGCCCGGATCAGCCATTCTACGGCCTGCAAGCGATCGATCTGGCAGACATGGACGAGCACGAGGTGTCGATCGCGGAGATGGCCGCCAGCTATATCGAGGCAATGCGAACGGTGCAGCCTGACGGTCCATATCTGCTCGGCGGCTGGTCGTTCGGCGGCGTAGTCGCCTTCGAGATGGCGCAGCAGCTCCAGCGCCAGGGCGCCGAGGTTGCGCTGCTCGCGCTGTTCGACACGTACGCGCCGGAGGCCGTCGGCAAATCGGAGAAGATCACAGATGCTATGGCGCTGGCCGCTCTGGCGCGAGAGCAGGCGATTGCCGGCGGCAAGCACATTGCGCTGACAGTCGACGAGCTTCAGCAGCGCGATCCGCAAGCGCAGCTCGACTATGTGCTACAGCAGATCAAGGTCGCCGAGATCGACATGGGCGTCGATCTTGAAGACATTCGCCCATTTTTGCGCGGCTACCGGGCGCGACAGTGGGCCGTCGAAACGTACCAGCCCGGCGTCTACTCCGGGCCGATCATGCTCTTCAAGTCCACGCAGCAAGATCCTGAGATCGGCAAGATCGATGCGCTGATGGACGTGGCAGTCGATCATCCGACGCTGGGCTGGGATCGACTCGCGTCTGAAGACGTCGAAATCTACGCTATTCCCGGCTATCACAACACGCTGGTGCTGGGACCAAACGCGGCGCTGATCGCGCAGCAGCTCAATTCTTGCCTGTCAAGTATGGCGGGACACTCCTCTCACGGCTAGACGGCTCGTATCCTGGCGCAGGATCGACGAACGGCAACCACCTGCAAAGCACGTCGCGATGCATGGAGCAACGGACCCCTTGGTTAAGACACGGCTATTTCATAAAGGAGACCATGGATGCTGAAAACATTACGCCAGCGCAACTTTGCATTGCTGTGGACGGGTGGCATTATTTCCGGCTTTGGAGATTGGCTGCTGCTGGTGGCGCTGCCGATCTTTGTTTATAATCTGAGCGGCTCCTCGCTGGCAACCGGCGCCATGTTTATCATCCAGATCTTGCCGCGCGTGCTGCTCGCGCCGGTAGCGGGCGTGTTTGTGGACCGCTGGGATCGCAAGCGGGTGATGGTCATCTCCGACATCATACGCGGCGTGGTCCTGCTCTCGCTGCTCTTCGTGCAATCCACCGATCTGCTGTGGGTCGTCTACCTTGTCGCGCTGGTGATGAGTTCCGTCGCGCAGTTTTTCGGCCCCGCCGATAGCGCTCTCGTCCCGAGCCTGGTCGAGAAGGAAGACCTGATCGCGGCCAACTCGCTCACGTCTCTGGCGGCGAATCTTACGCGTCTGGCCGGGCCGGCGCTGGGCGGTCTGCTGATGGAGTGGATCGGATTCAACGCGGTGATTGTGCTGGATAGCATCTCGTTCTTTTTCTCGGCCCTGCTGATCGGCTTGATTAGCAAGCGAGCCACGGCGCCAGAGCAGCCCGCCGAGGATGAGCCGGCGGCGACATCTCTGGTGGCGGGTATCTGGCAAGAGTTCTGGGATGGGCTACAGGTCGTGCGGCGCGATCCGATGCTGGTGGCGATCTTTCTTGTCGTGGGATTGGC
>DASWTQ010000229.1:0-2006 GCA_036402055.1 Herpetosiphonaceae bacterium
TAAATTGTGTTCCATCGTTCAAGGCCCCGCTCACGTTGAGATCCACGGAACCCCGATACACAAAGGGAGGCAGCAAGGCGTCAGCGAGCGCCTGCGCTTGCTGACGATCGAACTTGACCATGAGCTCCGGCACACCGTCACGGTTGTGATCAACCACCTCCGTTGGCGCGGGCAACGCCGTGACGGAATCATTGAGACGAAGGGTCGTCACGTTGATTGCTGTGGGCGTGTAGGCTGTCGGTAGCTGGATATAGGACGTGATCACCCGTCCCTGTGCGCTGAGCTGCAACACCTGCGGGTCGATCTGGACCTGCGCATCGATGGTCTGCTGTCGCGTTACCGCCACTGAGCGCCACGACTCGTTGTTGCTGTAGTCGTACTCATACAGCGCACGCCCCTGGTTGAGGCGGATGTACACTACGTACGATCCTGGCTGGATCGGAGCCTGCCAGGACATTGACGTGGTTGCGGCACCTTCCTCCGGTATCCGTGCGATCGTCTGCGTGCCGATCAGGGTACCACCCATCTCAGGATTGCCCAGGAAGAACTCAGCCAGGAACGCGCCACCAGCCGTGCCCGCATTACGGATCGTCGCGGTGATCGTGGCACGTCCGCCGGTAGTGGCCGGGTCAGGATTGACCTGAATATCATCCGGCAGCACATAGAGATCGGTGGGGATACGGGCAAAGGCAGTGTACGCATAGCTGCCGGTCTGATAAGCTTCGGTCGCGACCAGTGCGCCGGATGCGCCTTGCACGCTCAGATCGGTCACTACGAAGCTGCCGGTGTAGCCTGATCGACGTACTTTCTGCCCATCGAAGATGAGCGCCAGCTCGTTGCTGCCGGCCGTGAGGTTGACGTACCCCTCAGTCCAATCCACCTCGCGTCCATCTCCCGTCATCAGGCGTGCCGTCACGAGGTGGGTTCCGCCCTGATCAGCATCGAGCCCCAGCCGCACGTTGAGCCGATCGAACAAGCCATCGCCGTTGGTATCGACGCCCTGGTCAGACCCCGTTCCTGTCAGCCGGAGTCGAGCGTGCTGGAATGCCTGATAGCTATAGGCCTGCGTGGTGAAGCTTCCCGACATCGCACCCAGGGCGGTGCCATCCTCCCGCGCGAGCGTCATGTTGGCGATCGTGTACGGACCGTTGAGCCCATGCTGGTAGATCAGACGACCATCGAAATCCAGCGTCACGCGAGCAGTTCCGCTCGCCGCTGTGTCGGCGGTAGCGCCAGTGATTGTCGTAATTGTGGCTCCCTGGGTATCCACAAGGTCGGCGGTGACGAGGTACTTGCCCGGCGTGAGCACCTGCACATCGACGTCGGCCTGGAGCTGGTCATACAGGCTATCGCCGTCGAGATCGACGCCGCGCTCGACGATGTTGCCAGCCAGCCGTGCAGAACCACCACCGACCGCGAAGTCGGTCGCTGTCATGCGCCGACCTCCGTCGGCCAGCGTCGCGACGATGCGGAGGCCGTAGTAGCCGTCGGTTTGACCACTGGTTGCAGTGGAGTAGATGCCGTCGCCGGCGGTTGCGTCGGGCGCATTGCCATCATCACGCAGCGAGAGCGTCTGCTGTGTGCCGGTGGGCGTGACCATGTAGGCCGTGACGGATGCGCCAGGTATGCCGGTGCCAGCCGTATCGCGCAAGGCAGCAGTGATCGTCACGGACTCGCCGGGCTTTGCCTGCCACGTGCTGACAGCAGCTTCAAGTGTGGGAGCCAGATCCTCGTTCGCCGCCAACTCGAAGAGGTTGGTGATCCCTGCGCCGCGCACCCGAAGAGTCCAGGTTCCGGCCTGGGGGCTTGCCACCTCATAGAGCTTGGAATGCATCAAGGCATCGCCAGCGCTGTAGGTGCTGCCCAAGGAAGAAGCCGTAGTGGGCGTCAGCACCTGCCCATCGGGACGGACGACTTCCAGAGCTGGATTGCCGTCGACATACGAAAGTAGGAAGCGCGCGGGTGCCGATCCAGATACCGGCACATCCAAGGTTATGGTCTGTCGA
>DASWTQ010000230.1:0-12908 GCA_036402055.1 Herpetosiphonaceae bacterium
GTTGTTGCCCTCGTTGAGCACCGCCGTCAGCTCGCCCGTGCTATCGTAGGCCCAGCGCTGCGCCGAGGCCGGATACTTCAGATCCAGCAGCCGACCGTCGGCGTCGTAGGCCAGCTCGATCGGATTGCCCAGCCGATCCACAAGCTTGACCGGCCAGCTGTTGGCGTCGTAGCTGGTCGTCACGGAGCGCCCGTCGGGGTAGATCGTGGCCGTGCGGCGACCGGCCGCATCATACTGCCAGCTCACGGTCTGGCCGGCGCTATTGGTCGAACGGACGGGCCGTCCCAGCAGATCGTAGGCGATCGTCTGCTGGCCGTCGGCGGCGCTGCGGGCGATTACCTTGCCGCCACGATCGTAAGCTGTGGTCTGGGTTTCGCCGCTGGACAGCTTGAGCGTGACCGGGCGATTCAGCGCGTCGTACTCGGTGGTGATGCGCGCGCCATTGGGTCGCTGCTCGACCGTCGGATTATCCGTCGCGTCGTAGCTGATCGTGGTGCGATGGCCCAGCGCGTCGATGCGCGCCGTCTCGCGGCCAAGTAGATCGTACTCGGTGCGCGTACGATGGCCGTTGCCGTCGAGCACCTCGATTGGCGAACCTGCCGGATCGTAGCGCATCTTGAGCGTCTGGCCCAGCGGATCGACGACGCTGCTGAGCCGATCGGCCTGATCGTAGGCCAGGCGCGTGGTCTGACCCTTGCCGTCGATGGTGGCGATCAGATTGCCGGCCGCGTCGTACTGCTGGCGCGTCGTGATGCCGCGCGGATCTTTGGTCGCGATCGGACGATTCAGCGCGTCGTACTCGGTCGTCGTCACAAAGCCGCGCGCGTCGGCCTGCGCGATCAGATTATTGGCCGCGTCGTAGACTCGCTTCTGGGTCTGGCCACCGGGACTGACAATCCTGGTAGTGTTACCGACTGCATCGTAGGCGGTTGTGGTTGCATTGCCCAGCGGATCGATCGAGCGGACGGCGCGACCCAGCAGATCGTACTCGGTGCGCCAGGCATGACCGAGCGCATCGATGCGCGTGATCTGTCGACCTGCGGCGTCGTACTCGAACCTGGTGGTTGCGCCGCGCGGATCGGTGATCACGGCAATATTTCCGGCGGCATCGTACCTGGTCGTGGTCGCGTTGCCGAGCGCATCGATCGCTTTGATCGGACGGCCCAGGGCGTCGTACTCGGTGCGCGTGCGATAGCCCCTGGGATTGGTGACGATCACGGGAGCGCCCGCCGCGTCGTAGCTGGTAGCGGTCACATTGCCCAGCGCATCGATCGTTTTAAGCGTGCGGCCCTCGGCATCGTACTCAAACCTGGTAGTCGCGCCGCGCGGATCGGTGCTGCGTGTCACCCGATCCAGCGCATCGTAGGCTGTGGTCGTGGTCGCGCCATGTGGATCACGGGTGGCGATCGTGCGGCCCAGGCTGTCGTACTGCGTGGTCTGAACATTGCCGCGCGCGTCGATCTCCTGCGTCGGCTGGTTGGCGGCGTTATAGATCACGCGGCTCGCGTTGCCCAGCGGATCGATGGTGCGGACCGGGTTATCGTTGGCGTCGTATTCGGTGGTCGTCACAAAGCCGCGCGCGTCGGCGACGCGGATCGGATTGCCAACCGCGTCGTAGGTGGTGCGTGTGGTCTGGCCCAGCGCGTTGGTCTCGGCGATCACACGGCCTTCGGCGTCGTACTGCATGGTTTGCACGCCGCCCAGCGCGTCGGTGATGCGGATCGGACGGCCCAGCGCATCATACTCGGTGGTCGTCGTCGCGCCCATACGATCAGTCGTGGTGCGCTGGCGGCCTTCGGCGTCGTAGGTCCAGCTTTGGGCAAAGCCGCGCGCATCGATCTGGCGCAGAATGCGGCCGGCCGCATCGTAGCTGGTGGCGGTGCGGTTGCCGAGGCCATCGGTTATACGAATCGGACGATCGCGCATATCGTACTCGGTCGTCGTCGTCGTGCCGCGCGCGTCGCTGCGTGTGCTCAAGCGTCCCAACGTATCGTAGCTGTAGCGGCTGATCGCGCCGGTGCGATCGGTGAGCATGACGGGCCGGTTGCGGGCGTCGTAGGCGACGGTGGTGCGCTGGCCCTGCGGATCGATCGTCGCGAGCAGGTTGCCGACGGCGTCGTACTCGTAGCGCGTAACACGGCCCAGGGCATCGGTGCTGCTGCTCAGACGGCCCAGCGCGTCATAGCTCAAGCTCGTCGTCGCGCCCAGCAGATCGGTCTCGCCGGTAATGCGATCCAGCGCGTCGTAGGTGCGGCTCACGGCATTGCCGCGCGCGTCGACTGTGCGAATCTCACGGCCCGCCGCATCGTACTCATGGGTGATCACGCGGCCAAGCGGATCAGTCTCGGTCAGCAGCCGGCCGGCCGGATCGTAGGTGTAGCGCCAGGTCGCGCCGGTGCGATCGGTCTGCGCGATCAGCTGTCCGATCGCGTCGTAGGCGAACGTTGTCTCCTGGTTGAGCGCATCCACGACGCGCACGCGGTTGCCCACGCCGTCGTAGAAATACTCGGTGACGGCGCCGGTAAAATCGGTCTCGCCGATCAGGCGGTTATTGCCGTCGTAAAAGAGCTGACGGGTCGCGCCCAGGGCGTTGGTCTGGCTGATCAGATTCCCGAGCGTATCGTAGCCTAGCCGCTCGACGCTGCCGTCGGCGTGGTCGATGCGCGTCAGCCGGTGCTGCTCGTCGTACTGGTAGCGCGTGCGCTGGCCCTGCGCGTCGATCACGGCTGTCTGATCGCCGGCCGCGCTGTACTCGTAGGTTGTCGTCGCGCCGTTTGGATCGGTCTCGGTCGCGATCTGGCCGCTGCTGGTGTAGGTGCGGCGTTTGGTACGGCCCAGCGCGTCAGTCTCGGCCAGTACCAGACCTTCGGGCGTTGAGGTGTAGGTGTGCTGGCCGCCCAGCGCGTCCTGTTTGCTCTGGAGCACGTCGTCGGTGTAGCTGAAGCGCGTTGTGTGGCCGAGCGGATCGGTCTCGGCGAGGCGCTGGTTACGCTCGTCGTCGGTGTAGCGCCAGGCCGCATTGAGCGGATCGGTCTCGGTCAGCAGGTTGCCGCGCTCGTCGTAGGTGTAGCGCCAGGTTGCGCCGAGCTGGTTGGTGTAGCTCAGCAGCCGATCGTCGGCGTCGTAGGTGTAGCGCTCGGCGTGGCCCAGCGCATCGACACGCTGCAACAGGCGATCGCGATCGTCGTAGGTGTCGGTCAGCGTGTGGCCGCTGGCGTCGACATAGGTCGAAACGCGCGTGCCGGTGTCGTAGTTGAAGGTGGTCCAGCTGGTGATGCCCTCGCGCTGCGTGACCACCCGATTGGCGGCGTCGTAGACGTTCTCGACAACCAGCCGCCCGTCGCCGTCCGTGATGCGCGTCAGGCGATTCAGCGCGTCGTAGGCATAGCTGATCGTCGCGCCGTTGAGATCGGTGGCGCTTTGCAAGCGGTTGGCGCCGTCGTAGCCATAGCGCAGCGTGCCGGTCGGACAGGCGATCGCCGTCACACGACCGTTGGCCCAGCTCAGCGTACAGCTGTAGCTGGCCGAGCGCACCGAGGCCAGCTCCGCGCCGTTGTAGCCGGCGACCAGCGTCGCGCCATAGCGATCCGCGATCGTCTGCCAGCGCCCGCCGCCGTCGAAGGTCGTCGTGGTAAAGTCGGCGTCGGTCAGCGTCCACGCGCCGCTGTTGAGGTCGCGCGCCAGCGTCAGATCGAAGCCGTCCTCGACGACGTAGCTGCCGTCAGGCACCAGAATAATCTCGCCGTCGGCGTCGTTAGGAACGTATTCCTCGCGAAAGCCCGGCTCGAAATACGTTTGCTGGCCGGTTCCCTGGCGATAGATCACCGACTCGTCGTCGCGGCGGATCAACTGCTCGTCGTAGGTGGCCAACCAGCCGGGGCCGAAGCTGCCCAGCGTCTCGACATCCAGGCTGTTGAAGGTGCGGCCAAACGCCAGCGACTGGCCGAGATCCGGCAGGGTTGCATCGACGTTCGTCGCCACAAAGTTGCCGGTCGAGGTGTTGACGGGCTCGCCGGCCTTGCCGTTTTTGCCGTTCGGTCCCTGGGTGCGCGCGCCCTTACGCGGCGGCAGGTTGCTCATCACGTACTGGCGCGAATTGGCAAGGCCGCTGCCGGGAACGATGTAGATCTTATACCAGTTCGAGCCGTTATAGAACTGCGCCTCGCCGGTGTAACGGCCGGCCTCGGGCAGCGATCGCGTCTGCTGGTAGGTGTAGGACTGGCCCGGCGTGAGAGTCATGCTCGGCGTGGACGGGAAGTTATAGATCGTTCCCGACGGGCCGCGCATCGAGACGCGCAGACGCGGCACGGTGACCTCGCGACCGCTGGTGTTGCTGACGCTGAAGCGGGCGGTCACATCCGAGCCACGCGGCGGGCGGTTGTTGGGCGCGAAGCTCAGGCTCTCGCTCATGCGCAGGTCGCTGCGGGCGGCGATCGGTGGGCCAAACTCGACCGTCCACACCGGCCGCGCCTCGGCCAGCGTCGTGCCATTGGAACAGAAGGCCGAAACGCAGTCCGTGGCTGTGTAGCTGCCGCCGCGCTCATTTTCGTCGGACATGATGATCGCGATGCCGCGCGGATAGGTTGGCGTGCCGCCGGCGTACCAGCCGCGCACCAGATCCGTCAGATCGAAACTTTTATGACCGGCTCCCGCGCTAACCAGCGGCGTGTCGAACGGCGTAGCGGCGCGGCCGGGCTGCTCCGACCAGGTGATTGGCACGTCCCAGGGATCGTCGGTGGGAAAGATGCGCACCCGGTAGCTGCCGCCATTGAGATCGTTGTACTGGTAGAGCCGCAGCGTGCTGTTGATAATGTTGTCGGCGGTCATGCCCGGTGGCAGGGCCGGCATATCGCCGTTGATATAGATTCGCCGCGACTGGCCGCCAGGATCGACGCCCAGCAGCATGCGCTCTTCCTGATGGAAATCAGTGTCACGATCGGCCTCGGCAACGTACGTATCGCCCTGGAGATAAACGGTGGCAGTTGTCGCCGTGAGCGTCACATCGCCCCGATCCGCTCGATCGGCAGGCGCTGCGTCCTCGGCCGACATCGGGATCGAGGCATTGTGCATCATGCCCGGAAGATAGATCCGCGACGGGTCGGTGGTGCGCGGCGACGGCAGATCGCGGGTCTGCTCGCCGGCCCAGCGCGCCCGCAGCTGCTCAAGACGCGCTGCCTGATTCACATCGGTCGGCGCAGCGGGTGCGGGGCCTGAGTCAGCTGCTGCCGGCAGATCACGACGACCGCCGATCGCATTGCGCTGCTGGCGGAAACGGGCGGCTGCGTCGTCCAGAGATTGGGCCTGGCTCGACGCGGCAAATGGAATCGTGCTGAGGACGTACAGGCCCAGCAGGATGGTGAGAAGATGACGCGAGATTCGGTTGCGCATAGCTGGCGGGTTGCCTCACACTCTTTCGCTGGTGTAGAACGGGCAGTGGCATGCCGGAGTTAGACGGACGAAGCCGAGGCGGATCATGAGGATTTGCCGTGCCACGCCGATCGTGTTGGGGAGATTAGATCGAGCGCGGACGGCCAATGATTAGCTTAAGATCAAGACGTGTTCTTTCTCCAAGTCGTAAAAATAAATATACCTTGGAGGGAGGAGCAGAGAAACAGGACCGCAGTCCTTTTGTGAATAGGACAAAGAACCAAGAACCAAGAACCGAGACCCAAGAACCAAGAACCGAGAACCAATAGACTCTCAATCTTCCCCCTCGCCTGTCACAACTGCGGGTGCCATGCCCAGAGGGCGCCCGGCGAAGGCTTGGCGAGGTTCGGGGCACAGGGTGAGGACCAAGGACGAAAGAACAAAGGATCGAAAGAACAAAGGAACAAAGCAAGTACCGTGATTCCCCTCTCCTGTCGCAACCGACGGGTACCCTCTGGGTGCAGCCGGCCGAGGTTTGGGGCAGGGGTGAGGGGTTCATGGGCGGACAGGTGGGAAGAATCGTGATGAATCGACACGGCGAGCGGACTGCTCACCGATCCGGTATGGTTGATGTTGCTCGACATCCAACCATATGGAGGAAGCTCGTGTCCGCTCACCGCTCATTGTATCAAGTTGTGCTCCAACAACTCACGGAAACGATGGTGCCAAGTACCGTTCCCCAGACCTCGGTCGTGCGCCTTGCCTTGCTCGTCACGGGTCTGCTTGCGGCGACGTCGACCGTGCTCGCCCAGGTCGCTGCCGCCCTCGATGCGCTCCACCTTACGCGTGCCACGCAATCGGAAAGCATCGAGCGCCGTCTGCGCCGCACCCTTTCCGATCCGCACCTCCAAGCGTCCACCTGTTATACCCCGGTCCTGACGCAGGTGCTCGACTGGCCCGCGCTCTTACGCGGTGCCCGACGCATCGTGCTGGCGGTCGACGAAAGCTCGAAAGCCGATCAGGTGCATCTCTTCCGGGTCAGCTTGCCCTATTGGGGCGGCAGCCTGCCGCTTGCCTGGACGGTCTGGGAACAAAACGTCGCCTTGCCGCAGGGAGCGTACTGGCAGGCGGTTGACCAGGTGCTGGCGCAGGTCGCAGCCCTGCTGCCGCCCGAGTTGGAGGTGGTGATCGTCGCGGATCGGGCGTACGGTATCCCGCCTTTCCTCGACCGCTGCGCCAGCTATGGCTGGCATTGGGTGCTGCGCCTGACCACGACTGGCAGCCACCGCTTCTGTAGCTGGCAGGGGCAGGAGCACGGGCTGCGTGCGGTGGTGCAGTGGCATCTGCGGCAACCAGGGCAACGCTGGCGCACGCGTGGGCAGCTGTTCAAAGATGCGGGCTGGCGGCGGGTCAATCTGGTGGGCATCTGGGGGCTGGGTGCCAAGGAGGCTTTAGTGGTTATCACAGACTTGCCGCCGCAGTGGAGCGTGCTGCGGCTCTATGCGCGACGCTTCTGGATCGAAGCTGGGTTCCGCAGCGACAAGCGCAAGGGGTGGCAGTGGGAAGCCAGCCAGATCCAAGGGCAGCCGCATCACGAGCGCTTGTTGTTGGGCATGGCGTGGGCCAGTGTGATCATCCTGTGTCTGGGTGTAGCGGACGCCCAAGCGCGGATCGACGCGGCGCAAGCGCGACCATGGCGTAAGCGGCTACGGCAAGTGCGGCACGCGCGCACCAGTATCTTTACCTTGGGCCTGCGCGCGCTCCGCCACTGGTTGTTCGGCACGGCCTGGGGCGAGTGGCGATGGTGCCTGCCCGAGTTAGATGCACCCAGTTGGGAACAGCGCTGGTATCGTTAGCAATCCTGCCGCTTGATCGGCTATATGCCTGTCCGCCCATGAAGGGGTGAGGGGTGAGGGCCGACGAAAGAACAAAAAATCAAAAGAACAAAGGAACAAAGAGGGACATACAAGGTTTGTTCTCTTGTTCCCTTGTTCCCTTGTTCGCCGCTCCTACAGCTGGCTGCGGATCGCGGTAGCCCAGGCGCGCACTCGCACAGCGGCGCCAGCGGGCTGCTCCGGCGTGTACACATCCGCGATCGTCATCGGCCAGCGGCGCAGCACGGGGCGGCGCTCGGCCTCGGGCCTGAGCACGCGCTTCTTGCCCTCATACTCGGCTGCGTTGCGGCGGCGAATCGCGGCCACCGGCAGATCGTTGTCGAGCCGCTCGATCATGGCTACCCGCAGGCCCTCGATCGCCTCGTCGGTGAACTGCGCGGGATGCTGAAGATTGTAGGCTGCGACCGTCAGAAAATGCTCGGCTGCCAGCTCAGGATCGTCATACTCCCAGGCGATCAGCGCGCCGAGCTGCTCCCAGCAGGTCAGGCCATCCACAGTGGGCGCGCCGCACTCGGGGCAGGTGGTGAGATTTGCGGTTGGAGTATCGCTCATGGAGTGCTCCTTTTTTATCGACAGCCAAATTCAGACGAGCCGGGAGGAACAGTCACGCATTGTATCAAATGTTTGCACGCCGAGCCCGGTTTATGCTACACTGAACACACCATGAGACCACACAAGCCGTCAATGGAGATGGGTGCGGTTGCGCTTGGCCGTGTGTGCGGCGAAGCGATTATTGCGTTAAAGAATGTCTTTGCTTTTGCGCCTCGGCTTCGCCCCTGAGGCGCATCTTTCATTTCGCATGTGGAGAATTGGCTATGACCAACGTGCAGCCGAGTGGTGTTTCGGCCAGCCTCGATCGTGATGATCTGCTAGCGATCTACGAGCTGATGCTGCTGGCGCGATCGCTCGACGAACGCCAGTGGGTTTTAAACCGCCAGGGCAAGGCGCCCTTTGTGATTTCATGCCAGGGCCATGAGGCAGCCCAGGTCGGGAGCGCCTACGCGCTCAAGGCCGGCAAAGACTGGGCACTGCCCTACTACCGCGATCTCGGCGTGGTACTGACGCTTGGCTTTACACCGGCTGAGGTGATGATGGGCCTTTTCGCCCGCGCCGCCGACCCGAACAGTGGTGGCCGGCAGATGCCCGCGCACTACGGTCATCGCAAGCTGAATATCATCTCGCAGTCGTCGCCGACCGGAACCCAGGTACCGCACGCCGCCGGCGTTGGCCTGGCGATCAAGATTCGCAATGAGGTCGCCGGTAAGATCGTCGACGACTCGGTGGTCTGGGTCTCGTTTGGCGAAGGTACCAGCAGCCAGGGCGAGATCCACGAGGCGATGAACCTGGCCGGAACCCATAAGCTGCCCGTGATCTTTGTCTGCGAAAACAACGGCTATGCGATCTCAGTGCCGCAGCGCCAGCAGATGGGCGTCGAAGATGTGGCCGATCGCGCGGCCGGCTACGGCTTTCCCGGCGTCGTGGTCGACGGCAGCGATCCCGTGGCCTGCTTTGAGGCGACCCAGGCGGCGGTTGAGCGCGCCCGGCGTGGCGAAGGCCCGACGATGATTGAGTTTAAATGTTTGCGCCTGACGCCTCACTCGTCGGACGATAACGATCGCACCTATCGCCCGGCCGACGAGATCAAAGCCATGAAGCAGCAAGATCCGCTGATCACATTTGCCGCCCATCTCAAAGCCGAAGATATTTTGACCGGCGAGAAAGAGGCCGAGATTCGCGAGCGGATTAAAAAGCAGGTCAACGAAGCGACCGCCGCCGCCGAAGCTGCTGCACCGCCCGATCCCAGCACGCTGTTCGATCATATCTACGCCGACAATCTTAAATAAGAACCTAGAACTAAGAACCTAGAACCTAGGAGATCTCAACGTTAGGTTCTTGGTTCTAGGTTCTTGGTTCTGCAACCCTGGAGCATATAGCCATATGGCAGAATTATCGCTTATTGAAGCGCTCCGCGCCGGGATCGACGAGGCTATGGCGGCGGATGAGCGCGTGTTCGTCTTCGGTGAAGATGTCGGCAAGCGTGGCGGCGTGTTCCGCGTCACCGAGGGCTTGCAGGACAAATACGGCCCGTGGCGGATCATGGACGCGCCGCTGGCCGAGGGCGTGATCGTCGGAGCCGCGATTGGCGCGGCGGTCAGCGGTATGCGGCCGATCGCCGAGATCCAGTTTGCCGATTTCATCTGGCCGGCCATGAACCAGATTGTGAGCGAGGCCGCACGCATCTGCTACCGCTCCAACGGCGAGTGGAACGTGCCGCTGGTGGTGCGCGCGCCCTACGGCGGCGGCATTCACGGCGCGCTCTACCACTCGCAGTCGGTCGAGGCATTCTTCGCCCACGTGCCGGGCCTCAAAGTCGTCGTGCCGTCCACGCCCTACGACGTCAAAGGCATGATCAAGAGCGCGATTGCCGATCCCGACCCGGTGATGTTCTTCGAGCACAAGAAGACCTATCGTCTGATCAAGGGCGAAGTGCCCGACGGCGACTACACGGTGCCGATCGGCGTGGCCGACATCAAGCGCAACGGCGACGATCTCACGATCATTACCTACGGCATGATGCTGCATCTGGCGCTGGAGGCCGCCGAGATCATCGCGCGCGAAGACGGCGTCGAGGCCGAGGTTGTGGATCTGCGCACGGTGCGGCCGTTGGATACCGAGGCGATCCTGGCCAGCGCGCGCAAGACCGGCAAGGTATTGGTCCTGCACGAGGACAACCTGACCGGCGGCATCGGCGGCGAGATCGCGGCACTGATTGCCGAGCACGCCTTCGAGCATCTCGACGGCCCGGTCATGCGCATGGCTGGTCCCGACGTTCCCGCGATGCCCTTCGCGCCGACGCTGGAAGACGCCTTCATGCCCAACACCGAAAAGATCGTCGCCAAGCTGCGCGAGCTGGCAGGCTACTAATCGATACCTCATAGATCATGGTTGGAGAACTATGGCGCTTGAATTTAAGATGCCAAAACTAGGCGAAAGCGTGACCGAAGGCACGATCGGGCGCTGGCTCAAGCAGCCCGGCGACAAGCTTGAACTTTACGAGCCGATGCTGGAAGTCACGACCGATAAAGTCGATACCGAGGTTTCATCGCCGATCGAGGGCACGTTGACGGAGATCCTCGTTCCCGAGGGCGAGACCGTCTCGATCGGCACGGTGATCGCGCGCATTGCCGAGGCCGGCGAGGCCAGCAATGGTCAGGTCGCGGACTCGGCGGTGTCGGTCGCGGCCGCTCCGGTTGCTCAGGCAGCTACAGTCGAGAAAGGCAAAGGCAGCTATATCTCGCCGGCGGTTGCGCGCCTGGCCGCCGAGCACGATGTCGATCCGCGCGTGATTCCCGGCACCGGAGCGGGTGGCCGCGTCACCAAGAAGGACATCGAGCAGTTTGTCGCCTCAGGCGGCACGAAGCAACAGCCGCAGCCCGCGCCAGCCGCCACGCCGGTTCGCGAGACGGCCGCCGTCGCCGAGGCGCTGACGGCGCCCGCGCCCCAGACCGAAGACAAGCTTCAGCAGACCTATGTCAGCGAGCCGCGCGATGTAGCGCCGGAGCGATCGGCGGAGCCCGCGCCCAGGCCCCAGGCTCCGGCGGCTCCAACAGCGCAGCCCGCGCCGCAGCCGACGCTTGGCCCCGACGACGAGCTGGTGCCGCTCACGCCCATGCGCCGCGCGATCGCCGAGCACATGGTGCGATCGAAGCGTACCGCGCCGCATGTGACAACAGTCATGGAGGCTGATCTCAGCAAGATCGTGACGCACCGCAGCCGCAACAAGGCCGACTTCGAGCGCCAGGGCGTCAAGCTCACCTTCATGCCCTACTTCGTTCAGGCCACGGTGGCGGCGCTGCGCGAGGTGCCGCTCGTCAACGCGACCTTTGCGGACGAAGGCGTGCTGATGCATCATCGCATCAACGTGGGCATGGCCGTGGCGATCCCCGACGGCCTGATCGTGCCGGTGATCAAAGATGCCGACGATAAAAGTCTGCTCGGGCTGGCGCGCGCGGTGAACGATCTGGCGGAGCGCGCGCGCACGCGGCGGCTTCAGGCCGACGACACGCAGGGCGGCACATTCACCATCACCAATCATGGCGTGTCGGGCTCGATCTTCGCGATGCCGATCATCAACCAGCCGCAGGCCGCGATCCTTGGTATTGGCGCGATGCAAAAGCGGGCGGTGGTGATCTCCGAGGGAGGCTCCGACGCGATCGCGATCCGGCCGATGTGCTATCTCAGCCTGACCTTCGATCACCGGCTGATCGATGGTGCGACCGCCGACGGCTTCCTGGCGATCGTCAAGCGCACGCTGGAGCAATACCCAACCTAGCCTGAATCCAGATCGATCGAGCGGGCGGCACTGTGACAGGTGCCGCCCTTATCTTGTACTGCCGGCTACCACCCTTGACGATATTGATTTCCTCGATTTGCATGTCCTATACTCACCGATCAGAAGCAGCACCGCGTTTTGGAGGCGTCGATGGCATCGCCGCGCAAGTATCGCCCGCATTGGTATGTTGAAAGCCTGAGGTTACGCATCATCCTGCTCACACTTACGTTCGCGCTTTTCGTCACGAGCTGTGGCTCACCTCCTATTCAGTCAACAGTAAAGGTCACTCGCTCTCCCCATATACCCAGCGCCGCGCGCGAATCATCGGTGATCGTGATTGGCACAGTCACTGACGTTTTGCCCGCGCGCTGGACAACCGCAGACGGGCGGCGACCAGCCAATCCACAAACAGCAGGTCACACCATCTTTCGACCGGTTATGCTAGACGTCGAAGAATATCTCAAAGGTGAAAACACCGAGAGGACATTGCAGCTGTACGCCTGGGGTGGGCGCATCGGCGACGATATGTTTGAGCAGCTACCGGACGATCTCTATGAATTTCAAGCAGGCGAGCGGGTTGTTGTGTTTCTCAAGGAGCTGGAGCAAGGATCGCTTGCATTTAGCATCGATGGATCGAGCTGGTGGAGCGTGCAGGAGCACTATACGATCACGGGCGACGGTCAAGCAAAAAACTATTATCAGACGCTGCCCCTAGATGAGCTGCGCGCCACCGTGCGGACAGCGCTCCAGCCATAAACCGCCTCCTAAGCTGGCTGTGTTTTGATGTCGAATAGATGGGCGGCGCGGTCACAGGTGCCGCCTTTGTCATTGCCCCTGGTTTGGCCCTCGCGCTGCGTCTATCAGCGCCCCATCAGCGATTTCCGAGCCTCACGCCAGCCCGCAGCCCTGGTTCGATCCGCAGACTGTGCTAAACTCAAGCGGCATCTAGAAGGGAACCTCCGATGATCCGCTCAACACTCTTGCTCTGCCTGCTCCTGCTGATCGTACCGGCCACCCAGGCCCAAACACCACGCCGCTTCTTTCCCCAGACCGGCTACAGCGTCTCGGGCCGGTTTCTGGCGTACTGGGAGGCTAACGGTGGCCTGGAAACCTTCGGCTATCCGCTCTCCGCGCCGGCGCGTGAGCAAAATCCTGACGATCGGCAGTGGTACGAGGTCCAGCATTTCGAGCGCGCTCGCTTCGAGCTGCATCCCGCCAATCAGCCGCCCTTCGACGTGCTGCTCGGACGTTTGGGAGTCGATCGGCTGGCGGCGCGGGGTGTGCGCTGGCAATCACTGCCGAAGACGCGAGTC
>DASWTQ010000231.1:0-3855 GCA_036402055.1 Herpetosiphonaceae bacterium
ACACATGGAAGGTGCTGCCCTGCCCCGGTGTACTGTCTACCTGCACTCGTCCGCCGTGCGCCTCAACAAAACTTTTCGTGATCGCCAAACCAATGCCCAGGCCGTTGCGCACCCGTGTGATCGAAGGCGCTGTCTGGTAGAAACGCTCGAAAATACGTGCCAGGTCGCGCTGATTAATGCCGATGCCCGTGTCGCGTACATCGATACGCACCTCCGGCGGCTCACCGGCCACAATCTCGCCGGCGATCACTACCGCGCCTTCGGGCCTATTAAACTTTAGCGCATTATCGACCAGATTTGCCAGCGCCAGAGTCAGCTTCTCGCGGTCGGCTGTGACGAGCAGCGGCGTGGGCGGATGCTCCAGCTGTAGCGCGATCTGCAAATCGGCGGCGAGATCGCTCAGCTCCACCACGATCTCATGCAGCATCTCCCAGATGTCAAAGGTCGAAAAATTAAGCGCGACCCGTCCATGTTCGGAGCTGCGCAGGTTAACCAGATCGTCGACAATATCGCTGATGCGCAGCGCGCCGTTGATCACCTGTTGCAAATACTCGCGTCCCAGACCGTCGAGGCGCTGGCGCAGCAGCGAGGTATAGCCCAGCACCAGCGAAAGCGGCGTGCGCAGCTCATGCGAGGCAATGCCGATAAATTCGCTCTTCAGGTGATCCAGCTCACGCAGAGCGGCGTACTGCCGGGCGTTGCGGATCGCGACCGCTGTCTGGTTGGCGATGATCGCCAGCAGCTCGGTCAGCACTTCCTTATGGCCTTGCGGATAGGTTGTGATCAGCACGCCCAGCCGCTCATCATGGACTGTCAGCGGCAGCGCAAAAATTGTTCCGCTGGCCGAAAGCTTGAACTCGATCTGTCCATCCGGCTGCACCGTGCACGCATCGCCCGTGACATAGGATCGGTAGGCCAGCTCCTTGAACGGCCCCAGCTTATCCAGGGCCACTCCTGAGGTCGCCGCCGACTGAAGCTCGCCCTGCTCTGCGATCCAGAACATGACCGTGTTCGCGCCGGTCTCACGATGCACAATATCGATCACGACCTGGTAGAGCGCGCTCAGGTCCAGTGTGCTGTTGATCGCCTGACTATATTCAAAAACTTTAACCAGAGTTTGCAGCCGGACATTATTACGCTGAAGCCGCTGCCGCTCCAGCGCCCGCGCGATCGTGAGGCGCAGCTCTTCGATGTCAAACGGCTTGGTGATGAAATCGGCAATCCCTGCGCGCACCGCTCGACTCATGTTATCGAACGAGCCGTAGCCGGTCATCATGACGATGCCGAGCAGCGGATGCTCAGCTCGTGCCTGCTCCGCCAGCTCCAATCCATTGATCTCCGGCATATTGATGTCGGTCAGCAGCAGATCGAACGGCTCGCTCGCCAGACGCTTGAGCGCGACCGCCGGCCGAGTCAGCGTCTCGACCCGGTACCTGTCGCGGCTCAGCGTTTTACGCACGACCGTGCAGATAAACTGATCGTCGTCGACGACCAGAATATGAGGCTGTTCAACATCGAAGGCTGGGAGCGTGGATTGGGGCGGTACGACAACCATGCTTTAGCCGATCACTTCGATTGCCGTCTGTGGCAGCACAAGGCGCTCGGATTCGCTGACCTGAATTGTTGCGGTCGCGGCGCGCACGCCTGAGGGCAGCTGGCCATTCGCGCTGAGCGCCTGTACGCGGCCGATCAGGCCCATATGGCGCTCGTCCACCAGCCGCACGACGGAGCCCACGCGCAGCTCCTGGGGCTGAGCGGCGTCCTGCCCGGCCTGAAGGCGCGGCAGCGGAATCACCAGCCGGGGCCGCACGACGGACGGCATCAGGCTGGTCGTGCCATCCAGAAACGCCTCCTGGCGATCGTAGCGCGTGAGCAGATCAAAGAGCGGCTCGGCCATGGGATGCGCGCCGAAGCCCTCGGTGACCAGCACGGTCGGCGTGATCGGCGTGGCGCTGCGCTCCTGACCGTAGCTGTACCAGTCGCCGGCCGACATGCCGAGAAACGCGCGGACCTCGCCCTCGTCGATGCTGCCGACGATCACGCCGCGCACCTGCTCCTGCTGAGCTTTGCGCAGGGCCTCGGCGGTAATGCCGGCGCCGCCGATGATCAAGGCGTAGGCGCTGCGGGCATCGATCATATCCGGCGTGATAATATCGTGGCGATCCGTGACCAGCAGCCGCATCACGCCAAACTGCTCGCCGCCGATGCCAAAGACGCCCTGGATCACTGCGGCCGGCGTTTCGATCAGCGCGCTGCGGCCCGGCGTTACATCGACGACGTAGCCGCGCACCGAGGCCGGAAGCGTCACATTGACCGGATCGGGCGTGATGATCGCAAAGCCGGTCTCGGCATCGATCGCGCTGAGCGTTCCGGCCTGAGCGACCATACATTTTTTGCGGCGGCGCTTGGCCAGCACCTGCTGCGGGCTTACACGCTCGCCGACCTTGCGCTTCATCGAGCGCGGAATCGCCTGGGCCTCGATGCCAAGCGTACGAGCAACGTCAACAAAGACGGCGGGCTGGGGGACTGTCGCCTGTCCGATCACATCGTCAGGCTCGATGCGGCTGCCGACGCGCACCGTAATATCGCCTGCGGCAGGCAAGCGACGCTGGATCTGGGCTACGGTAGCGGGTAAAACAGCCGGCAGGCCATCGGGGAAGTGGCTGGGCATCACGATGCTCCTTTTTCGGCGCGACGCGCGCATTATAGCACACGTCTTTTTGACGCAATTACCGTTTGTGAACAAGAGCACATGGTCCAGATTCCCGGTAGTCCAGATCGCCCTTCGGCAGCGCGACTCCGCGCCCTTGCAGAGTAGTGTAGGATATTCTATAAGCTTCCATCAAATTACTCCTGCTGGAGGACTGCCCCATTTATGGATGTCGCTACCGCTGATCTACAGGCGGGTATTGCCGCAACCCGCGCTGGTGACAAAGAGCAGGCACGCAACTATTTCATCCGCGCGCTCAAGCACGAGCCCGGCAACGAAACGGCCTGGCTGTGGCTGAGTCATGTGATGCCGACCGTCGAGCAAGCCCTGCGCTGTATCGATCATTTGCTCACGATCAATCCGCACAACAAACAGGCGCAGGAAGCGCGCGATGTGCTGAATATTCGGTTGCTGTTGGAAGAAGCGGCAGTGCTACGGCCGCAAGCAGCCACGCCGCCGCCGTCCACGCCGCAGCGTCGCTACATGCTGGGCGAGGCGCTGGTGGAGGCGCGCGTACTGACACAGCAGCAGCTTGAGGCGGCGCTCAAGGAGCAGCAGCGCCTGGCGCGCAAGAAAAAACCGCTGCGGCTCGGGGAAGTGCTGCTGCGCATGAAGATGGTTCGGCCACAGCAGCTTGAGGCGGCGGTCGCGGCGCAGGTCGAGACGCTCCCCAGCAGCGAGGGCGTCTCAGTGCAGCTTGGAGAATACCTGGTGCGGCGTGGCCTGGTTACGCGGGCGCAGCTGCATCAGGGTTTGGCTCAGCAGAACGAGCTTAAGCGCAAAGGCCATACAGTGCTGCTCGGAGATGTGCTGGTCCGCTGCGGCTACCTGGCGCGCGAGCAGCTCCATCATGCGATCATCGAGTGGCAGCAGCAGTATAACCTGTCGTTCCAGAAGTAGCCTTCGTCACATCCAACCATTGCTCTTCCCAGCGTTTTGCCAGTACAACCAAATGAGCGACCAGCGCGGGAGCGTGGCGAACGTTTCCGCGCTGTCGGCTGCCCGCCTTGACGTACAGCCGGTCATTCGGTAGCATGTTGCACGAGAGCGGGTGTTGGCCGGTGCTGGTCGCCGTCTTCAAAACGGTTGGGCGGGGTGACGAGCCTCGCCGGTGGGTTCGACTCCCACGCGCTCTCGCCAGACTC
>DASWTQ010000232.1:0-6957 GCA_036402055.1 Herpetosiphonaceae bacterium
TGGTCAGGATCGCTTGCAGAACAATCCGCGAGTTGTTCAGCACCACCTCGCCATACAGCGCCAGCATCAGGCCATCGGCCGAAAATGGCGCGCGCAGCGTCGTCTGGATGTGAATATTCTGGACCGAGCACAAGGGCAGCCCGTTTGCCCGCTTGAGGAGATCCCACTGCTGGGTAGATTGTAGTCGCAGACCAACCCGATTAATCTTGCTGGTGCCCAGCGGATCGACCACCAGCTCAAGCTCCGTCAGCTTGACCTGATCTTCCAGTTTGAAGTCGCCGTACGATAAGCCTTTGATGCTCACCGAGTTCAGCAGGGCACCCAGCTCCTCCAGGCCGGCGCTGACCAGGCTGGAAGGATCGGCTGTCAGACGGATAGCCGAGGAGCCGGTGCCGATGCTGGCAGAAAGCGGGATAGCAACCGGCTTGCCTTGCGCCGTGAACGTCAGGCTCGTTCCAACGTGCAGCGATACTCTGGCTTGAAATGGCCCACCCTGGCGCACGGGTGGTAGTGTCTCAGTGGACAGAGCCAGGGTAATCGATCCCAGCTTGATCACATGCAGATCTTTCCCGACACGTGCAGCCCCAGCATCGAGGCGCATCACGGGTATACCGCGCGTGATCGACTCGACGTTCCCGGTCAGCGTCTCGTCGCTTTCACCGAGCAAGAAGACGAACAAGCCCAGGCTGCTCGATATGTCGAGCGTGCCCTTGAAGCTCAAGCCAGGGGGCTGTGATCCCTCGGCGCTAGAAGCCAAGCGCCAGGATGCTTGCTTGAATTGCAGCGCGGAGGCTAGCGTATCCGCCAGCTTAGGAAAGCTGGTAGCTAGCGCCCATGGCGTACTGGTCGCATCGGCGGTCAGCAAGATCTGGAGCTGAGTGCCGGCGCGCACGGTGACCGAGACATGCATTCCCCGAAAGAGCCGGTTTTGCCCCGTGCCGGCGACGGTGTAGGCGGTGGCATCACCAGCCTGGGTGGTGATCGGATCGATCACCAGGTTTTCTCCTGGCAGGAAGCGCGCGAAGACCTCCTGAATCGCAGGCGCGCCCAGCTTGTTCACCGGCAGATCGAGGCGCGCACCGGAGATATAGTTGCGAAGTATGGTGGCAACCGATTGATCACTCATCGTCGGTATCCGATTCAGGCTCTGCATCCGCTGGCAGAAGATTGATGCTCCCCTTCTCGTCGGGTCCATAATCAAAGTCGATCTTGCCGTGTGAGCCGGTACACCAGATGTGCTTGGTTGCCGGGTAGATAGCCTGAGCGTTGCCAGACTCCTTCCGAAACTTGATTACCCTGCCATCCGCGTCAGTTTTCACCGGCACATCCGTCGTGACTAGCCGGTAACAGGAGATTTGTTTGTACTGATCCTCTATGTCCGCCGGTTTCGTCTTCAGCCGGCTGCCACTGTGATACCGATCGATCACCTCATAGCGGGGTAGTGCCAGCTTTTGTCCAACGTCCCAGGCGGCGGTAATGACCACGTAACACGGGTTGACGAGCCCGACGAAATTGATATTCGGGCTTGGTGGTGCCGGTGGATGGCCAGCAGCCGAGGACGACGTCGCCAGGCTGGCGTGGTGCGGCACGTGTAATAGCTCAACCTCCTTAATGCGGTCGCTATAGGTTTGCTTAAGAAAATGCTCGGTGTTAAAGGTTCCATCGCCCATGAACAGGAGCTTCTTATCGCCATAGATGATCATTGTCACAATACTGCCGCGATTGCCTGGAGAACTGCCATCGTCGAGATTGGCATAGGACTCGACATTGCTGGCCAGAATATACACGCCGCACGCGATACCATCCTTCCCCGTACCATCCAGAACCTTGACAAACCCGCGCGTCGCCTCAACATCCGATTTCTTGAGCAGTTCCGCCGTGCCTTTGGCCGACGTCTCGATGTCCTTCTCGGTAAGATACGCGCCCGTCCTGTACTTCTTCCGTTCGACTTCTCCGTACTGAGTCTTGTTTTGGTTGATGGTGATCGAGTAAATCGTATCGACATATTGGAAGATGATGTTTGGGACGCCGTGCTTATCGTAGTTGTTGAGGGTGGAACTATAAAAGGCTTGCACGGCCTTTGGAGCAGGTTTCTGACCCGTGTATGTTTCTATAAAGAGATTGCTACAATAAAAACAGTGGTCTTTGTCGGGATGGGTCAAGATCAGGAGATCGATGCTTTGGTTATTGCCAAGCAGCCGCTGATCCTCGAATGCCGACCTAAACGCTCGTGCGCGCAATACATCAGAGTCCTGCTTGGGATTCCAGTAGTTACCGTCAAAGCCTTTCGACCCACAGTCGATCACCAGCAGCTTGCCGTTGGGCAGCGCAATTGGTATGAAGTCTCCATGACCCATGTCGCAAAATGTGATATGGAGCTTATCATCACCGCGTGTGTAGGGCATTGCCTCGCTCCTTGGATAACCAGCGCTTAACGCCTGGTGTCGGCGGTTGGCTCCGCGTGCACCGCCTCACGATGGCAGCTGTAAGACGATCACGTCGAGATGTTGAATCGCGATCGACGGCGGGTTGATCGATAATCCAACCGACGGCCCTTTGAGCAGCGTGAGCGTTTGCTCCCCCTCCTGAAGACCTGAAAATTCCAGCTTGCCCAGAAACGGCGTTCGTGTGGCGCGCGCGGATGCCGGAATCTCAATCGTCGCCGATAGAGCGCTGCCGAGGCTGACCAGAATATTCTCGGGCTGCGTGGTAGTTGCACCACCGAACGTCCCACCCGGCCCCACCGGAGCGACACCGCCGCCCTGGATCAGCGCGGTTCCTGAAATCAGCAGCAGGATCTTGCCGCCACCCGTACGAATAGGTGCTGAAAACGGGCCGGCCGCTCCCAGGACCGGCGATCCCAGCAGGTAGCGTCCGAAGTTCTGTGGTCGTCTGCGGCGCTCGATCGGATACACGAACTGGCCGTCCCAGTAGTGCGGGATGTTCTGATAGCGCAGATACAGGTTGGTATAGCCCGGCGGCAGCGTGGTGACGATGTTGCTGAGCGTCAGGTGCAAGCTGTGCCCTGGAGCCAGAAAGGACTGCGTCCCCTGATAGACGACCTCCCAGACGGCCTGCTCGCCCAACTGCGGCGTGCCAGGCGCATGCCATGTGCCGCCGTCGCTGGCCGCCACAGTAAGCGTGACTTTGGAAACCGTGTCTTGGTCGGCGAGCGCCCATGGAGTATGTGCCGGATTGGCCAGGTCCACATCTCGCACGCTTTGTCCTTCGGGCGCAACCTCGAACGCAAGCAACAGCTTGGTCGGCGCGGACACATCCGTACTCAGCGGGAGCGGCACGGGCGAGATATTCGTGATGCGCAGAGTCAGGCTATTGCTCGTGCCGTCGTTGAAGACATAGCCCGGCGTGGCGAACCCGCTATGCAGCGGCACGTGTTCGCGGCCACGCTGGTTGAGCAAGGTAATGCGGCTGCGGCGGCTGCCCGTGATCACGGTCGGCTGCTCAGGGCGCGGATCGTCATGAAACACCAGGTTCGTGTACTGGAGATCGACGCGCGCGACGCGCGTGCCCTGGCTGCTACTGGCGCTGAGATCCTGTAGCCAGATCACCAGCGGCGTATCGGGCCTGATGCTGGTCTCTTTGAGGCCCAGCAGGTAGAGCGTCACCGTGTCAACGCCCTCGACCCATGCGCCATCCCAGCTGGCTGGATCTTCCGGCAGCGCGCCGCTGATCGCGCTCGACGCCAGGGTGCCCTTGCGGAAGATCAGCGCGAAGTGATACAGCTTGGTATTGGCTTTGTTATTCTGCGGATCTGACTTCAACTGGAGCTGGATCGTATCGCGCGCGGTATTGCCGATCACCAGTTGCACCCGCTGGCCGCTGCTATCGTCGGCGATCGGCAGCACCTCGTCGCCGCTCTCGTTGCACAGCTGGAAGGCGATCGGAAAACTGCTGCGCATTTGAGCGGCATCGGCCGCATTCTCCGTCACACTCATTGGGCATCCTCCTGCGCATCAAACACGCGTAGCACCAGCCAGCCCTCGCGCGCGCTCAATCCCCCGGTGATCAGCGCGTCCCCTGTGTCGGCGGCGATGCGGTATTGGCGACGATCCAGCGCCGCCTGGATCGCCTGGTCCAGCCCGGCAAAACGATCCGCGAGCTTGACTGCTGCTCGCTGGCTCGCGACAACCACGCGCGCAGGTGCGCCAGCCGTGCCCTCCAGCCAGCGCACACTGGGGTCGATCAGGTATGCCCAGAGCGGAGAGCCAAACGCGGCGGCGACCAACTCGACAAAGCGTGTCCGCGTGATCGTCGCATCAGGCTGCTGGGCCTGTGCCAGGGCCGTCTCGATCTCGCCACGCAGCGCGATAAACGCGGCAGGCTCCTGCGCGATACGCTGCCCCGCCGCGCTGACCCGAACCCCACCGGCGTGGTCGGGGTCCGGCACGAGCCAGGCGATATCGCGCGCCAGCAGACGTTCCCAGATCTGCGCGGCCAGATCGGCGGCAAGGGCAGCCTGCTCGATCTGCGGCTCCGGCAGTACCTCGCGGTAGCCGTCGCCACGCGTTTCCAGCCACGACCAGTCGTAGCCGGGCTCTGTCGGCAGCGCCAGCGCCAGCAGATCGGGTGGACTGAGGATCGGCCCGGCACGAAACGTCACGGCAATTCGCTGGAGCGCATCCACATACTGCGCGGGTGGAATATCGATCGCCTTCACCGGCACAACGCCACATGTAGCGTGGATCTTGCCGCGCGGATCGATCAGCATCGTCAGCTCCTGCGGTGGCGCGTCGAGCGACTGGCTGATCACCAGCTCGCCCTCGGCGTGGGTAGCGATCGATTCACCGGCGGTGTCGGCGTTGGGGGCATAAAACGTAGCGCCGAGCGCACCATCCTGCTCCAGCCAGTAGCCGACCAGCCCGTCGTTGATCTGGCGGTAGTCGCCGATACGGATCGGAATCTGGACACGGGTAAACGCATCGTGGTCGCGCCGGTCACGCCGCAGATCCTGGCGGAACTGATTCCAGCCCTGGTGCGCGGCGGGTGAGTTGCGCAGCTCAAGATTGATCGTTGCGCGCACCAGCGCGAGTGGCCTGCTCATCAGCACGGCGATCTGGGTGTGCTGGGCATAGCTGGCAGGCTCGATGTTGAACAGCGCGGTGTCGAGCGTGTCGAGCAAGCGCATCAGCGCCGGCTCATCGTAGCGCAGCAGCTGCGTCACCAGTTTCTGCAATGTCGCGTCGCCGATCCGACGGACGTCGATCAAGGGCGTCCCTGGCAGCGGCTGCCAGATCTGCGGCCCGATCGCTCCGAGCGGCCGACCATCCTGGTCATAGATATCCAGCCTCTGATCCAGGTTGTTGGCCACCACCCAACCACAGATCGGGTTCGTGCCTGGATGGACGTCCATCTCCTGCTGATCGTGGTGTGCCGACAGCCAGCGAAAGTTGAGGCGCGCGGGCTGAACAACGCGTGGCGGCAGAGGCACCTGATTCGCGGCGCGTCCATCAGCAGGCGCTTGCGCATAGACGACCGAATCGAGCTTGAGATCCATCACCTGGCCGAAGCTATCAACCAGCCGCAGCGCTCGCAGCCGGAGCGCGCCCGAGCGAATCGGGTTGAAGTCATTGAGCGGCTGCGGCGCACGGTGATTGCTGGTACCAACGCCCGCCTGCACGCGCTTCACGAACGGCTGGTAGTCAGCAAAGCCCAGCGGATCGCCGATGGGCAGCTGGAGCGTCTGGCGCTGCATCAAGAGCGCTTCATTGAACCCACCCAGGGCCTGCGACAAGCATTGAATACCACGCAGATGCTCAAACGCCCGCAGCGCAAGCGCGACCATCCTCAGCTCCTCGGCGGCGGTCTGTTTCGCCGCATCGTCCATCTGGCGGTCCTTGTCGATCGCAGCCGCCCAATCCTGTAGCCACTGTTCGATCTGCTCCATACCTGCTTTAGTTTGCAGCTGACGGACGGCATCCCGATCCGCGAGCGGCGGCAGCGCCTGCTTCCTGGCATACACAAGATAAATAAAGCTCGCCAGCCGTTCGCTCTGGTAGTCGCGGGCATACGGTGTCAGCACGCTCGCGCCACTATATAGGTTGGTCGCGCCACGCCAAACGATCTCACGATCCTGCGGCGTGAGATCGGGCTGGTTGTCGGCCAGTGTATAGTTAGCCGTCACAAAGGTCTCGTCATACTGCCCGTGACTCGCGTCGATATTGCCGAGATTGGCGGTGGGCAGCACATCGACCTCCCACTCCAGTTCCAACGGATGCCAGGCAGGACCCCGCCACACCTGAAAGCCGATCTGCTCGTCGGCTGCTGGGTTTTCAAGTGCGTCGATGAGGGTAAGAATTGCCGGTAGGTCACCGGGCGACATCCGGGCGACATCGATAGCGCCGACCATCTGGCAGACAAGAAGCCCGTCTGGATGTAATCGACCATCCTGACCATGACGCGGGCTGGGTCGAATCGTCGGTCCCGCCAGCAGGACCACCGGATCGTTCGGCTGCCAGAAGCGGGGCGCAGCGATCGCCTGCGGCTTAAAGCGCACACGGGCAGCCTGAGCGGCCGGACTGGCATTCAGCCGCTCAAGCGAACCGCGCACATCGTCAAACGCCTTACCGAGCGCATCAGCCAGGGTGACGACGCCTGATGGTACGACGAGCGCCGGATCAAGCAGTGAGACGGGGAGATCGCGCGGCGGCAGACCAGCCAGAGCCAGCTTCTGCTCAAGCGGCGCGAGCACCTCTCGCTCGATAAAGGCCATGACCTCATCAGGATCGGGATAGTCCTCGCCGCTGCCCTGCGGCGGGTACAAACACAGCAGGTAGCGGTACCAGTCGGCGAAGAGGTGCTGGCGGAGGGACTCGATCTCCCGCAGGGCCACATCGTAGCGCTGCTGGCAGAGGTTGAGCGTATGGAGCTGCTCGTCGATATGACCAATGTCAAGGAGCTGGAGCACGCGGTCGGGCGGCATCTGTCCATTTGTCTGGC
>DASWTQ010000233.1:0-3621 GCA_036402055.1 Herpetosiphonaceae bacterium
GAACCACGACCCAAGACCCAAGACCCAAGCACTTGGGAGTACCAAACCCCCCGCGCCTGTCGCAACCGAAGCAGAAGCCTGCTGAGGTTCGGGGCAGGGGGTGCCGCCGCTGCGGCGGGGGTGAGGGCCGGAACCAAGCACCATACATTTGTTCTTTTGTTCTTCTTACTTTCCCACCAGGCACAATCGCCGGATCTACGGTACAGTTTTAACAGTGTTTGACTGAGTCCAGGGATTCTCTAAGGTGCCAGGCGATCGAGGCGTATTCTTGATCGGCTGGCGTGCAGGATAGGTGCCCGGCTGATGCAAAAACCCTCGTACACTCCGCGTTTGTTGGCTAAAATTCTGATCTGTCTGGCGGCTTTGGTGCTGGGCGGCCTGAGCAGCGCGCTCTTCTGGTCGAACGCTCAGCAGGTGCCGATCGTCGGCGTGCCTGTGCCGCCTACTCCGGTGATCGTCTCGGGCGACCAGGCGCCCTCGGCTATCCCACCCGCGCCGACGCCTGTTCCGCCCACGCCGACCGCCTATGCGCGCGCGCCGCGTCCAGCGCCGGTGGCCAATGTGCCCAACGTGCGCGTGAGCCGCGACGAGTTCACGGCGCACAGCGAGGTGTCGCTGGCCCAGAATCCACGCGATGCGCAGAATTTTGTCGGCGCTTCCAAGATGTTTACCGATAATGAGGACTATGTTTTTCGGATCGGAACCTACGCCTCGGCGGACGGCGGCAAGACCTGGGTCGATAACGGGCAGCTGCCGGGCCTTGAGCAGTTCGAGATCACGTCCGATCCGGTTGTGGCATTCGACAGCAGCGGCACGGCCTACGTCGAAGTGCTGGCAGCGCGCGGTCCTGAGCAGCGATCGGCGCTCTATTTGTACAGCTCCAAAGACGGCGGTCGCACCTGGTCCGAGCCGCAGCTTGTCACCGACGATGCCAGCGGCTTCAACGATAAAAACTGGCTGACGACCGATATAACCGGCGGCCAGCACGATGGATCGCTGTACACCACCTGGGTCCAGATTGTTGGCGCGCGGGGCCGGGAGGACGAATACCGGATTCTGTTTGCGCGCTCGACGGATGGCGGCGCGACCTGGTCCGAGCCGCAGGAGATCGCCGGCGACGCTGGAGTGGTGCGTCAAGGCCCGAATGTTTCGGTCGATGCGCAGGGCGATGTGTATCTGCTGTGGAGCAATCTCAGCGCCAATCGTCTGGAGGTGGCGGCTTCCACGGATGGCGGCGCGACCTTCGGCGAGGTCCGCGATGGCCCGCCGTTTCAGAATATTCGCCCGCTCAAAGGCGATCTTCGCAACGGCCTGGTGCTGGCGGGCGTTTCCGCCGATCCGGTCAAGTCCGACACTCTGTACGCCGTGTGGGGCGACTGGCGGCTGGGCGAGGCTGAGGTTGCCTTCAGCGTCACCCACGACGGCGGCGCAACCTGGCGCAGTCCGGTGGTCGTCAACGGCGTGAGAACCAACGATCAGTTCCAGCCGACGGTCGCGGCCAACAAAGCCGGCGAGATCTATGTGCAGTGGTTCGATCGCCGAGACGATCGCAATAACCTGCTGGTGCATACCTACGCCGCCCGCTCCACCGACGACGGCAATACCTGGAGCGAGCTGCGCGTCACGGATGTTGCTTCCAACCCAACGGTCGGGCTGCCGCGCGCGGGAGAGGACGGCTTTTACGGCGATTATCAAGCGCTGGTCGCTGATGAGACCGGCGTGCAGCTATTCTGGAACGAGACCCGCGACGGACAGCAGGAGGTGTATACTGCCCGCATCCTGCGTGATCGCTGGGGCATGCCCTATGTCGTGCCGAAGTCCGGGCCGATCGATCCTGAGCAAAATGATATTCCTGAGGCAAACGAAAGCTCGGAGCAGGAGTAGCTCCGAGCCGGATCGGCGGTCTTCGTCCTAAGCTTCCGGGGGCTGATTGCGCTGCTCCTTGCTACGCGTAACCACAAAGGCCGCATAGCCGCAGACCAGAATCGTGGCGAAGGAAAACCACTGGACCGCATAGCTGAGATGCGATCCTTCGGTTAGCTCGATGTTTGGCTGCGGATGCGGGAGCGCGGGCGCGTTCTCCTGCGGCAGCTGCTCGATGTAGAGCGGCAGCAGCGGATACGGCACCTGGTTGGCAATCTTCGCCACGTCGACGTGGAACCAGGCGTCGAGCCGTCCGCCCTCAGGCTGGCGATCTTGCGGCCCCCAGCTGCTGGTCTGCACTCGCGGCGGCCGAACAATGCCACGCACGGTCACTGGCCCGGCCACCGCGAATTGAGCGCGCTGCTCGGGCTCGGCATCCAGCAGCGGCACCCAGCCGCGATCGACCAGCACGCTTTGATCGCTGCCCTCGATCCGCAGCGGTGTCACAATATCCATGCCGGGCACGCCGGCCCGTGCGCGGTTGCGCAGCACAATTTCGCTGCTGTGATCATACGTTCCCGTCACTACAACCTGACGATACTCGTTGGCCACCGGGTCGAGCGGCTGGCCGGTCAGCTGAATGGGCGGCTCGTCCACGCGGCTGGTGATCAGCGCGTTTGTGGTACGTCGCTGCTCAAGCCGATCCAGCTGCCAGATGCCCAGACGAATCAGCACGAGCATAATCGCGATCACGGCCAGCGTCACCCAGCGCCACTGGCGGCTGACCAGCAGTCGCGGCAGCGCGCGCCACGCGGCCAATCCCGAGGGCTGCGCATCGCCCGCAGTATCAAATCTATGCAATGAGTCCATCGACAAGCCTTTCAGTGCCTCCATTGATCCTTGCATTGTAACGCAGAGTGCGCCCAGGCTGGTATTGGTTTCAGACTGTAGTGCGACTCATCTCTTGGCTGTATGCGATCCTTCTGGCAAAACCGTCACTTAGGAGGTCTTGGCTGTTTGGTCGTAGCTAAGGTCGCTTCAAGTACGGGGCAAGCTTCTTGCTCATCTACTTATGGATTCAGCCACTGCATGCTTGTGGCTGTCCTTAGCGGAGGACCACTGTGTGTCATCGACCGCCCTCATCTTGATCGTTGATGACGAGCAAAGTATTCTGAACCTGCTGCAAGAGATTCTTGAAAGCGAAGGATTTACGATCCTCCGCGCTACCAATGGCCGGGACGCCCTGACCGCAGCGCTGGAAACACCACCGGATCTGATCGTCACGGATCTCATGATGCCGATTATGGATGGACGGACGCTCGCACAGCAACTCCGGCAGCATCCGCAGACAGCGGACACTCCGATCTTGCTCATCAGCGCTGCCTATACACGTCGAGATGCCGATCGCTTCACGGCGGTTCTGCACAAGCCCTTTGATGTAGCGGGGCTGGTCGCAACAATCGAGCGGTTGTTGGTATAATTTCGCCCGCCAGATTGATCTGCGGCTGGCGTCATGTGCTCACGTCCATCAGCATAACTGACTGTAGAAAGGGAGCGTTGCATGTCCGTATCGCCGGTTTTGATGCCCACATCCGTACCTGGCCTTGATCTGGTGCTCGGTGGCGGCATACCGCGCGGCGCGCTGGTGTTTCTGGTCGGCTCTCCCGGCGCCGGAAAAACGATCCTCGCCAGCCAGATCCTGTTCGAGGCGGCGCGTGCAGGCTCTCGCGGGCTGATCTTCACTGCCTTTTCCGAAGG
>DASWTQ010000234.1:0-17631 GCA_036402055.1 Herpetosiphonaceae bacterium
TGGTACAATACACGACATAATGCAAGAGATTGATGCGATCATCCAGCTGACTGAGGATCTCAAGGCCGAGGGCCGGCGGCTCGGCTTCGATCTGCTCGGGATCACGCCCGCAGTGCCGCCGCCGCACGTGGAGGCGCTCGACGACTGGCTGTCGGCCGGACATGCGGGCGAGATGGCCTACCTGGCCCGCAACGCCGCCCGCCGCGCCGATCCGCGCGAAGCTGTGCCGGGAGCGCGCTCGATCGTGGTGTGTGGCGTGCACTACCGTGCCGCCGAGCCCGATCCTGCGCTCTGGAACGATCCGCGCCGTGGTCAGATCTCGCGCTACGCCTGGGGCGACGATTACCATGATATTCTGCTGCCCAAGCTGCGATCGTTGCAGTCGTGGCTGGAAGCGCGTGTCGGTCGCGCCGAGATCGGGCGATCCTACGTCGATACCGGGCCGGTGCTTGAGCGGCCGATCGGCGTGATGGCCGGGCTGGGCTTTCAAGGCAAAAACACGCTGCTGATCCACCCGCGCCAGGGCTCGTGGTTTTTCCTGGGCGAGATCCTGGTCGACGCCGAGCTGAGCTATGACGCGCCGCAGCCGATCGGTGGGTGCGGCGGCTGTACACGCTGCCTCCAAGCCTGTCCGACGCAGGCGTTTGTTGGGCCGCACGTGCTGGATGCGCGGCGCTGCATCTCGTATCTGACGATCGAGCTTAAAGGGCCGATCCCGCGCGAGCTGCGGCCGCTGATGGGCAATCATATCTATGGCTGCGATGTGTGCCAGGAAGTGTGTCCCTGGAATCAGCGCTGGGGCCAGTTCACCAGCGAGCCGGCCTTCACGCCGCGCGCGGGAATCGTCGCGCCCGAGCTGCTCGATCTGATCGGCATGACCGACGAAGAGTTTCGTACACACTTCAAGGGCAGTCCGATCAAGCGCACCAAGCGGCGCGGCCTGCTGCGCAACGTGGCGATCGCACTCGGCAACTGGGGCGATCCACAGGCGATCCCTGGGCTGGTCGGCGCGCTCAACGATCACGAGCCGTTGATTCGCGGCCATGCTGCGTGGGCGCTGGGCCGCATCGGCGGGAGCGCGGCGCGGGAGGCGCTGATCGAGCGGCGCGCAATCGAAGACGATAGCTGGGTCCGCGAAGAGATCGCGCTGGCGCTGGCCGAGACTCAGGGCGGCTGATCCGCGTGCGGGACGTACGCGAGAAGGCATACGCAACAACCCCGACAACATCAACTCCTCCATCTTCAGCGCTGCCTGCTCACAAGGTAAGATCTTCAACTGTTACCACGCCAGGACGGCAGCTATCACCACGCTGGGCGATACTGGCAGTGGCAGATAGTCTCACACGTGCGATCTGATCTGGAGATCTGCCAGTGTGCTACAGCTACTTGCCGCTGATCGAAAGCAACCCGCGCAGACCTGAGCCAGATACTTGATCCAGGGACTATAATCGACTCAGGATCAGCGTGTTATGACAAGCGCCGGTAGTAGTGCAACGATGTCACGGCTTTGATACCGGCTAGGAACGTGCTGTGACTACATAAGATTCAGGCTTCCTGAATCCACAACTACCGATTCAACGACGAATCGACGTTTGTCTTTTTCAGTGGAGGAAGACACGATGAATGCAGTGACGCATTCCACGCTGAGCCCCGCGCTGGAGCAGCTTGTCTCATACATCGAGACAGCTGTGGCGCACACCGGCGATCCCCACGACACCGCGTGTCAAGTTGCCGCTGAGCTTGGTCCGTTTCTCGCCGATCCGCTGCTGCTGCTGCCCTCGCAGCGCGAGCCTGATCCCAGCTGCTATCGTCAGCATATTCTGCATGTGGCGGACGATGGGCAATTCTCGATCGTTGCGCTGGTCTGGCTGCCCGGTCAAACCACCTGCATTCATGATCATGTTTCGTGGTGTGTGGTGGGCGTGTATGCGGGCCGTGAGCAAGAGATGCAGTATCAGGTCGAGGAGCAGGACGGCGCTGCGTATTTGCTGCCGATCGGCGTGAGCTACAACGAGGCGGGCTCCGTCGAGGCGCTGACACCGCCGGGCGATATTCATCAAGTGGTCAATCCAGGGCCAGGGCTGGCGATCTCGATTCATGTGTATGGCGCGGATATAAGGCGACTCGGCTCCAGCATACGGCGGCGCTACGAGCTGCCGGTGAAGCAGGCTGATCGAGAGCTGCATGTAGTTGCCGACTGCGCGCCGATCTCGTAGCAGTGGTCAAACACACACAAAAGGACGGGCAGAGCGCCCGTCCTTCTGCTTGCCAACTGTGGAACGATCCGGCTATGAGCCGCAGGGCGGAATGTTGCGGAAGTTGGCGACAGTGTCGGGGATGAGCTGCGCGTCCGAGCTATCGCCGACGATGCGACGCTGGCGGTTGCTGGTCTCGCCGCACGCCGCGTCCTTCTCCACGAAGTCCCACGAACCGAGCGTGTATTTGTACTCGATCTCGGTGCCTTCGGTGAAGGTCAGCGTCACGCGCCACTTGCCGTCGGCGCCCTTCGTCAGCGGTACCGTGTGCGGGTTGCACCAGTTGCAGAGCTGCGGCTGGTTGCCCGCGATGTACACGGTCTTATCGGCCGGCAGCGACGTGCCAACCGTGACCTCGAAGGTGACCGCAATCTCACGCGCGAGCGGCACGCCGCTGGCCTCGTTGCTGGGTGCAGACTGGTTGTTGGCCTCGTCGACCGCCCGCACGACGTAGTAGTAGCGCGTGCCGGTAAGCAAGTTGGTGTCGTTGAACTCAGTTGTGTTTTTGTCCACCGAGCCAATCTTGACGTAGCCGCTGCCCGCCGTCGTACTGCGATAGATGTCGTAGCGGTACAGATCGGAGGAGGCGGAGGCCGTCCAGCTCAGGATCAGCGTCGTCGCGCCGCCGTTGTTGACCTGAAGATTGGTTGGCGCGTCGGGCGGCGTTTGATCGGCGTTAGGATTGACCGTCAGCTTGCCGGGGCTGTCGGTCTGATCCGCGAAGCTGCCGCTCTCGATGCCGTCGAGATCGCCGTAGGTCCAGCTTTCGCCGCCGTTGGTGCTGTAGCGTGTGAAGTAATCGTAGGTGCCGGGAACGGTCGGCTGGAGCGTGCCTTTGAACTCGTCGTTGTTGCCGGCGTTGGTGTTGAACTCCATCGGCACCCAGGTAGTCCAGGCGGTTGGATTGCTGCCCTCAGGACCGTAGCCCAGCTGCGCGATCAGGCCCGGCGTTGCGCCCGGCTGGTTGGTTACGTTCTCGATATAAACCTGGCCATAGACCGTATCGGTCGGCGTGACGGCGTTGACGGTGTAGGTCAGTGTGGGCGGCCACTGGAGGTTGGCCCAGTTGATCACGTAGCTCGGCACCGCGCTGGCCTCGTTGGAGGGCGCGCTCTCGTTGCCGAGATCATCCAGCGCCTTGACGATGTAGTGATAGCGCTGGCCGCTGCGCAGATCCGCGCTGCTGTCGGTGTAGCTCGTGCCGCTGACCGGGCTGCTATTGATCTTGACATAGCCGCCGCCGCTGACCGGGCTGCGATACACGTTGTATCCGGCCGCGTCGGCAACGCCGGTCCAGCTCAGCTCAACGCTCAGACCGTCGGCGGTCGCCTGGAGGTTGGTAGGTGCGTCGGGCGGCGTGAGATCGGCGTCCTGCGTCATGAGCGTGATGCTGCACAGCACAGGCAGGGTCAGGCTGATCTGGCCGTTGGCGACGGTGAACTCGGGCGGATACTCGTTGACGCCGCAGCCGGCCGCACCGATCAGATCGGTGCCGTTGGGCAGGTAGCCGGCGACCGGGATCACCAGGCTGCGCTGCTGTTTGCTGGCGTTGATCGCCACGATCGCGGCGCTGTTGCCCTCCTGGCGACCGTAGGCCACCGTGTTGTCGAGGTCGTCGATCAGCAGGAAGCGCAGGTCGCCATCGATCAGCGCGCTGTTGTCGCTGCGCATCTCGGTCAGCTGCGTATAGTAGGCCAGCAGATTTTGATCCGGGCTGCGGGTGTCGCCGTCGGCGCGGGCCTGCTCATCGCCCCACGGGTAGGTCCGCCGATCGTCGGGATCGTCGTCGCCGGTCAGGCCAACCTCGTCGCCGTAATAGATTGTGGGCGCGCCCGGCATCGTCATCTGGATCATCGCCGCGATGCGCTGGCGCTGCTTGCCCTCGGTCAGATTGGCGGCGTTCTCCTCGCGCTGCTGGCGATTCTCCGCGCCCGGCGTGAGCGTCCACAGCAGCCGCTCGGTATCGTGCGAGTCGAGCAGGTTCATCAGCGAGTAGTAGGCCGCGTCGGGATAGTCCTCGCGCACCGAGAGCAGGCGGTTGGCAAAGGCCGACGGCGCGATCGGGTTGCCGCTGCCGGGAAAGCCCTTACCGTCGAACGCGCCCGGAGCCAGGAGGCCGAGCACGGCGTCGCGCAGGCGGTAGTTCATGGCGCTGTCGGCGGTGTTGCCCTGGACATAGGGCAGCACGTCGAACTTCTTCCACAGCTCGCCGATGATGATCGCGTCGGGATCGACATCTTTAACTTGCTCGCGGAAGCCTTCCCAGAAGGGAATGCTCTTGTCCTGCATCACGTCGAGCCGCCAGCCGTCGGCGCCCTGCTTCAGCCAGTAGCGCGCGACGCTGTTCTCGTCGCCGAAGATGTAGTCCTGCACGACAGGCTCTTCCGAAAGCTGCGGCAGGCTGTCGAAGCCGGCCCAGGAAGCGTAGTAGCTGTCGCCGCTGCGGGTGTAGGGCGCGCAGACGACGGGCTCGGTCGCGGCGGGCTGCCGGAAGCGGAACCACGTCCGGTAGGGCGAGTCCACGCTCTCGCACGCGCCCTGCACCGGGCCAGGTCCAACGCCCTGTACGGCGCTCGGCACCATCGGCATAAAGATCTGGTAGCGCATGTTGAGCGTCAGCTTGTCGCTCTTCCAGTTGTGGTAGCGATCGAAGATCGGGGAATCTGACGACATGTGGTTGAAGACGCCGTCGAGGATCACGCGCATGCCGAGCTTCTCGGCCTCGTGCTCAAGCGTCTTCCAGTCGCCGAGATTGCCGAGATACGGATCGATTACCTTGAAATCGCGGGTATCGTAGCGGTGGTTTGAGGCGGCGGCGAAGATCGGGTTGAAGTAGATCACGGTGACGCCGAGGCCCTTGAGATACTCCAGCTTCTCGGTCACGCCATCGAGATCGCCGCCGTAGTACTCGCGGCCACGCGGCTGCTCGCGGTCGGTTGGTGCGCCGGGCTGCGCAAAGCGCTTGGGACACTGCTCGTTCGTAATATCCTGGTAGTTGCGGCAGTAGCCCTCGGGCAGCTCGCCCCACTTCATGCGCACGATCTGATCGTACTCCGGCTGTGTGTTGGTCTCGTCCTCGCCGTTGGGATAGGCGTAGCGCGGATCGGTGCTGAGCCGGTCGTTCTCGGGATCGGGCGTCGGATCGTTCTTGGTATCGCCGTTGCGGAAGCGATCGGGGAAGATCTGATAGACCACGCCCTCCTGCATCCAGCGGATCGGCAGATCGAAGTCGGGATCGTAGACCGTGATCACAAAGCCGAGATCGCGGGAGTCGGCGGGATTGTAGGCCGCGCCCAGGCCGCCGTCGCGCACGTCGCTATCGTCCTCGTAGTACACGCTCTTGGTGCCGTCCTGGACGATAAAGCGATAGTAGAGCGTGCCGATGCGGTTGGCGTCGACCTCGGCCTGCCAGAAGTCGCAGCTATACTGGAGATCGGGCTGGTAGCAATCCACGCCGCTGGCCACGCGCTCCATCGTGTAGAGCCGCTCGGCGTTGAGGCCGGTGTGATAGGTCCGCAGCGTCACGCCGGTCGCGTCGTTGTGGTAGGTGCGGAAGCGGATCAGCACCTCGCTGTCGGTGGTGACGGCTCCGCCCGGCGCGCGGTAGAGCGTTTCGCGGCTGTCATGGGCCAGGCCATCCCTGTAGATGTCGTTGTCCTGTCCGGGCGGGCGGCTGCCGGTGATAGTATGGGAAACCTCGTTGGTGTCGGAGTTGTAGGAGAACGTGATGCTGTTGTCGGCGGCGGCGATCGTGAACGCCAGGTTACCGGCCGGGTAGCTCACGTCCCAGGTGCGGTTGAGCGCGACCTTGTACTCATACGAGCCGCTGGGCAGGCCGCCGGCCGGGATCGTGAAGGTGTAAATGCCGTCACTGTCGGGATCGCTCATCAGCGAATTGTCGCAGGGCGGCTGCCAATCGTCGGGACAGCCGATCTCGCTTTGGAAACTTCCGGCAACAGTGGCGATCACCGTCGCGGCCTGGACTCCTTGCGCGGGCAAGATCGTTGCAAGCAGGGCAAATAACGGCAGTAACGATGCCGTACGCCTCCAGCGGTGGGTGGACATCCTCGTACCTCCTTCAACGGACCAGCGGGCTGTGGATGAACCGAAGTAAGTATTCAGTGATCAAGATGAGCCTGGCATGCTAGTGGGTGTGGTAGGCTTTGTCAAATGACAAAACGAAGTAGAAAAGAAGTATTCTGAAAGAGAACCAAGAACCAAGGACCTAGAACCAAAGGAACAAACGAACAAACGAACAAACGAACAAACGAACAAGGCAGTACCATACTTCCCCTCGGCTACGGCACAGGAGCGGGAAAGGGACCCGCGACGGTGGGGCAGGAGGTGGCACCGGAGTGCCGGGGGTGAGGGCCTGCTCAAGGATCAAACCTGCGATCACTTATTCCAGAAATTAACACATGTTCGCTATAATGTATCCACCCGCAAACTTAACAAGGTCATAGAGGCGCGTATGCAGGACATTCACAGAGGTTACAGCACGGTTGACCAGGCCAACGATGTTATTTTTCTTTTTCGCTTCCTGGACGTCGCCGATACTGTTCCTGCAATTCAAGAGTACCGGCAACAGATGCTGGATCTAGCTCCCATGCTGGCGGGACAGCGCGTGCTGGATGTTGGCTGCGGGATTGGCCATATGGCGCTGCGTTTCGCCGAGATCGTCGGCTCGTCGGGACAGGTGGTTGGAATTGATAAGAGCGAGATATTTATCCGCGAGGCCCAGCGCCGGGCGCAGCAGCGGAATCTCGCGGTTGAGTTCAAGGTTGGCGATGCGCAGCAGCTGGATTTGCCGGACCAGAGCATTGATATCTGCTGGACCGAGCGCGTGCTGATGTATGTGGAGCAGCCGGAGCAGGCGCTCGACGAGATGATACGCGTGCTCAAGCCCGGTGGCCAGCTGATCATCTTCGATTTTGATTACGACGCGACGATCATCGACGTGAAGAATCGGGAGCTGACGCGCCGGATCGTGCGCATTCTCAGCGACTCCGTCCCGAGCAGCTGGATCGGCCGTCAGGCGCAACGCCTGTTCAAAGAGCGTGGCTTGCAAGAGGTCAAGGCTGTTATTCCCGTGATCCGCACGAATTTTACGCCCTACAAAATGGTCTTTGGCGGCACGCTGAGTCAGGCAGTTAAAGATGGCCTGCTTGGCGCCGAGGAGCTGGACGGCTGGTGGCGCGAGCTTGAGCAGGCCGAGCAGGCGGGAACCTTTTTCGTGGGCTCGCCGGGCTTTATCGTGTACGGGCGCAAGCCGGCAGCAAGCTGAAGATCCTTACGATCCGATTAAGCCCTGGTAGCGCTGCCAGGGCTTTGGTGTTGTACAGGTAACCATGAAGGCGAAGATTGGGCGATCGGACCGGCGGTATCCGTCCAACGGCGGATACCGGCACCCGGCGCGCTTTCGCTATAATGCGCCTACCGCAAGGGCATTTTATTGATGCCGAGATACCGGCATATGTAGAGGAAATCATGCAGGATATTCACAAGGGCTTTCATACGGTTGATCAGTCGACCGACGTCAATTTTCTGTTTCAATTCCTGGATGTTGCGGATGCGACTCCGTCGGTGCGAGGCTACCGCCAGCAGATGCTCAACCTGCTGCCCGCCGCGCCAGGCCAGCATATTCTGGAGGTAGGCTGCGGCATCGGCACGATCGCGATGCAGCTCGCCGAGACGGTGGGCGAGTCCGGCCGGGTCGTCGGCATCGACAAGAACGAGGTGTTTATTCGCGAGGCGCAGCGCCGTGCCAGCAGCCGCAATCTGCCGGTCGATTTTCGCGTCGGCGATGCCAACCAGCTGGAGCTGCCGGATGCCAGCTTCGACGTGGCGCGCACCGAGCGCACGCTGATGTACCTGGAAGAGCCGGGCCGCGCGCTGGATGAGCTGGTGCGTGTGCTCAAGCCCGGCGGCGAGATCGTGATCTTCGAGTTCGACTACGACTCGACTGTGATCGACACGGCCGATCGCCAGCTGAAGCGCCGGATCGTGCGCATCCTGAGCGACTCGGTGCCGAGCAGCCCGATCGGGCGGCAGGCGCAGCGCCTGTTCAAAGAGCGCGGACTTGAAGATGTCAAAGTGATCCCGCAGCTGCTGGAGTCGAACTTCGCGGGCTACAAGATGGTCTTCGGCGGCACGCTGGATAAGGCCGTCGAGCGCGGCGAGCTTGGTGCCGACGAGCTGGCCGCGTGGTGGCGCGAGCTGGAGCAGGCCGAGCAGAACGGCACCTTTTTTGTCGGACTGCTGGGCTTTGTGGTCTATGGCCGTAAGCCGGAGCACGCCGGCTAAACGATCGGCGTCTGTAGAGGCGTGATGTATTACGCCCTGCCACAATTGGTTAGATAAAAATCTGAAGTTCATGAGCAAGCCCCGACGTAATGCCGGGGCTTGCTCGTGTCTAGCGGATTGTAAAGTGATGCCCTACGGATTCGCCGGTTTGGACATGATCGGCATGCGCACGGTGAACTTCTCCTGAAGCACAAAGACCGCCGTGGTCCGCGCCGGAATGGTAAACGTTCCGGTCGCCTTGTCGTAGCTGGCGCTGCGCACGATCGGATCGCTGGAGGTGGCCTGCTCGGGATGCAACCACAGCTGCTGACCGCTCAGGCTGGCCTGGGTGAAGCTCTGCGCCTCGTCGTTGGCGTTGAAGAGCACCACGATCTGCTCGACCTCGTCGTCGAGATCGGTCGCGCCGTTATCGCCGATGCTCATCACGATCAGCCCGGCCTGCTGATCCGGCCCGGTGTTGAGGAAGCGCACCTGCTGCTGGATCTGCTCGGCGGTCTGCAAGCGGAAGAGCGGCGAACTCTTGCGCATACGCAGCAGCTCGCGGAAGTGCTCGACGGCGTCTAGAATGTTGGCCTTGGATGGCTTGAGCGCGGGATTGGCCAGCAGCGGCTTGAGCACCGGCCAGTTGGCCTCGTTCTCGCCCGGCGGCAGCCCGACGCCCCAGTTGTTGGTCTCGTAGGTGAAATCGAGCCGGTTGAACCAGTCGCCGGAGTTGTAGCTGTTGCGATCCAGCGACTTGGAGCGCAGCATGTCCTGGCCGGCCTGGAAGAACGGCACGCCCTGCGTCAGCGCCACCAGATCCATGCCCAGGTTATGCATCCGCACCCGCTCGGCAATCGTGGCGTCGGCCGGCGCTTTAGTCTGCACGATGTCGAAGAGCGTCTGGTTATCGTGGGCCTCGACGTAGTTGATTACTTCCTGCGGATCGAGCGTGTAGCCGGTGGGCGAGCCGTTGTAATCAACTTCGGAGCCTTTCACCTGCGCGCCCGTGCGATCGGTGAAGAGATAATCGCGCAGGTTGCCGGCCAGACCAACGCGGATCTGATCCTGGTTGAGCAGCAGCCGGCTCCGTTGCGCGGCGGGATCGCCCTGATCGAGATCGTTGGGATCGTAGTAGAGGCCGTTGATAAAGCCCTGCTTCTTGAGATCCGGACCGACGTCGAAAGGCCCGCCGCCCCGCGCCGCATCGCGCAGCCGGTCGTTGAAGGTGCCGATGCCGGTGCCAGGCATGTTGAGCTGTGTCGCGTTGATGCCGCGCGCGTTCTGGGCAACCTCGCCGAAGTCCCAGCCCTCGCCGTAAACATAGATCTTGGAGCCGTCCACGCCGTCATTGGCCGGCGTCAGCGCATGGAGCGCGTCACGGACCTTGATCATGTCATCCTTCATGTGATGGCCCATCAGATCGAAGCGGAAGCCATCGACTTTGTAGTACTTGGCCCAGGTCACCACCGAGTCGACCATCAGCTTTTCCATCATGTTGTGCTCGGTGGCGGTGTTCTGGCAGCAGGTGCTGTTCTCGACGTTGCCGCTGGCGTTCAGGCGATGGTAGTAGCCGGGCACAACCTTGTCGAGCACCGATTTTTCGTCCTGGCCGCTGGCGTTGGTGTGGTTGTAGACCACGTCCATCACCACCCGCAGCCCGCTCTGGTTCAGCGACTGGACCATCTCGCGAAACTCGACGATGCGCGTCGAGCCGTCGGGATTGGTCGAGTAGCTGCCCTCGGGCGTGGTGTAGTGGAATGGATCGTAGCCCCAGTTGAAGCTATCGCGCTCGGCGTACTCCTCGACGATGCGCGCCTGCTCCTCGGAGTCGGCGGGATAGGTGGCCAGCAGCGCCGGGTCGGGATCTTCGCGCTCGGCCTTGTTCTCGTTGATCGTCGCGATGTCGAAGACCGGCAGCAGATGAATATGCGTCAGCCCGGCCCGCGCCAGCGCCCGCAAATGCTGCATGCCGTTCGATCCAGTGTCGGTGAAAGCCTTGAAGGTGCCGCGATGCTCGGCGGGAACCTTGGGATCGCTGGCGCTGAAGTCGCGCACATGCAGCTCGTAAAGGACGATGTCCTCGGGCGCTTTGAGATCCGGCTTGAGCGTTTCGTCCCAGCCGGCCGGCTTGAGCGCGGGATCGGCCAGGTTGACGATCTGGCTGCGCGCGCTGTTGGTCGACAGGCTCAGCGAGTACGGGTCGGTGACGATGTTGTGCTCAACCTGGCCCGTGGTGCGCGCAAAGACCTCGACCTCAAAAAGGTAGAACTTGTTAGTCCAGCTCGCGTCGCCCTCGATGCTCCACACGCCGGTCAGTTCGTCGCCGCTCATCGGATAGACGGTGCTGGTGGTGTCGGGATCGGAGTCCGCAAACACGTGCAGCTTGACCGATCGCGCCGTGGGCGCCCAGAGCTTGAGCGCTGGAACGTTGCCGTCGTAGACGATGCCCAGCTCGCCGTCGTAGGTGTAAAGATCGTCGAGCACGCCGGGGATTTGCAGCGAGGTCGCGTCGATCAGGTCTCCGTCGCCATCCGTGGCCGAGACCGCGATCTGGCCTTTGAGCACCTGGCGAATATCGGGATCGTTATACTCGTCGAGATCGAGCTTGAGCGCCGAGTAGCCGGCCAGATGCGGGAATTTCGCCAGCACCGCCGCGCTGAGCCCGGCCGGATCGTAGACCAGGTCGATCGAGTCGCCGCCGGTGACGCCGTCCGGGGTCAGCATCAGATCGCCTTCGGGATCGAAGTGCAGCGTGTAGGTATTGTCCTCGCCACCGGGAACCTGCCAGGCGATTGTGTCGGCATCGACCCAGTGGGCTTTGGCCAGGCCAAGGTTGCCTTTGGGCGCGCCCTCGGCGCTGATCGTCAGGATATGCGTGACGGCATTGTAGCTAAAGAAGATCTCGGCGTTATCCTCGGGCACCGTGAAGTCGATATTCGGGCCGCCGGGAACGCCGTTCGCGCCGTAGTTTTCGTCCCAGCTTTCGTTGATCGCGACTTTGACCGCGTAGTTGCCGGCGGGCAGCGCGGTGGTAAGAAAGGTATAGGTGCCGTCGCCGTCGGGATCTTGCAGCCAGGAGCGCAGGCAGTCGGGCGACCAGTCGGCGGGACAGCCAAGCTCGCTCTGGAAGCTGCCTGCCGCCGTCGCGATCACGGCGTTGCGGTTGGATGTGACCCAGTGTGTGGCGTGGCTGTAGTAGAACTTGACCGCGCCGCTGGCGGGAACCGAGAGCGGAATGTTCGCGCCGCCGGGACTGGCGTTCAGCCCGTAGTTCTCGGTCCAGCTATTGTTGAGGGCGGCTTTATACTCGTAGTCGCCGGCGGGGACGGTAAAGCTGCGCTGCCAGACAGTATCGGCGGCATCGTAGGTGAGATGTGTGGTAGCACACTCGGGCTGCCAGTCGCCGGGGCAGCCTAGCTCCTCCTGGAGGCTACCGGCGATCGTGACGCTGGTCGGATCGGGAGGGTGCGATGCCTGAACGGCGGGCGTTTGATACGGCAGCACCGAGGCGAGCAGTGCTACCAGCGGCAGGAGCAGAGCCGCGCGCTTCCAACGATGGATGAACATCCTTGTACCTCCCCGGATAAGCCGACAGGACCTTAGGACTCGGTGGACGCGAGCCATACTACTGGCAGTATCAGCCTTTGTCAAACCTCGAAACGAAGTTACAACCGCTTGATTCAGATGCTTTTCGCGTCTCTTAGTTGCGCGCCGCCGCCAATGATTCTAGAATATGTGTGCGACAATCCGGCCTCAAAGGAGGAGCTTTATGCCCGAAGCGTGGTGGAGCTACGCGTTCAAAGAGTTTGAGCGTCATCTACGGGCGCAGAATCGCCGCCCGCTGACAATCCACGGCTATATCAAAGATATGGAGCAGCTGCGCGCCTGGATGCTCGGCAACGATCGCGGCGACGACGTGCCCGCGACCGAGGATCTGCGTCACTGGCTGGCCGAGCTTCAGGAGAACGATGCTACCGGCGCGACGCTGGCCCGTAAGCGTTCGTCGGCGCGGCACTTCTTCGATTTTGTTGTTCACCTGGGCCTGGTCAAACAGTCGCCGGTGGAGAAGCTGGAGCAGCCGTCGCATGAGTACGTGCTGCCACAGACGCTGAGCCGCCAGCAGGTCGCCGCGCTGCTGCGGGCTGCCGAGAAAAACCCGCGCGACTTCGCGCTGCTGCATGTGCTGCTTGGCTGCGGTCTGCGTGTCAGCGAGGCATGCGCACTGGCGCGGACTCAGGTCGATCTGCCGAATCGTATGCTCTACGTCGCGGGCCGCGTGGTGCCGGTGCCGGACGAGGCGTTCAAAGCGCTGGATGCCTGGATGAAGCAGCATAACGACGTGCTGGTCTTTCCGATTAAACAGCGCATGGTGCGGCTGCTCTGCGAAAAGTATCGCACGATCGCGGGCATTCCCGATCAGGTCACGCCCTCGCTGCTGCGCCACACCTCGGCGGTCTGGCAGCTGGTCGACGGCGCCGATCCCGAGGTGCTGAAGATCCAGCTGGGCCACGATCGCGACGACGTGATGCTGCACTATATCGACCGGGCGCGGCTGCTGAAAGAGAACGAGCTGCGCAGCTGGCAGCAGGAGAGTCTGCTATAACGGTTTTTGTGCCGGGATTCGAATCTTCTTCCCCGCGATCGAGTCCGTGACGGCTAACGAATCGACTCGTGGCTCGATCGAGTCCAGCATTGGACGCTTTCTGGTATTGACACGCCGAATCAGCTCCGATATACTCGGAGCGTCGAGACCGCCACGATTGCTGTCTCCGTTGGCGTCGATCCTGTCGGGAAAGGGAATCTGCTGTGACTCGAAGGAGCAAAAAGTTCTGGTATCTGTTGTGTGCGCTCGTGATCGCCGGGTTGGGCATTAGCCAGGCGTTTGCTCAGGAAGGCAGCCGCCAGTTCGCTGAGACCGGTCAGGTGCTTGATAACCAGTACGGCTTTCTGGATTTTTGGAACGCGCATAACGGTGCCGAGCTGCTCGGCGCGCCGCTCACGCCGATCGTCGTCGAGGCCAATGTTCCGGTGCAATATTTCGAGCGCGGACGCCTTGAGCAGCGCGATGGTCAGGTGGCTCCCGGCGCGCTAGGCGTCGAGCGCACCCGCTGGCGCACGTTTGCCAAGGTGCCGCCGCGCGCCGCTCGCGACGAGGAGCAGATCTTCGAGGAGACCGGGCACACGCTCTCGGGCGCATTCCTGCGCTTCTGGCGCGAGCATGAGGGCGAGCTGCTGTTTGGCCCGCCGATCTCCGAGCCGGTCTGGGAGCAGGTCAGCGGCGCGAATATTCGGGTGCAGTATTTCGAGCGCGCGCGGCTTGAGCATTATCCGGCGCTGGCAGACGGCCAGGATATTAAGATCAGCCCGCTGGGCCGTGAGGTCGCGCTGGCCAAAGCGCTGATCACACCCGAGCAGCAGCCGGCCGTCCAGGTCGCGCAGACGGTCAATGTGGATCAGCCGGCCGCCGCTTTCGCCTCGCTGATCCCGCCCACGCCGACGCCAATTCCGCCCACGGCAACGCCGGTCCCGCCCACGCCGATTCCACCGACCGATGTTCCCGCCGCGCCGAAACCTGCCGCGCCCAAGCCAACGGCCAAGCCGGCGGCGCCACCGGCTCCACGCGCGCCGGGCGGCGGCAAAGTGATCGACGTGGATATTTCGCGGCAGCAGCTGGTTGCCTTTGAAAACGGCCAGGTCGTTTTCACGGCTCCCGTCGCGACCGGCAAGGACGGCTTCAACACGCCGACCGGCACCTACTCGATCTATGCCAAGCTGCCCAGCCAGACCATGCGCGGCTCGCTCGGCGGCGAGTCCTGGGTTGTGCCGAACGTGCCGAACGTGATGTATATCAATGGCAGCGTGGCGCTGCACGGCACCTACTGGCACAATATGTTCGGCACCGGCGTGCGGATGAGCCACGGCTGCGTGAATCTGCCGCTCGACGCCGCAGCCTGGCTCTACAAGTGGGCTCCGATGGGCACCACGGTCGTCGTGCATTACTAGCTGCCAGCCGCGATCACGATCGAATACCGGCGCGCAACAAGCTGTTGCGCGCTTTTGTGTGCCCTGAGTCTGGCAGCTCACATCCTGCTACAATAGCGATCAGCAGATCGCCTGGCGGTTTGCGCGATCAGAACTGAGAGGAAGAGATGATCCCGCTTTATACCAAGGAAACACGCGGCATTCGCGTCACGGTGCGGCCACAGTACCTGCCCGATCACTCGCAGCCGCTGCAATTACAGTATGTTTTCGCCTATTTTGTGCGCATCGAAAATACCAGCAAGCGCAAGCTGAAGCTCCTGTCGCGTCATTGGGTGATCGTCGATTCGATCGGCGAGGAGCGCGAGGTCGACGGCGATGGCGTGGTCGGCGAGCAGCCTGTGTTGACCGCAGGCGATGTGCACGAGTATCATAGCTACTGTGTGCTGAAGTCGCCGCAGGGCTACATGGAAGGCTCGTATCGCTTTATTGGCCTGGACGACGTGCTCTTCGAGGCGGAGATTCCGCGCTTTATTCTTACCGCCGACGAGTCGTCGTGGTCGCTGCTGTAGTGTGCGGACGGAATCGTCGACAGTTAGCAGATCGATCCGGTTGATCTCGCTCTGGATCTAGCCCAGCAGACGCGAAGATGAGCCGCGCTGTGATCGCGGAGTCCTATGCTCAGGTATGACCTTTGGCCTGGTTACCACTGGACTTTTCAAACTGCTGACGGGCGCGCTTTTCCGAATAATACAGCCGAGGATTTTTTGCAGGTCCACGACGGACGTGCAAAGATGGACAGAGGAGGACAGTATGAGCACGCTGAGCGAGGTGCAGGTCCAGCAGTTCGATGTCGCGACGATCATGGGCGCTCTCTACGGAGACGGCATTATCGGCCTGAAGGGTGCCTTCGACCGTGAGTGGGTGGAGCGGCTGCGCGAGGACATCGATGGCTTGTTCGAAGAAGCGCTGAAGCGTCCCGGCGGCGCGGTCGGTCGCGGGCCCAAGCGCTACTATGTTGAGATTCACCCTGAGCGCATTCGCGGCTTTGTCGATCTCGTCACGCATCCGTGGGTTGTCGCGGTGTGCGAGGCTGTGCTTGGCCCGGACTATAAGATTGTCGAGATCGGCTTCGATGTGCCGGGACCGGGCGCGCAGAATCAGCCCTGGCATCGCGATTTTCCGGCGCCTGAGGCCACGCTGGTCGGGCGGCGGCTTAACTCGCTGGCCTTCAATGTGACGGCCGTCGATGTGTTCGAGGACATGGGACCGTTCGAGGTTGCTCCCGGCACGCAGTGGGACGAGCCCACGGACTTTGAGCACGGCATGTTCCCGCCCAAGTCGCTCTATGGGCGCTACGAGGAGCGCAGGCAGCAGAAGATGCCGCAGATGGGCGACATCTCGGTGCGCTCGGCGCTGACGATCCATCGCGGCACGGCTAACCGCTCGGATAAATCGCGTCCGGTGCTGGTGCTCGGCGTGGACGCGCCTGACGCGCGCAACGCGGATCGTCATGATCTTCAGTTCACCAAAGCCTACTACGAGACGCTGCCCGAAGAGGTGCGCCGCCATCTGACCTGCCGCGTCGTCGACGAGCTGGAGCCGATTGTGCAGGCGCATACGATCGAAGGCTTGGTCATGGGCGAGGCATAGTCCCTGCTCCTGGCTATTGTCCTCGGCACAAACAGCGGGATCGAGTCATGCGCTCGATCCCGCCTTGATTCCCGAAGCTCCAACAGCGGCTCGCCTGTACCTCAAGCCAGGTAGCGCACGAAGAAAAGCGCGATCTCGGCTGGATCGGTTGTTTTCGGATCGTACAGCGACGTGTCCAGGCCGCACCAGTGAAAGCCCATCCGCTGATAGAATTGGATCGCGCCGTAGTTGATGTTTTGCGTTTCGAGCCACAGGCAGCGCACATTATCCGCCGGTATCGCCTGAAGGACGCTCTCCATCAAGCGCTGGCCAACGCCGCGTCCACGATGGCTGGGTGCGATATAAAAATGCTCCAGCACCGCCCGCCGATTCCACGACTCAAGCTTGACGGCGGCAACGCCAATGATGGCGCTATCTTCCTCTGCCACCAGCACCCGCTCAAAATCCGGTAGCCGCTCGACATCCCGGGCAAACTGGTAGTCTTTGCGCAGCGCCGGCGTGACGGCGACAGGCACCAGCGCAAACGAGTGCGCGTGCTGCACAATCTGGTAGATCTGGTTCGTCTCAAACGCTGTGTCGAGGGCCAGCAGCAAAGCTCGATCGGCGGGCCAGTGTAAGGAGCGAATCGTTAGCATATGGAAAACGTCTTCCTGATTCAGGAATTACGCAGGATGTCCATTGTTATCTGTCTGGTAAGCCTGGCTCTTGAACTTGTTGAGAAAAGCGGCGATCGTGCCGTTTTGCCGCTGAATGAGCGTGGCTCCATCTTGCCAGATGCCGTTTTCGGCCCACCATTGGCTGCCTTTGGGATCGCCTTGATTCTGATGAATGTTATGCACGCCCAGCCCCTGGGTGAACGGCTCGCCGAAGATAAAGAGGCGCTTAGGATTTTCCAGCAGCGGCTCAAGGTCGGCCAAGGCGTCGAGGCTGGTTCCCTGTTTCCATGGGGGCCTGACGTGAAGCTGTAGCAATCGCAGGAGTGCCTCAAGCAGCGGATCGAAGCGCACGAAGACGCAGCCTGTCCTGGGCTTAAGTTCAGTGCTGCGAATATAATCGAGCGCGCCCGATGTTGCAGTCATCGGTAAACTATGCCAGCCGTTGGCGAACGCAGCGATGCCTTTCAACGGTGATTGCCCCAACTCGACGACGCGCCACTCCACGCCGTTGGGAAGCTGCTTGCTATCGACATCGATCGCGCATCTGTAGATGCCGGCAGGTGCTTGAACCTCGACGTTGGCATGAAAGTATTGGCCGTAATCGTTGATCGGATCGCGATAGTAGCGGCGTAATGTGCCGATGACAACGCCATATCCATGATCAAGCGGCATGACTTCCTCCTCGGCTATTTGTTGTCTGGTGGTTTTAATCGCGCTGGCTCGGCAAAGGGTAGGCTCGCTTTGTATTGTACATGGCTGGTAAAGCCGCCGAATGACCGGAATGTCGGCACAACAACGGGATC
>DASWTQ010000235.1:0-15016 GCA_036402055.1 Herpetosiphonaceae bacterium
ATACCTCATACCTACCCTTGTAAGCTTCGGCACAGGCGAGGGGGAGATGTCGGTACTTTGTTCTTTGTTCGGTTGTTCTGTTGTTCTTTGTTCTCCTCGTCCGTTCTTGGTTCTTGGTTCTAGGTTCTTGGTTCTTGGTTCATCCCCGGTTCTTGGTTCTTGGTTCTTCTTCCTTCTTGACGCCTGGTGTACACTACAAGCAGCGGCAGCAGGTGCCGGCGCACTCCCCGCCGCCGTTCGATCCTCAGGACTTCGCGCAGCGCTCAGCAGAGCATCCCGCCAGCAGACACGCCCCTCTGATCTGCCCTGGCTTAACACATGCGGCGCGGCGTGTTCAAGCATAGAGCTTAAGCACCCAGGAGGAAGAGCCTTATGGTCATGCGTTTGGCGGATCGTTTGAGCGCGGCGCGACACGACCGATTTGTGGGCCGCGCCGACGAGCTGGCCCTGTTTCGCGCCGCGCTGATCGCCGACGACTTGCCGTTTTGTCTGCTGCATGTGTACGGTCCCGGCGGCGTCGGCAAGACCACGCTGCTTCAGCAGTTCGCGCGGCTGTGCCAGCAGGCCACGATCCCGGTGATCGCCCTTGACGGCCGCAACATCGATCCGTCGCCGGATGGCTTTCTCCATGCGCTGCGGCTGGCGCTGAGCCTGGATTCGTCTGAGGCGCCGCTGCCCACGCTGGCCGCGCACTCCGGTCGCCAGGTCATTCTGATCGACACCTACGAGAAGCTGACGCCGCTGGACTCGTGGCTGCGTGATCATTTTCTGCCCAATCTGCCCGAGCAGGCGCTGATCGTGCTGGCCGACCGCCGGCCACCCTCGCTGGCCTGGCGCACCGATCCCGGCTGGCAGGCGCTGATCCGCGTGCTCGCGCTGCGCAACCTCAGCCCCGACGAAAGCCAGCGCTACCTGACGCATCGCGATGTGCCATACGAGCAGCAGCGCGCGGTCTTGAGCTTTACGCACGGCCACCCGCTGGCGCTCTCGCTGGTCGCGGATGTGTTCGCCCAGCGCCAGGATATTCGCTTCCAGCCCGAGACTGCGCCGGACGTGATCAAAACGCTGCTTGAGCATTTCGTGCAAAAAGTGCCGGGACCGGCCCACCGCACCGCGCTTGCGGCCGGCGCGCTCGTTCATCGGATGACCGCGGCGCTGCTATCGGAGATGCTGGGCACGCCCGACGCGCACGAGCTGTTCGATTGGCTGCGCGGCCTGTCGTTTATCGAGGCCGGACGGCGCGGAGTCTTCCCCCACGATCTGGCTCGCGAGGCGCTGGTCGCCGATCTGCGCTGGCGCAATCCCGACTGGTACGCCGAGCTGCATCGCCGGGCGCGCGTCTACTACGCCCACAGCTTCCACCACGCGAGCCAGCACGAGCAGCAGCGCCTGCTCTTCGATTATGTTTTTCTGCATCGCGAAAATCCGGTGCTGTGCCAGTTCTTCGAGTGGCAGGAGAACGGCAGCCTGTTTGCGACGACCGCCCAGGAGCGCGAGCACCCGGCGCTGATCGAGATGGTCGCGCGGCACGAGGGCGCGGAGTCGGCGCGACTGGCGGCGCTCTGGTTCGCGCGACAGCCTGAGAACCTGGTAGTGATCCGCAACGCCGATCAGCAGCCGGTCGGCCTTCAGATGAAGCTGGCGCTGCATCAGACCACGCCCGCCGAGCGTGAGGCCGATCCGGCGACACAGGCCGTCTGGAGCTACATCCAAGCCAACGCGCCGCTGCGTCCCGGCGAGGTCGCGACATTCTTCCGCTTCTGGATGTCGGGCGACGATTACCAATCGGTCTCGGCGATCCAGAGCTTGCTCGGCGTGCTCAGCGCGCAGCACTACATGACCACGCCCGGCCTGGCGCTGACGTTCACGCCCTGCGCTAACCCCGACTTCTGGCAGCCGGTGCTGAGCTACATCGATCTCCAGCGCTTGCCGGCCGCCGATTTCGTGGTCGGCGAGCGGCGCTACGGCGTGTACGGCCACGACTGGCGCACCGTGCCGCCGCTGGCCTGGCTGGCGCTGCTGGCCGAGCGTGAGCTGAACGTCACCACGGCGCTGCCTCGTCCACAGTCCACGCCGCAGCTGATCGTGCTGAGCGAGACCGAGTTTGCCTCGGCGATCCGCCAGGTGCTGAGCCACTTCACGCATCCCGAGCTGCTGGGCGATAATCCGCTGCTCAAGTCGCGGCTGGTCGTCGAGGCGGCGGGCGCGCAGGCCGATACACAGTTTCGCATCGCCGCGCTGCAAACGCTGGTCAAAAATGCCGCCGAGTCGCTACAAGCCTCGCCACGTGAGGCCAAGTGTTACCGCGCGCTGTATCACACCTACCTCCATCCCGCAGCCACCCAGGAGCAGGCCGCCGAGCTGCTGGATCTGCCCTTCAGCACCTTCCGCCGCCACCTCAAGACCGGCGTCGCCCGCGTGGTCGAGATCCTCTGGCAGCGCGAGCTGAGCGCCACCCCAGGATGAGCAAGAAATGAGCATTTTTTGACCTGGAACCTGAGCAGTTGATTCAGGCACACTCAGGCTGTCGTTATGACAGCCTGTTTTGATCTGACCGCGCCGCCCCGCCGATCGAACATTCCAGCGCATCCTCGCCGTCATCTCCGCCCATCCCCACACGATCGCATCCGCCGGTCTGTCTGTTCGGCTGCCCGTCTGTGGCAGTCTGATCTGCTCAGTCAGGAGGTGCCATGTTTCAAGATCCAGCCCATTAGTTCACTACCGGAGGTAAACCACACTCAGCAAAGGGTATGCCTTATGCGTAAGCTTGTAAGTATCGTTTGTGTTCTGGCAGCGCTCGTGATCGGCGCGACTGCCTCGCTGCCCGAGCGCGCCGGCGCATCCAGCCACCGCGAAGCCCCGCTGATCAGCGCCGATCCGCAGGCCGACAACACCGATGTCTATGCCTTTGTCAGCCCCGATCGTCCCGACACTGTGACGCTGATCGCGAACTACATCCCACTGCAAGAGCCGGCGGGCGGTCCCAACTTCAACAACTTCGGCGACGACGTGTTCTACGAGATCAAGGTCAGCAACGACATGGACGCCCAGCGCGAGATCTCGTTCCAGTTCGTGTTCAGCACCCAGACGCGCAACAAGAACACGTTTTTGTACAACACCGGCCAGATCACCACGCTCGACGATCCCGACTGGAATATTCGCCAGTTCTACACCGTGCGCCGCACCGAGTATAAGAACGGCGGCGTCAGCGGCAGCAAAGTCCTGGGATCGAATCTGCCGGTGCCTCCCGTGAACATCGGGCCGCGATCCACGCCCAACTATGCGGCGCTGGCCTCCGCGGCAGTACGCGATCTGCCCGGCGGCTACAAGGTCTTCGCCGGCCAGCGCGACGATCCGTTCTTTGTCGATCTCGGCTCGGTCTTCGATCTGGCCGGACTGCGGCCCTTCAACCCGGCGCATGTCCTCCCGCTGCCGGGCGGTGGTGGCGTCGACGGCGTCGGCGGCTACAACGTCCACACGATCGCGATCCAGGTGCCGATCAAAGAGCTGACTCGTGACGGCAAAATGCCGAGCGGCGTCAACGATCCGCGCGCGGTGATCGGCGTGCATGCCACGGCCAAGCGGCGCAGCACCCGCGTTCTGCGCAACGACGGCACCGTGCGCTACAGCGGCGACTACGTGCAGGTGTCGCGGCTGGGCAACCCGCTGATCAACGAGGTCGTGATTCCGCTGGGCCGCAAGGATTATTGGAACGCATCGCGCCCGCAGGCCGATCAGCAGTTCGCGCAGTATTACACCAGCCCCGAGGTCACGAAGCTGGAAAATCTGCTCTACCCGCCGCTGGAAAACGCCAACGAGAGCAACCGCAACGATCTGGTCGCGATCCTGCTGACGGGCGTTAAGATCCCGGCCGGCAAGATCCCCGGCGTCGAGAATCTCAACTTCACGGGCAACACCAAGGCCGATCTGCTGCGCCTCAACATGGCCATACCGCCGAGCGCCACTCCCAGCCGCCTGGGCGTGCTCGAAGGCGATCTGGCCGGCTTCCCGAATGGCCGCCGCCTGGCCGACGACGTGACCGACATCGAGCTGCGCGCGCTGGCCGAGGGCTACGGCCCGATCCTGAACGCCGTGCTCGGGCTGCCCAACCGCGCCCCGAACAACGCGCTCGGCGACGGCGTCGACGTCAACGATCTGCCGTTCCTGGCGACCTTCCCCTACGTCAGCACGCCGCACCAGGGCTACGAGCACATGCACCACGTCGCGATCGGCTCCTCCAACGTCAAGGCCGAGTAGCAGGCACGGCCTTTCCCCCCACTTTCCCCTCTCCTGTCGCGACGGATTCTCCCCTTCTCCTGTCGCAACACGAGTCGCCCCTCTCCTGTCGCAACGGGAGAGGGGCAGCCCGCAGGCGGGGTGAGGGCCGAGCCAAAGAACAAACGAACAACAGAACAATGGAACAAAAAAGATAGTAGCGAGAAACACGATGCGTAGTCTCCATCTCGATCGCAATCTGCCCCTGGTGGCGCTGGCACTTCTGGCGCTGGCGGCAGCTCTGGCGCTGATCCGCCCCAGCCAATCTCCGGCGGCGCTCGTCGGCGACACGCTGAGCGCGCCCCGGATGTCGAGCCGCACCGAGAGCCAGATCCAGACCTTGCAGAGTCGCATTCGGCGCGCGCCCGACAACGTAGACAGCTACGCGCTGCTGGGCCACGCCTATCTTCAGCAGGTCCGCGAGACCGGCGACCCGAGCTACTACGCCAAAGCCGAGTCGGTCTTCGTCGCGGCGCTCAAGCGCGATCCGCAGCATGTCGAGGCGCTGATCGGCAAGGGCTCGCTGGCGCTGGCTCGTCACGATTTCCGCGCGGCGCTTCAGCTCGGCGAGCAGGCCAGAGCGCTCAACCCGTCGGTTCCGCGCATCTACGGCGTGATCGGCGACGCGCAGATCGAGCTGGGCCAGTACGACGCGGCGGTACAGACGATCCAGCAGATGGTCGATCTGCGGCCCGATCTCAGCTCCTACAGCCGGGTCTCGTATCTGCGCGAGCTGTACGGCGATCGACAGGGCGCGATCGAGGCCATGCAGCAGGCCGTCACCGCCGGCGGCCCGACCGCCGAAAATACGCAGTGGGTGCGCGTGCAGCTCGGGAATCTCTACTTCACCCAGAACGATCTCGCCACCGCCGAGCAGCAATATCAGGAGGCGCTGGCCCGGCTGCCGGAGTACGCTCACGCGCAGGCAGGGCTGGCCCGTGTTCGCGCCGCGCAGGGCCGCTACGCCGAGGCGATCGAGCTGTACACCGCCGCGACGAAGCGCATGCCGCTGCCGGAGTATCTGATCGCGCTGGGCGACGTGTACGCTACACAGGGCGATCAGCAGCAGGCGCAGCGGCAGTACGATCTGGTGCTGGCGATCGACAAGCTCTTCGGCGACAACGGCGTCAACACTGATCTTGAGCTGGCGCTCTTCCTGGCCGATCACGGCATCGATCTGCCGCAGGCGCTGACCAAAGCCCGCGCGGCCTACGCGGCTCGGCCCAGCATTCACGCCGCCGACAGCCTGGCCTGGACGCTCTACACCAGCGGCAGCTACGCCGAGGCCCAGCGCTACGCCGCCGAGGCGCTACGGCTCGGCACCGACGATCCGCTCAAGCTGTTTCACGCCGGCATGATCGCGCAGGCGCTGGGCCACGACGACCAGGCGCGAGACTATCTCCAGCGCGCCGTCGATCTCAACCCGCACTTTTCGCTGCTGCACAGCGAGCGCGCGCTGACGACGCTGGCGGCGCTGGGCGGCAGCGTTCCCGCCGCAGGGAGGCCATAATGCTCAACCCGAGATCAATTCGCCGCTGGCTGCTGAGCTTGATCGGCGTGTGCGCGCTGCTGAGCCTGCACCCACGACCGGCGACGGCCCATCCGCTCGGCAACTTCACGATCAACCTGTACAGCCGCCTGGCCGTCGGCGCCGAGCAGATCGACGTGACCTATATTGTCGATCTGGCCGAGATTCCGACCTATCAGGAGTTTGGCGGCTCCACCCCGAGCGTCTCAGAGCAGGCGTCCTATCTCCAAAAGCTTGTTCCGGTCCTGCGCGATGGCTTGCACCTGGCTGTCGATGGTCGCACCCACACCCTCCAGGCCGTCGATCAGCGCATCGAATTTCCCGCAGGCCAGGCCGGACTGCCGACCACCCGCATTACGCTGCGGCTCATGGCCGGATTGCCGGGACTGACAGGCGACACGCAGCGCTCGATCGCCTACGCCGATCGCAACTACGCCGATCGGCTGGGCTGGCATGAGATCGTCGCGCAGCCTGCCGCTGGGGCCAGATTCGTCAGCACAGACGCGCCCACCGCCGACGCCAGCGACGAGCTGCGCAGCTATCCTCAAGATATGCTCGCCAGCCCGCTGGATATTCGCGCCGCCCGCCTGGTGATCGCGCCGGGTAGCGCCGCCACCTCGGGCGCTCGCAGCGAGATGCCGGTTGGCGCAGCCCAGCCCGGCGATCGTCTGGCCGCGCTGATCACCACGGAGGAGCTGAGCCCGCTGGTGCTGCTGGTGGCGCTGCTCTCCGCGCTGGGTCTCGGCGCGATCCATGCGCTGTCGCCCGGCCACGGCAAAACGATCGTCGCGGCCTACCTGATCGGCTCGCGCGGCACGGCTCGTCACGCGCTTTTTCTGGGCGTGACCGTCACGACAACCCACACGATCGGCGTCTTCGCGCTGGGATTGATCACGCTCTATGCCTCGCGCTACATCCTGCCGGAGCAGCTCTACCCGTGGCTGGGCATCATCTCCGGCGGTCTGATCGTAGCGCTGGGTGTCACGCTGCTGCGCCAGCGGATCGTCGCGCTGCGCCGCCCGGGTATGAGCGCTCATACCACTGATCACCACGATCATGACCACGATCACGATCATAACCATGACCACGATCACGACCATGACCACGATCACGACCATGCGCGTGAACATCATCACGATCATAGCCATGACCTGACGCACTCCCACGGCGGGCACACCCATACGCACGCAATCCCGGGCGCGGACGGCTCGGCCGTGAGCTGGCGTAGCTTGCTGGCGCTGGGAATCTCCGGCGGCCTGATTCCCTGTCCATCGGCGCTGGTAGTGATGCTGAGCGCGATCTCGCTGGGGCGGATCGGCCTGGGATTGCTGCTGATCGTGATGTTTAGCGTGGGGCTGGCCGGCGTGCTGACCGGCGTCGGGCTGCTGTTTGTGCACGGCAAGCGCTGGATCGATCGTTTGAGCGCAGGTCGACAGTCGCGTCTGAGGCTGGGACTGCGGGCGCTGCCGGTCGCGAGCGCCGTGTTTGTGACTACGGCGGGCCTGATCATTACGGCTCAGGCGCTGTCCCAGGCGGGAGTATTACGCTGATGCTTTATGTAAACCTTATACCGGAGGCACAGATCGAGAAGGAGGCCGCTATGAACAGCCCGATCGCCGGATTTGTCGCCGAGCTGCTGGCGGCCTGGAACTCGCACGACGTCGAGCGCGTGGAGTCGTTCTATGCCGGCGACTACTTCGGCGAGGACGTTGGCCAGGCGCGAGCGCAGCACGGGCCACAGGAGCGCAGCCGGGTGCTGGCGAGCTACATCCGGGCCTTTCCCGATCTGCATTTCACCGGCGAGACGATCGTGGAGGGCAACCAGGCGGCGCTGGCCTGGACGATGACCGGGACACACCACGGCACGTTGATGCGCATCCCGCCGACCGGACGCCGAATCTGCGTGCGCGGCGTGTCACTGCTGCGGATCGAGGACGGCAAAGTAACGCACGGGCTCAATATCTGGGATACCGCCGGGCTGCTGCGGGCGCTGGGTCTGCTCCCGGAGCTTTAGGCGTAAAGAAGCGGGCTGCTTGCGGCAGCCCGGCTTGCTTCGACGACGATGTTTTTGCAACTGCTACAGCGGACAGTACAGAATCTTGACGCCTGGTGCCGCGCCGGGAACCGCGTTTGCGCTCAGCCACGAGAAGAGCGTCGACGGTGGAACGTCGCCATAGACCTGTTTGTACTTGGCCGCGCAGCCCGTTACATGCGCCGCCGAGGCCAGGGTGGTGCGCAGCGTATTCGTGCTGCCATTGAGCCAGGTCGAAGTGATGCCGTCGCCAGGCGCATGCACATCTACGCAGGCCCCGAAGTTGGCAAACACGGCGCGGGTATCGGTCTGGTTCGAGGCCGTCACCATGTAGACCGAAGAGTAGCTGGTGGTGCCGGTACAGATCGACACGGCGGCATCACCTGCCGGATAGGCGACGAATATGCCGGCGTTGTAGAGATTGCGCATTGCGTTATCGACGGCTGTGCCCCACGCGCCGCTGTACATCACAAACGCCACGGCAGGCCGCACATAGTTCGCGCGCAGCCAATCGACGGCCACGATAAAATTGGCGGTCGTGCTAAAGCCCCGGCAATCAAGGTAGCGCACGCCGCGTAGATTGACGTTCTTCGCCACGCCATAGGTGGTGCCGCCGACCACTCCCGCGACATACGAGCCGAGGCCGTAGCAATCCTGGCCGCTGCCGCCGGTCACGTCATAGACATTTGTTGCGCGGCCGCCGAAATCGGGGTGCGCCGTGTAGATACCGCTGCTGACGATGTAGGCGTTGATCCCGGCTCCGGTCGCGGTGTAGTTGTAGGTGCCGTTGAGCGGCAGACTTGGCTGATCGATGCGATCCAAACCCCACTGGCCACCGCTGACCGGCTGCGTCGCCTGGATTGAAACGTCGGACTGCTCGCTCTGGAACGAGATCTCGGCGTCCTGCTCGATGTACTCGACCTGCGGATTATGCTGAAGCGCTGCGAGCTGACCCGCGTTCAGCGTCGCCGCGAAGCCGTTCAGCGCCGACTCATAGACGTGCTGCGGATTGATGCCCGCGACCGCCGCGACGGAGCGCGAGTTCGCGCCTGTCTTCAACACGACGATGTATTGATTGGCAAGCGCTTTGCCGTTTGCCGCCGGAACCAACTTCGCCGGAGCCGCCGCCAACGATGTACTGGACAGCGCGCCGATCGCCAGCAGCACGCCCATCAAGAGACCGATGAAACGCTGCATGATGCCTCCTGATTCGAAATAATGGATCTGTGCGCTCAGGCGCAAACCAAAGGCTGCGACCTCCATCGCAGCCTCGATTCAGCTAGAGCGGGCAGTACAGAATGCGAATGCCGTTGACCACGGTCGCGCTGCTCGTCAGCCACTGGTTGAGCGTGGACTGCGGGACATCTCCGTAAGTGGCTTTGTACTTGGCCGCGCAGCCCGTCACATGCGCCGCCGCCATCGCAGTACCGCTGAGCGTGTTCGTGCCGCCGTTGATCCATGACGAAAGCACACTGACACCCGGCGCATGGAGATCGACGCACGGCCCGTAGTTCGACCACGAGGGCCGCGTATCGGTGTTGGTGGACGCGCCGACCGTCATGCCGATGACCACGCGAGACGGCGAGTAGTTGCAGGCATCCACTCCATCTTCGCCGGCGACCGTGACCAGGAACACGCCCGCGTTGATCAAATTCGTCGCCGCCGTGTCGATCGCGGCCGACGCGGAAGCCTTCGCTCCAACGATCGCTACCGCCGGCTTGGTGGCGTTGAGCTGCACAAAGTTCATGCCTGCTATCAGCGTCGAGATCGAGCCGGTGCGAAAGCAGTCGAGCACGCGCACGCCGCGCAGCCTCACAGCTTTAGCCATACCGTAGGTTGTGCCGCCGATCGTTCCGGCCAGATGCGTGCCGAAGCCGTGACAATCGACGCCGTTACCGCCGAACGCATCGTAGGCGCTGGCAGCGCGACCGCTGAACTGTACGTTACCATTAGAGATACCGGTGTCGATCACATAGGCGGTGATACTTGGCGCCGTAGCGGTGTAGACATACGTGCCGCTGAGCGGCAGATTCGGCTGATCGGAGCGATCCAGGCCCCACAGACCCACAGGCACGGTCTGCGTCGTCTGGAGCGAGATGTTGGTCTGCGCGTCCTGAGACGAGATCTCGGCGTCCTGCTCGATATACGCGACCCGTGGATTGTTGCGCAGCGCCGTAAGCTGGCCCGCGTTCAACGTCGCCGCGAAGCCGTTGATCGCCGCATCGTACACAAACCTGGGCCGCACGCCGACCGACTGCGCCACCGAGCCGGCGTTGATGCTCGGGCCGTCTTTCAGCACCACGATATATTGATTCGCAAGCGCTTTGCCCTGCGCCGGAATCAGCTTCGCCGGAGTCGCCGCCAGCGACGTGCTCGTCAGCGCGCCGATCGCCAGCAGCACGCCCATGAAAAGACCGAGAAACCGCTGCATGATTGCTCCTACGTTATCAAAGCGTGCAACGAAAAGAAGCGGGCTGCGATTCGGAAACCGCAGCCCGTGGAGATTAGAATGGACAGGTGAAGATGCGAATCGTACCCGAGATCGGTGCGTTGGCGATCACCCAGTTGTAGACCTGAGTCGGCGTGGCTGTCGGATTCCCGCCGAGATACAGGGCGATACAGCCGGAAACATAGGCCGCCGACACCGTGGTGCCGCTGATCGTGTTGGTCGCCGAGGTGCTGCCAATCCAGGCAGCGGTTCGCGTGCCGGGCGCATACACGTCGACACACGGGCCATAGTTCGAGTACGGCGCTTTGGTCGTACCATTAGCCGTGCCGACCGTGATCGCGCTAGCGACGCGTGCCGGCGAGTAGTTGCAGGCATCGGCGTTGCTGCTGCCCGCCGGCACCACCGTCGTAATCCCACGCGTCACCAGATTCGCCACTGCCGTATCGACCGAGCTATTAGCCGCGCCGCCAAAGCCCACACTGGTAACTGCCGGTTTGACGCCGTTGTTGGCGATCCAGTTGATACCTGCGATTACGCCTGCGGTCGTGCCGGAGCCGTTGCAGTCCAGCACACGCACGCTGCGCAGCTTGACATCCTTGGCTATGCCATACGTCGCGCCGCCGATCACGCCGGCCATATGCGTACCGACACCGTTGCAGTCCACGCCCGTACCGCCGAACGCGTCATACCCAAGCGCCGCGCGACCACCGAACTCGCTGTGTGCCATGTAGATACCCGTGTTGACCACATACGCCGTCACATTCGAGGCCGCGTTGATTCCGGCACCGGCTGATACAGGCGCCTGAGCAGCTTCATCGCTCGCGATCACGCTGTCGGACAAAATCGCGCCGTCGGGCTCGATCGCCACAACGCTGGTGTGTCGGCGCAGCGCGTTGAGCTGGCCCTGATTCAGATCCGCCGCGAAGCCGTTCAGCGCCGCGTCATACACATACTTAGGCTCGACACCCGCGATCGCCGCCACCGAGCGCGGGTTGGCGTCGGCTTTGAGCGTAACGATATAGCGCCTGGGTTCCGCTTTGTCCGCTGTGGTAGCCGCCGATGCCGAGCCGTGCGCCAGTGTGCTGCCCACGACGATCAGGCCCGCCACGAGCAGCGCTGCAAACCGTTTCATAAAATCCTCCTGATTGTGGGGAGTGCTTGGGATTGTTGGGGGGCGCCTGTCGAAGCTGAGCCGCGATCCGCCGACCACGGCTCAGCGCGATCATCTAGAGCGGGCAGTAGAGCAGGCGGTTGGGCGTGCCTGCCGGAACGTTTGAGAGCACGCCGAGCGTCGCATTGCTGGTGATCCAGCTGGCGACTGTGCTGCTCGGCGCGTCGCCGAAGGCGCCTTTGTACTTGGCCGCGCAGCCCGCCACATGCGGCGCCGACATCGAGTCGCCCGAAAGCGTGCGCACGCCGCCGCCGAGCCAGGTCGAAGGAATATTCACGCCCGGCGCGTACAGCTTGATGCACGAGCCATAGCCCGCAAACGACGCGGCTTTATCGGTGATGTCCGACGAGGCAACCGCGTAGGCGTTGGCCGCGCGCGACGGCGAATTGTTGCAGGCGTTACCAGTGCCGGCGGTGGCTACAAAGACACCCGAGTTGGCCAGATTGTTGACGGCCGTATCAACCGAAACATTCGCCGCGCCGCCGATCGACATGTTCGCCACCGCCGGCTTGACCGCGTTGCTGGTCACCCAGTTGATGCCGGCGATTACACCTGCGGTCGTGCCGGAGCCGTTGCAGTTCAGGATGCGCACGCCGCGCAGCTTGACGGCCTTAGCCACACCAAAGGTTGCAGCGCCGACGATGCCGGCTACATGCGTGCCGTGACCGTTGCAGTCCGCGCCCGTGCCGCCGAACGCGTCATACACGTTAGCCGCACGGCCGCCGAAATCGGGATGGGTTGTGTCGATGCCGGTGTCGAACACATACGCCGAGACGTTTGCCGCCGTCGCGTTGTAGTTGTAGGTGCCGTTCAACGGCAGATTGCGCTGGTCGATGCGATCCAGGCCCCAGGGCGGATTGTACTGCGTCGATTTCGCGACAACCTCGGCGTCCTGCTCGATGTAGGCCACGTTGGGATTGTGCTGGAGCGCCTTGAGCTGGCCCGCATTCAGTGTGGCTGCGAAGCCGTTAAGCGCCGCGTCATACACATACTTCGGGCTCACCCCGATTGACTGCGCCACCGAGCCGGCGTTGCTGCTCGGGCCGTCTTTCAACACGACAATGTATTGATTTGGAATCGCCTTGCCCTGCGCCGGAATCAGCTTCGTCGGCGCCGCCGCCGCCGGATTGCTCAGCCCCGCCGACAGAACGAGCCCTGCCGCCAGGAAACCTGCTAATCGTTTCATGGTTCCTCCTTGTTTGCACATATAGCAGCTGGGCCGCACCAGCGTTGATGCAGCCCAGACTCGATCGATGATCGCGAGGTTAGAGCGTAGATTTATAAAGCAGACGGTTGGGTGTTCCCGCCGGATTGCCGCTGATCACGTTCGGCGTCGCGTTGGTGTTCAGCCAGCTGGTGACCTGTGACTGCGTATAGCCGGGATTGACGCTGAGCACAAGCGCGGCTACGCCTGTCACGTGAGCGGTCGCCGACGCAGTGCCGCTGATCGTGTTGGTCGCCGTGGTGCTGCCGATCCAGGTCGAGGTGATGTTCATGCCGGGCGCGTAGATGTCCACGCACGAGCCGTAGTTCGTGAACGAGGCCTTCGCGTCGGTGGTGGTCGAAGCCGCCACGGCGTACGCGCCTGCCGCGCTGGCCGGCGAGTAGTTGCAGGCGTTGGCATTGCTGCTGCCCGCGACCGCCGCTATAAACACGCCCGAGTTGTACAGATTATTGATCGCCGTGTTATACGAGGTGTTGAGGCCACCGCCGACTGCCAGATTGACGACGGCCGGCTTGACCGCGTTCAGCCGCACCCAGTCGAGCCCTTCGATCACGTCCGCGAACGCGCCGGAGCCCTGGCAGTTGAGCACGCGCACACCGCGCAGCCTGACGTTCTTCGCCACACCGTAGGTTGTGCTGCCGATCACGCCCGCCAGAAACGTGCCGTGACCGTTGCAGTCGATGCCGTTGCCGCCCAGCGCATCATAGGCCACCGCCGCGCGTCCGCCAAAGTTGGTGTGCGACGGATAGATGCCCGTATCGATGATGTAGGCCGTGACATTCGCAGCCGTGGCGTTGTAGTTGTAGGCGCCGTTGAGCGGCAGATTGCGCTGATCGATGCGATCCAGGCCCCACTGGCCACCGCTAACCGGCTGCGTCGTCTGGATCGAAACCTCACTATCCTGCTCGATGTAGGCGACGTTCGGATGCTTCTGGAGCGCTTTCAGCTGGCCCGCATTCAACGTCGCTGCGAAGCCGTTCAGCACCGACTCGTACGTGTGCTTCGGGCTCACCCCGATCGACTGCGCCACTGAGCCGGCGTTGATGCTGGGGCCGTCTTTCAACACGACGATGTACTGATTCGGAATCGCCTTGCCCTGCGCCGGAACCAGCTTCGCCGGAGCCGCAGCCGCTGGATTGTTCAGCGCCATACTCGCAGTCAGGACCACCCCTGACATGATTAATCCTGCCAATCGCTTCATAGTTCCTCCTAAAAAAGATGTGTCGCAGATGCTCTGCGCTTTACGTTGATCGCCCCACGCATCGACCTAGAGATTCGACTTGTAGAGCAGGAGATTCGGCGTGGGAAGAATATTGCCGATGATCACACCCGGCGTCGCGTTGGTGGTGATCCAGTTGTTGACCACCGCCGGCGATGCGGCTGGATTGCCGGATAGATACAGCGCGGCCACGCCCGAGGTGAAGGACGCCGACATCGAGGTGCCGCTGATCGTAGCGTAGCCGCCATTGATCGAGGTTGTGGTGATCGTGCCGGCCGGCGCGTACAGCTCAACACACTGGCCGAAGTTCGAGAAGGGCGCGCGATTATCGTTGCTCATCGAGCCTGCCACGGTGAGCACGCCCGCAGCGCTGGCGGGCGAATAGTTGCAGGCATTGGCATTGTTGCTGCCGGCCGACACGACCACGGTCTTTCCGGCGTTGACCATATTGGTCGTCGCCGCGTTCACCGTCGCGTTGGGACCAGCCATGCCGAGGTTAATATTCACCACCGCCGGCGAGACCGCGTTGGCCGCCACCCAGTTCATGCCCGAGAGCACGCTGCTGGTCGTGCCGGAGCCGCTGCAATTGAGCACGCGCACACCGCGCATCTGCACCGCCTTGGCAACACCGTAGTTCACGCTGCCGATGACGCCCTGCTGGTAGGTCGCATTGCCGTTACAGTCGATGCCGTTGCCGCCGAGCGCATCGTAGGCCACCGCCGCGCGTCCGGCGAACTCCCAGTGCGAGATATTGATGCCGGTGTCGATCAGATAAACAGTGACGTTGGAGGCCGTGGCGTTGTAATTGTAGAAACCGTCAAGCGGAAGAGTCGGCTCATCAATGCGATCCAGGCCCCACTGGCCACCGCTAACCGGCTGTGCCGTCTGGATCGAGACATCAGGTTGAGCGGCCTGAATCGAGACTTCGGCGTCCTGCTCGATGTAGGCGACGTTCGGATGCTTCTGGAGCGCTTTCAGCTGGCCTGGGTTCAGCGTCGCCGCGAAGCCGTTCAGCGCCGCGTCGTAGGTGTACTTTGGGGTTGCGCCGACTGACTGCGCCACCGAGCCGGCGCTGATGCGCGGGCCGTCTTTCAGCACCACGATGTATTGATTTGGA
>DASWTQ010000236.1:0-19307 GCA_036402055.1 Herpetosiphonaceae bacterium
GCTCCGGGCGCGCGGGCATGATCGATCAGGCGCTCAACCGGGCGATCCAGCGAACCCGCGAGCAGTCTCGTCATGCGTCTTCTTCCAGACACCCGACGCTGCACGTGATCCCGCCGGCAGCCGTAACCGATGCCCCGATGACCGTGGCGGTGTTGAGCATCGACTTGCGCCGCGCCGAGTCCGAGCTATACACATCGGCCTATGCCGAGTATGTCGGTGCCGTCGCCGATGCCGCCGCTCAGTCCACACGACAAACATGGGCCTCGCTGCAAGCTCAGGGCGATGGCACGCTGCTGCTGATCTTTGGCATTCAGCCGGAGCAGCCGGTGACGCTCAGTCTGAGCTATGCGCTGGATGCTGCGCTGTCGCTGTCGAGCCGCTTCGCCGATCTGCGCTTTGGCCTGAGCTGCGGCTCCGCGCGTCTCTGCCCGATCCCCGGCGTCGGCTCGATGATCGTCGGCGCGCCGCTGGAAGATGCCGTCCGGCTCTCACGCATGGCCGCCTCCTGGCATGAGTATGATCTGCTCTGCACCGAGCCCACCGCCCTGCTGGCGCGTACCGTCTCCAGCCAGCGAACGCCGCTCCAGCTCACACACACCGCCATGCCGACGCTGCCGGTCTATGCTTTGGAGCTAGACTCTGCCGTCGCGATGAGTGCGTGACGGAAGAACAAAGAACAAAGAAACAAGAGAACAAAGGAACAAAGCCGTACCTTCATTCCCCCTCGCCTGCGGCAACGGAGACGGAAGCCCGTCGACGTTCGGGGCAGGGGGTTAGGGCCTGAACAAAGTTCGAGCAATTCTCGCGATTTATTCCAGCGTTATCAGCTCAGCTGATGCCGCGCCCTCCTCAATGGTCAGGATTGCCAGCGAGGGCTTGCGCCCGAATCTGGATGGCCCCGCCGAGCCAGGATTAAGAAACAGCACTTCGTTCTCATGCTGGAGCAGCGGAATGTGACTATGCCCGCAGATGTACACATCCGGGCGTGGCGTTGGCAGCCGTCCCTGTAGCTCCTTGGGCGTGCCGCCGATATGCGTCATGTAGATCGCGCAGCCGTCTAGCTCCACTCGGTGGACGCGTGGATGGTGGCGCTCCAGCGAGCCGCCCCAGTCGACATTGCCGGTCACCGCCAGCACCGGCGCGATCTCCGACAGCCGCTGGATAATCTCGGCCTTGCCGATGTCGCCCGCGTGCAAGATCTGCTCGACGCCGGCGAAGTGCTCCGGGATCGCCGGATGAAACGTGCCGTGTGTGTCCGAAATAACCCCAATCCGCATCGCTCACCTCAAGAGTACAATCGCCATCAGCATATGCAGGAAGCGCGCCGCAGTCTACCTGCATTCGTCTCGATCCTTGACATCTAATGCTAGACTGGTACTGCCCCCTGCCGCTTGATGTTGTGCAAGGAGACCCTATGCTTGCTCGTACACCTCGCCGCCTGATCGCACTTGTCGCTCTCATGCTGACCGTGGGCGTATTCTCCCCGCCCGCCGCGCTGACCACCAACGCCGCTACGGCGCAGCAGTTTGAGTGGACCTATTACTACTACTCAGACGCCACCTACACGACAATGGTTGGTTACTGGCATGACTCGTGTAACAATGCTTACGACTATAGCTGGGGCGTGCAGACGCAATACTACAGATATGGCTACGGGCCCTGCGGGATCGATCCAGAAATACATTGATTGAGCCGCATACTGCATGTTGGCGAGAGCACCGGAGCAAGGTGCTCTTTTGATTGCTGGCTGTTGCCGATCTCGGAGCATAGCTAGCGCATCACGAGATGCAAGCAGCGCATCGCTGCCTTGCCGCCTTCAGGGAACAATCAGTCACGGCTTTTGTGACAAGCTTATGCCCCAACGGACGTGTCCCGCCCGTTTACAGCGTTTTCACGGTGATTGATTCGTGCGCGTGAAGCCGCAGCCGCGAAAATACCCGCGCGCATCCTACGTTGTACTGCGGTCCAAGCCGGTCGCGATGGCTTCTTGGAGCGCCGCGACGGTTGCATCTCCGATTTAGCCCAATTGAGCGTCGGGTTCGCCAAAATGACCATGCTATAATCGTCGCCGTATAAGGGCTTAGAACGGCGTTTTCTAAGGTGTATAGGGAAGGAACAGCGTACAATTAGATGTGCTCAACCTGGGCATCGTGCTTATCCCTTCCAAATATTATGTAGAAACGAGGAATAATGCCAGCGCCAGATTTTGTTATCGAGTTGATCGAACGTTTCCACCAGAATGCAGCCTCTTATCGTTCAGGCCGCTACAACGAGACTCAAGTTCGTGTTGAATTTATCAATCCCCTCTTTGAAGCGCTCGGGTGGGATATACAGAATAAGCGTGGGCTACCGCAAGACCAACGAGACGTTATCCATGAGGACTCAATCAAGGTACGGACGGCTCAAAAGCTTGAAGAGTTACCGCTGTTTCAGTTGTTAGACAGCAATAGTAGCGCGTCCCAAGCCGAGGCAAACGAGCCGACTGAAATGATCTATACCGAGGCGTTTCGTGCTAGTGGTGGAACGAAAGCTCCTGATTATGGTTTTCGTGTTGGTGGTGAGCGCAAGTTCTTCCTCGAAGCTAAGAAACCTTCTGTCAATATCAAGGGAGATATTCACCCCGCCTTTCAGCTTCGGCGGTATGGATGGTCTGCCAATCTTCCTCTTAGTATTCTGACTGATTTTGAGGAATTTGCGGTGTATGACTGTCGTGTTCGGCCTGAAAAGACCGATAAGGCAGCTGTGGCAAGAATGATGTACTTGACCTACACCGAGTATGTCGATAAGTGGGACGATATTGCGAAGTTGTTTTCACGCGAGTCGGTGCTGAGTGGCTCCTTGGATGCATATATTGAAACTGCTACGACTCGTAAGGGTCTTGTAACAGTTGATGCGGCGTTTCTCAAAGAGATCGAGGATTGGCGCGCTGCATTAGCCCACAATATCGCTGTATGGAACAAAGAACTCAGTCAGCGGGAGTTGAACTACGCCGTTCAGATGACCATTGACCGCATTATTTTCCTACGTATTTGTGAGGATCGCGGCATTGAGCCATATGGAAGATTACAGGCCATCTATAATCGACAGCAAGTGTATGCGGCGCTAAGTGATCTCTTCCGGCAGGCGGATGATCGCTATAACTCGGGCTTGTTTCATTTCAAGAAAGAAAAAGGCCGTTCCAGCAGTCCTGATGACTGGACGCTCAACCTGTATATCGAGGATGAGCCGTTGCAGCGGATCATCAGGCATTTGTACTACCCGGATAGCCCGTATGAATTCTCAGTGCTGCCTATTGAGCTGCTTGGGCAGGTCTATGAGCAGTTCCTCGGCAAAGTCATCCACCTGTCGAGCGATCGCCGAGCAATTGTTGAGGAGAAGCCTGAAGTTCGCAAGGCGGGTGGAGTTTATTACACGCCTTCCTACATTGTCGATTACATCGTCAAGCACACCGTTGGCAAACTGCTAGAGGGCAAGTCGCCTACGCAAGTAAGTAAATTGCGCATACTTGATCCCTCCTGTGGTTCTGGTTCCTTCCTTATTGGTGCATACCAATATCTTCTTGATTGGCACCGGGACTACTATCTCAACAATGGCCCGGGAAAACACAAGAAGGAGTTGATCCAAGTATCTGGAGGCGTTTGGAGGCTAACTACTGGTGAGCGTAGGCGCATCTTGCTCAACAACATTTATGGTGTAGACATTGACACACAAGCAGTTGAGGTAACAAAGCTCTCGCTGCTCCTTAAGGTACTTGAAGGTGAAACTGAACAAACGTTAGCACCCCAGCTTCGATTGCTTCAGATACGTGCTCTGCCGGATTTAGGCAGTAACATTAAGTGTGGTAATTCATTAATTGGTCCTGACTTTTATAGATATGAGCAGATGAATTTGCTCGATGAGGAAGAGCGCTATCGAATCAATGTCTTTGATTGGGATAGCGAATTTCCTACTATTATGCAATCAGGCGGCTTTGATGCAGTTATTGGAAATCCCCCTTACATTTTTACTCGTGAACTTCTAACACCTGCTGAACGTAATTATTTCTCGGAAAAATATGCAACAACTTGGGAAAAACAGAATACATTTATGCTTTTTATGGAACTAATGCTGCGGCTTATGAATAGTGTCGGCCTTGGAGGGTTTATCGTACCAAATTCTTGGCTTACCATTGAAAGTGCCAAGTTGCTTCGCAAGGTTTTTACCCCTCGACTTACGATGATTGCTGATCTTAATTATGTTGTCTTTAACAAAGTATCAATGGAGCCAAGTATTTTCATCGTTGGTGGTTCCGACTCCGATAGCTCAGTACACGTTCTAAGAGTGACCTCTAAAGAAGAATTTCTTTCAACTCAAGCATTTGAGATTGATCGTGCTAGATGGTCGACTCAAAATCATCGTATTGTTTTTTCGCGATCTTCTGATGGTGTAGAAGTTGTTGATAAAGTTGTCGCTTTATCTCAAATGGTTGGCGATGCTTTTGATGTTAGAAGCGGGCTTCAAGCTTATGAGCAAGGCAGAGGTAATCCACCACAAACCGAGGAGGATGTGAGAAATCATATCTTTGACCGGGATCAGTGGGTGGATAAAGATAGTTTTCGCTATTTACAGGGAAGAGATGTATTACGTTACCGTTTGGAGTGGTCTGGTATGTGGATGCAGTACGGTCCCTGGCTGTCGCAGCCGCGTGAATTTGAGATCTTCAGACGACCTCGTCTTCTTCTACGGGAAATAACCTCCAATTATCCGTATTGTATGAATGCGGCATATGTCTCGGAGGACTTTCTCAATAACAAGAGCATTCTAAATGTACTTCATCCTCATGATGATGTTCTCGATCTAAAGATTCTTTTGGGCATACTAAACAGTCGGCTAACATCACTCTTCTATAAACATAGAGCCGTCAAGAGTAGCCGTAAATTATTCCCGAAAGTCGTTATAAAAAATCTTAGGGAATTTCCGTATCCAAGGAATATGAGTACCACACTTCGAAGTCAATGCTTAACCCTCGTTGAACGGATGCTTGTACTGCAACAACAAGCAGTGGGAGCTAGAACCAGTTACGATAGGGGTATGCTACAACGCCAGGTTGGTGCCACAAATGTACAGATCGACCGTCTTGTGTACGAACTGTACGATCTAACAGATGAAGAGATTAAGATTGTGGAGGCAGATACAAAAGGCGATGCTCCTAGATCGCAAGAATAGATTTGCTTGGAGTAGCATTTCTTCTCAGGGTTTGAAACAACATCGACCGCTCAGGACGAGCGGTCGGTGTTCATGTACGCGGAGGTTTGCCCAGGAGAAAAGCTCAATAAGCGATTTACACACGACCCCGAATTAAGAGATGCACACCACTTTGGGGTATTACAGCGTTTTTCAAGATGATTGATCCGTAGGGACACGCCGGTGGCGTGTCCGGGCGTATACAATACGCCCTACGAGATCAATGTATGCACAAAACGCTGAAAGCCCGAGTCAGTGTGCGAAGAGGGTGAAAAGGTCACTCTTTGTCAAGCCAAATCCGCTATGCTAGAATACAGCGGTTTTGTGAGGGATATACGTGATACGCCGCTGGGGTTTGTGGGGCGCGATTGTGACAGTGGCGGTACTGGCGGTGGCTGCTGGCCTCTATGGTTTGCGACAGGCGCGCAGCCAGACGCCGCTGACGATCACTGGCCCAAATATTCTGCCAAATAACGATTTTTCAAAAGATACGGATGGCAACGGATTGCCCGATGGCTGGACCAGTGCCGCGCCTGGCGTCAAGATCATCACATCTACGACGGTAGTCAAAGACACAGGCCAGTCGGTGCAGATCCTGGGAACCAATAATTCGCTGATCAGTCCGTACATCGCCGCGCGGCCAGGAGTGGAGTATCGCGTGGCGTTTCGTGCGTTAAGCGATAGTCCATCCGCGACCAGAGTGCGCGTGCTGTTTCACTGGCGTGACGCAGACGGCATCGATTTTGAGGTGACGCGCGGCGACTGGCAAGACGTGCCGTCGCTCCAGTGGGGCCTGATCTCGGCTGCGGGAGTCGCGCCTGCCGATGCTGTACAAGTCGGGATCTCGATCCATCCGGCCTCTGACGACCGCGTCTATGTTGCGGATCTGAGCATGGGCCAGCTGGGCGTGCGGGTTGCGCCGTGGCCCGAGGGCAAGCGTGCCGCGCTGGCCTTCTCGTTCGACTACGAGACCGCGATGGGTGGACTGATTCATAGCCGCAGCGTGGAAGAGCCGAACGTCGACGCCACTCCGACGACGCGCGGTCTGCGTATGCGCCAGGGAGCGGAGCAGGCGCTGAAGCTGTTCGCGCCCGCCAATATCCGCGCGACGTTTTACACCAACGGCTATAACTTCCTGACCGGCAACGCCGAGCGCCGGGAGTTCATGAACAATCCGGTCTACGAGTGGGCCAGTACCGAGCCGGGTCACAACTGGCGCACCAACCGCTGGCAGACAGAGTCCTGGTTCGTCGACGATCCGCACCAGACCGAGGCCGAGGCTCCGGCCTGGTACTTCGGCTCGCAGATCGCGACATTGATAGCAGCAGGCCAGGATATTCAAAGCCACACCTTCTCGCACTTCGCCGGCACCTACGTCAAGCCCGAGGATTGGCGCGCCGATTTTGCGGCCTGGAAAGAAGTTGCGCAAGAGCGCGACGTGCAGCCCGCGACCAGCCTGGCGTTTCCGTGGAGCAGCAGCTACGGCATGCGCTTCGATAGCTGGCAGGTGCTCGCCCGCGAAGGCATTCGCTCGGTTACACGCACGGTCTGGAATCCCGATTTCCGCCGATCGTTTCTGGCCGATCGATCAGGCTATGCGCTGCGTCGCGTGCCTGCGCAGCCCGAGATCGCCGTGATTGGCGATGTATATCTCACGCCCGAGTCGCGGGACTCGGTGCTGGCGCAGATGCAGGCGGCGCTGCTCAATGAGGGCGCGATCGACGTGTGGGCGCATACCGAGGAGGTCACCTCGCCGGCTCAGATTGCGGCCTGGCAGACGGCGATCGACGCGGCACGACAGGATTTTTGGATCGCGCCGGTGCCCGAGATTGTGCAGTACGCCCAGGATATTCGCCAGGTGACAGTCGAGGTCAAGGCCGAAAATCCGAGCTACGAGTTCACCGTGCGCAACGGCAGCGCCCACGATCTGGAGGCCGTCACGCTGACGCTGCCTTTCGCGTCGAGCCGGATCGAGATCGATGGGCAGCCCGCTGTGGCCACAGGTACGACGCTGATCTTGGACCTCAAGCGCGGCCAGACGCGGACGATCATTCTGGCCCGCGAGTCGGCTCAGGCCACGCCCGACCACGTGACGAAGGAGGCTCTATGGCCCGTGTAGCAACGCTCAACTACGAAGACCGGCGCGTGCTCTCGATGCGCGTCTGGGTGCTGCACTGGCTGATGGTGCTGCTGGCGGCCGTGTCGGCGGTGCTGATCGCGCTGCCGTCTGTGGTGCGCCAGCCAACCTTTTACGCGGCGCAGTCGGTGGTCCAGTTCGATCCCGCAACCTTTCCCGCTTTGTTCAATGATGGTGTGCCCGGACCGGCGCTGCGTGAGCAGCAGGAAAACCTGGGCGGCGTGCTGCGCCTGAATTTTGAAGATCTGGGGCGGCGCGGCCTGGAGTACGCCTATCCCGCGTCCGGGCAGATCGCGATCACGGCCTACTCGCTGGATGCAGCGGTCGCGCCCGAGATCGCCAGCCGCGCCGCCGAGGGCCTGACCCGCCGATTGTATGCGATCGCCGGTACCGAGACGCTGCGCACGCTGCTGGGCCACGAGTATCACGCGGCGCTGTTGAGCGGCGGAAGTGCCGCCGGCACGGATACGGCCGGCTCGAATCTGGTGATCGAGCATGAGCTGCTGCGCCGGCTGCTGCTGACTCAGGCGCTCGACAATATCGTTCCGCAGCAGGGCAGCTCGTCGATCGCGGCCCTGTCCGAGCCCGAGCGTCAGTCGCTGACACGGTCGCTTGAGGTGCTAATCGAGCGAACCGAGATCAATCTGAGCAATGCCCGGCAGGCCGAGCGTACTGCCGCCACCGAGGCCGAGCGCGTCGAGGCGCGTGAGCGGGCGCGTGGTGCCGTCAGCACGCTGGACGCGGTGCGCTCGTTGACGGGCTACTTGTACCGCCAGTACGGAACCAGCTTCGACGTGTACTCCAGCGCTCCGGCGTTTGTCGCGCAGCGTCCGGGAGCGGTCACGGTTGTGTCGAACTACAGCCTGCTCAAGCTTTCGATCGCGGGGGCTGTGGGGCTGATCGGCGGGCTGCTCACGGTGCTGATCGATCGGCAGGTCGGCATTCTGGTCAAGCTTCAGGAGCTGTGGAACTATCGCGAGTTGATCCGCAACATGGTCGGCCGCGATCTCAAGGCGCGCTACAAAAACTCGGTGCTGGGCTACATCTGGTCGCTGCTGAATCCGCTGCTGATGATGCTGATCTTCTGGCTGGTCTTTAGCCTGCTGCTGACCAACGACATCAAGATGTTTCCGGTCTTTTTGATTGTCGCGCTGCTGCCATGGAACTTCGCGGTCACAGCGGTCAGCGGCGGCATGCGCTCGATCCTGGACAACTCCAATCTGGTCAAGAAGGTTTATTTCCCGCGCGAGATCCTGCCGATCACGGTGGTGCTGAGCAACCTGGTCAACTATATTTTCGCGCTGCCGGTGATGTTTCTGGTCATGGCGGCGGTGCAGTGGTACACGCTCGGGCGGCTCAACTTCTCGTGGACCTTCGCGTTCCTGCCGGTGATCATCATCATCCAGACGATCTTTTTGATCGGCATGTCGCTGCTGCTCTCGACGGTAGCGGTCTTTTTCCGCGATACGACACACATCATCGATATTCTGATCCAGCTGTGGATCTTTCTGACGCCGGTCTTTTTCTCGCTTGAGCAGATCGCGACGCCGACGCAGGCCAAGCTGGTGCGCTGGCTGAATCCGATGGCGTCGATCGTGGATTTTTACCGCGATATTTTGTACGGCCAGACCAAGAATCTGATTCCGGTGCCGGGCCTGCCCGCGCTCGACGGCGTGTTTCGCACGCTGCTGACGGCGCTGGTGATCCTGGCGCTCGGCTCGTTCGTGTTCCATCGCTACAGCGGGCGGTTTGGGGAGGAGATCTAAAGGGGAACAAAGGAACAAATGAACCAGGGAACAAGGAAGTTACGCGTTTGTTCTTTGTTCTTTCGTTTTGTTCTTTTGTTGCTTTGTTCTTTTGTTCTTTATTCTATGAATAGTATCGAATTCGAGCACGTCTCCAAACAATTTACGCTGCATCGCGAGAAGCGCAACTCGTTTCAAGAGCGGATGGTGAATCTGCTGCGTCCGCGCGGCGAGACCGAGAAGTTCTGGGCGCTGCGCGATGTCAGCTTTACGCTGCCCGCCGGCGAGACGCTGGGCCTGGTTGGGCATAACGGCTCGGGCAAGTCCACGACGCTCAAGCTGATCACGAGGATTCTTGAGCCGACCAGCGGCAGCCTGCGCGTGCGCGGGCGGATCTCGGCGCTGCTGGAGCTGGGCTCGGGCTTTCACCCGGATCTGACCGGCCGCGACAACATCTATCTCAACGGCTCGCTGCTGGGCTTTGGACGCGCCGACATGCAGCGCCGCGTCGACGACATCATCGATTTTGCCGAGCTGGGGCCGTTCATCGACACGCCGGTCAAGCATTTTTCGTCGGGCATGTACATGCGGCTCGGCTTCGCGATCGCCACCGCCGTCGATCCCGACATCATCATCACCGACGAGGTGCTGGCGGTCGGCGACGAGGCGTTTCAGCGCAAGTGTATGGATCGCATGTACAAGTTCCGCCAGGAGGGCCGCACGATCCTGTTCGTGTCGCACAGCCTGGACTCGGTGCGCAACCTGTGCACCTCGGCGATCTGGCTGGACCACGGCGAGCTGAAAGCGGCGGGCGATCCGGTCACCACGATCGACGCGTATCTGCGGCAGACCAACGCGCAGGAGTTCGAGCGCCTGGAGCGCGAGCGGCAGGCGGCGCTTGAGGTCGGCGGGGAAGCAGCGGAAGCGGTGTCGCTGCCGCCGGCGCAGCCTGATAAGACCAATCGCTGGGGCAGTCGCGAGATCGAGATCACACGCGTGGCTTTTCTGGACGCGCAGGGCCGCGAGCCAAGCGCTTTTCAGACCGGCGATACGCTCACGGTGCGCGTCTACTACGAGGCGCACCAGCCGATCGACGATCCGGTCTTTGGCCTGGCGCTGCATCATGTGAGCGGCTTTCAGATCAACGGCCCAAACACGCGCTTCGGCGGTCTCACCCTGGGCCGCGTGCGCGGTCGTGGCTACGTCGACTATACGATCGACGAGCTGCCGCTGCTGTCGGGCAACTACGTGCTGACGGCGGCGATCTACGATACGACTATGACGCATCCGTTCGATCATCATGAGCGGATGTACTCGTTTGTTGTGCAGACCAGCGCCATCGCCGAGCGGTGGGGCAGTGTGCATATTCCGGCGCGGTGGAGTTGGAAAGCAGCTTAGAAAGAGCGCCATCTATGGAGCAGGTCGCCGGACAGTCGCGGCGGGAGCTATGGCACGAGCCGGGGCTGGTTGCCGTGCTCTGGCTGCTGCTGCTGTTTACGCTCGGCAGCTCGGCGATGATTGGCTGGGGGCTGCAAAACGTGCCGCAGGGCGTCGGTCTGCTGCTGCTCGCCGTGCTGCTCTACGTGGTGCCGGGGCTGGCGCTGCTCAAGCTCTGGCCCGACAACGCGCTGACCTGGCCGGAGCGGCTGGCATTCGCGGTCGGCATCAGCATTGGGCTGCCGCCGCTGCTGTTGCAGACCGCCTACCTGGTCGGGCTGCCCTGGAGCCGCTGGATCACCTGGGCCTATGTGCTGATCGCGCTGGGCGTTCTGCTCGCGCCGTATCGCCGCAATCCTCGGCAGCGACTGGCGGCGATGACGCTTTCTCCGGCGATCTCCAGCCACGCGCTGCTGCTGGGCGGTCTGCTCAGCGTGGCGCTGCTGACGCGGCTGTTCGTGATCCGCGATCTGCCGGTCGGGCTGTGGGGCGACTCCTACCACCACACGATGATCGCGCAGCTGCTGGTGGAGAATCGCGGGCTGTTCAGCTCCTGGGAGCCGTACGCGCCGCTGGTCACCTTCACCTACCACTACGGCTTTCACGCCAACGCCGCGTTTCTGCACTGGTTCAGCGGCATATCGATCCCCAAGAGCGTGCTCTACGTCGGCCAACTGATCAACTTCGCGGCCTTGACCTCGGCGTATCTCCTGACGGCGCGACTAACCAAAAGCCGCCAGGCCGGGCTGTGGGCCGTCGCGCTGACCGCATTCGCCAACACGATGCCGGCGTACTATGTGAACTGGGGCCGCTACACGCAGCTTACGGGTCAGGTCGCGCTGCCGGCCGTGGTGATCTGCTGGATGGCGCTGCTTGAACATGCGCGGCTGAGCAAAGGTCGCCTGGCGCTGGCGGTGATCGTCACGGCCAGCCTGATGCTGACGCACTACATCGTCACGATCTTTGCCGCGCTGTTTGTGGGCGTGTATGTGCTGGCGCTGCTGCTGCGTACGCCAACCTGGCCCACGCTGCGCTCGGTTGTGCCGCGATCGATCCTGGGCGCGGGTCTGGCACTGATCGTGGCGGCTCCCTGGCTGTGGAACACGCTCGGCGGCAACTTGACCCGCAACGTCTCGGGCTTTGTCACGCAGAGCGTCAGCCAGGAGCGCATCAGCACGATCTCGGCGCTGGAGTCGATCGTGCCGAACTACGTCAACCCGGCGATCCTCGTGCTGGCGGCGCTCGGCTTTGGGCTGGCGCTGGCGCGGCGCAACTGGCGGATCGGGCTGTGTCTGGCCTGGAGCGTGCTGCTGATCCTGGTGGTGGTGCCGTATGTCTTTGGTCTGCCCGGCGCCGGTGTGATCGCGGCGTTCACCTCCTACATCGCGCTGTACATCTCGGTAATTCCGCTGGCGGCGTATGTGCTTGGCCTGCTGGCTGAGCGCCTGAGCGCGTGGCGTCCGTTCGTCGGCGCGCTGGTCGGGATCGGCGCGCTGGTCGCTGTGAGCGTGTGGGGCGTGCGCTGGCAGGAGCAGCTGATCGACACGCAGTTCCAGCTTTTCACGCCCGCCGACGAGCGCGCGATGGAGTGGATTCGTGAGAGCACGCCGCCGGATGCGCGCTTTCTGGTCAATATGTTTCCGGCCTACGGCGACTCGCTGGTGGTGGGCTCGGATGGCGGCTGGTGGATTCCGCTGCTGACGCATCGTCAGACCACGCTGCCGCCGATCACGTATGGCAGCGAGCGCGCGGCGACGACCGGCTACGCCAAGCAGATCAACAGCTTCGCCAAATCGCTGCGCGACGATCCGCTGCCCAGTGACGAAGGGATCGCGCTGTGTCGTGAGGCGGGCATTCGCTACATTTATAGCGGCGCGCACTCGGAGCAGATCGATAAGTTCGACGTCGAGAAGCTGCGCGAAAGTCCGGCGCTCAACGTTGTGTATGAAGAAGAAGGCGTGGTGATCTTCGAGATCTTGCCATGAAGCCACGCCTGAAACTGGAGAAAGGTTTTATGACGATTGGGGTGACGCGCCTTCCAGGCTTGGAGCAGGCCGCACAGACGATGCCATTCGATCAATTTGGCCGCTACCATATGCTGCGTGAGGCCGTCGACGCCTGTCGCGAGCAGCTCGGCTTAGAGCAGCTGTCGATCCTGGATGTCGGCGGCTTCTACCAGGATAACGGAACGCCCACGCTGCCGCTGAAGCGCTTCCTGCCCGACGACCACGTTACGGTTCTTGATGTGGTCGACTGCGATCTGCCGGGCTATGTCAAAGGCGACGGCACCGGGCTCCACTTCGACGCGGCCAGCTTCGATCTGGTCGTCTCCGCCGATACGCTTGAGCATATTCCTCAGCCTGGCCGCGCCGCCTTCTGGCGCGAGCTGCTGCGTGTGGCTAAGCATGGCGTGATCCTGCTGGCGCCGTTCGGCAACACCGAGGTCGAGGCCGCCGAGGCGCTGCTGTTCGAGTATATCAAGACCGAGCTGCGCGCCGAGCATCAGCAGCTCAGGGAGCACCGCGACTACGGGCTGCCACGGCTGGACGAGTGGCTCGGATTCCTCGATGCGGAAGGAATTGCGGCGCGGGCCTATCCCACGGGCTATCTTCACGCCTGGCTGGGCATGATGCTGGTCAAACACTTGCTGATGCGCGTCGATCCTGGGGTCACGGCGCAGCGGCTGGTCGACACATACTACAACGCGGCGTTCTTCGCCACCGAGCGCCGCGAGCCGGCCTATCGCCAGCTGATCGCGGCCGAGAAAACGCCGGGGCTGGTCGCGGCGGTAGATGCCGTGCTTGCTCCGACGATCATGCCCGCCCAGGAAGACGCCAGCGCCGACTGGGGCAGCGCGCTGTCGCCGGTGCTGCTGACGATCGTGCAGCGGCAGCTGGGAGCGCGTCAGGAGCAGAGCGACGCGCACTACGGGCAGCAGATCGCGCATTATCGCAATCAGATCAGCAGCCTTGAGCGTGTGCTTGCCGATCAGCAGATCGTGATCAACGCGATGCAGGCCGAAGTCGCCAGAGTACACGAGCACAGCCTCACGCAATCGATGCACGCACAGACGACGATCCGCGATCTGATGGAGCGCGCGCAGTGGCTGGAAACGCAGGCCACGACGCTGCGCCAGCAGATCGCGGCGGTGCAAAACGGGCGCGTCATGCGAATTTTGAATACATTGACGGGAAGGAAGTAATCGTGGCGCTGCCTACGGTATCGGTGGTTGTGGTCAACTTCAACGGTCGCCAGCATCTGGAGCCGTGCTTTAGCTCACTGCTCAAACAGGATTATCCCGCCGAGCTGGTCGAGCTGATTCTGGTCGACAACAACTCCCAGGACGGCTCGCTTGAGCTGATGGCGGAGCGCTTCCCGATGGTCAAGGTGATCGCCAACACGCACAACCTGGGCTTCGCGCCGGCCGTCAACCAGGGCGCGGCGGCGGCGAGCGGCCAGTATCTCGCGCTGATCAACAACGATGCCTACGCCGATCCGCGCTGGCTGCGGGCGCAGGTCGACTCGCTGCTGGCACATCGCGACGAGGGCGTGGTCTGCGTCGGGGCGCGGATGCTGGACTGGCACGGCCAGCGCATCGACTTTATCGGCGGCGGCGTCAACTTCTACGGCCACGGCGATCAATTCTTTCACCAGATGCCGGCCGAGGCGGTCGCCGCCGAGGAGCAGGAGTTGCTGTTTGCCTGCGGCGGCGCGATGCTGATCGATCGCGGCATCTTTCTGGATGTCGGCGGCTTCGATGAAGAGTACTTCGCCTACTTCGAGGATGTCGATCTCGGCTGGCGGCTGTGGCTCTACGGCTACCGCGTGCGCTTCGCGCCGGACGCCGTCGTCTATCACCGGTCGCACGCCACGGCCAACATTATGCATGGCCACCAGATTCGCACGCTGCTTGAGCGCAACGCGCTGATCACGATCCTCAAGAACTACGACGACGAGCATTTGCAGCAGGTTTTACCGGCCGCGCTGATGCTGCTGCTCAAGCGCAGCCTGCTCGAAGGCGGCCAGTCGCTGGATCGGCGCGAGTTCGATCTGCGCCAGCGCAAGCACGCCAGCGCCGACCCGACGCTGCCCGTGCCCAAGCTGATGCTGAGCTACCTGATGGCGGCTGGCGATGTGATCGGGGATTTTCCGCGTCTGTGGTCCAGGCGGCAGGCGGTGCAGGCCCGGCGCGCGCGTCCCGACTCCGAGATTCTGCCGCTGTTTCGCCGCCCGATGGGCACTAATTATCTCGCGCCCTCCTATCTGCTGCTTCAGGAGGCGCTGACCGAGGCTTTCGATATTCGCGCTATGCTAAACGGCTCTCGTACTACTCGCGTGCTGATCCTCAGCAGCGATCCGCTGTATCAGAATCTGGCCGGCCCCGGCATTCGTGCCGTCGAGATGGCGCGCTACCTGGCGCAGTCGTGCTATGTGACGCTGGCCGCGCCGGATCAGGCCGACGTTGCGATCCCGAACGTCGAGTGTGTGGCGTTCAAGCGCTACGATCAGGAGGCGGTGCAGCATCTGGCCAGCCATGCCGAGGTGCTGATCGTGCAGGGCTTTGCGCTCTTTTTCTACCCTGCGCTCAAGGCGCTGCACAAAGTGCTGATCGTGGATCTTTACGATCCGTTTCATCTGGAAAATCTGGAGCTGCATACCAAAGGCGATCCGGTCGAGGCTCAGGCGCGCACCGCCGGCGACCTGGCGATCCTCAACGAGCAGCTGCGCGTCGGCGATTTTTTTATCTGCGCCAGCGAGCGGCAGCGCGATTTCTGGCTGGGCGCGCTCGGCACTATGGGCCGTCTCGCTCCCGAGTCGTATCAGCACGATCCGACGTTTCGCTCGCTGATCGACGTGGTGCCGTTTGGCCTTGAGCCGACGCCGCCCACTCACGAGCGCAAGGTGATCAAAGGCGTCGTGCCCGGCATCAGCGCCGACGATACGCTGGTGCTGTGGGGCGGCGGCATCTGGGACTGGCTCGATCCGCTGACGGTGATTCGCGCGATGGCGATTCTGCGCGAGCGGCGGCCGGATGTGAAGCTGTTTTTCATGGGCTATCACCATCCCAACCCGGCGGACGTTCCCGTCATGGCGATGTACGATCGGGCGGTGGTGCTGGCGCACGAGCTTGGCCTGCATGGCCAGACGGTTTTCTTCAACGATCGCTGGGTGCCCTACGCCGAGCGCGCTAATTATTTGCTCGAAGCCGACCTCGGCGTGAGCGCGCATCTGGAGCATGTCGAGACGCGCTTCGCTTTCCGCACGCGGCTGCTGGATTACATCTGGGCCGGGCTGCCGATGGTGGTCTCGGCGGGCGATACGCTGGCGGATACGGTGCGCGAGCGTGGCCTGGGCCAGGTCGTGCCGATCGAGGATGCCGAAGGCTATGCCGCCGCGATCCTGGCGCTGGTCGAGCAGCGCGACGTGCGGCAATCGTTTGATGCGGCGTTCAGTGTTGCCCGGCAGGAGTTTGCGTGGCCGCAGGCGCTGCGCCCGCTGATCGCGTTCTGCCGCCAGCCGCGCTACGCCGCCGACAAGCATCGCAAGCCCGCGCTCCAGGAGGCCGAGGCGGCCACGCAGGCGGCGATGCTCGGCGATCAGCGGCGCATGGACGAGCTAGACGCGATCGTTGTAGCCAAAAACGAGCATATCGCGCGGCTGGAAGACTTGATCCGCCAGATTCAGCACGGTCGTGTGATGCGGATCTTGAACCTGGTGCAGCGGCTGCTCGGGCGGCGCTAGGGCTCAACGCTGGTCTGCTGTTCCAGCTTCCAGGCCAGCAGCGCGATGTCGAGCGCATCGGCGGCGGCGCGAGCGGCGGTTTGCTCGATCGTCGTGTGGAGCGCGCGCTCAAGCGCCAGATTGAAGCGGGTCTGCTGATCGAAGTTGGGCCGCACATACCAGCGAGTCGCGATGTTGTTCCAGGCGCTGCGCAGCGTCGCCAGCAGCGGCAGCCGCGATCGAAACTGGACCTCGCTCAGCACGCTGTTGCGCGTGGCCTCGTCGGCAAAATCCAGCAGCGGCTGTAATCCATCGGCGGGGAAGGTGCCCGCGCGGAGGTTGCGGCCCGTGGACAGAATACCGGCGCGCTGAGCGGCCTCGGGCGCGGCCAGCGATGGAATGCCTTGCTGGTAGACCAGCCGCGCTACCCGGCGATCCAGCAGCGGTGCCTCGTGCAGCCGGGCCTGCTCGGCGGGCCGAAACTCGTTCCAGAGCATCGGCCAGTCGTGCCATTTGACCGCAAAGCGCAGCCGGTTGCGCAGATAGTAGTAGTAAAACTCTGCGCTGAACTTGCCCGTGGACGACGACTCGGCGTGGTTCACAACTGAACGCGGCGCGGTCACCACGCGATAGCCGGCGCGGTGGGCTCGCTCGCAAAAATCGCTTTCTTCGAGATACGCCGGAAAGTAGCCCTCGTCGAAGCCGCCGAGCTGCGCCCACAGCTCACGCCGAAACGCCATCGCCGCGCCGTGAACGCCCCACACGTCGGCGGGCGTGTCGTACTGACCGGTGTCGGCCTCGTTCTCGCCGCGATGGCTGGTCAGCAGCAGCGGCACGGCCAGCAGCGCCCCGATCGATTGGATGCGTCCTTTGCCGTCGAGCACTTTGCTGCCGGTCACGCCGATCGTCGGATCGGCGAAGGGCGCGATCAGCTCGTCGAGCCAATCGGGACGCGCCACGGCGTCGGGGTTGAGCAGCGCGATGTACTGGCCGCTTGCCGCTGCCACGCCGCGATTCACACCTCCGGCAAAGCCCCAGTTTTCGGCCTCAGCCAGCAGTTGCACGCCGGATCGTCGCGCCCGAATGCGGGATACGGTATCATCTGGCGAGGCGTTATCGACGACGATGATCTCGTGAGCCGGCTGGCTTTGAAGCCGATCGAGCGCGTCGAGGCAGGCATCGATCCGGCCGGCGCTTCCGTAGGTGACGATAATGATCGAGACAGTCGGCTGCATGGCGGCTATTGTAGCATGGAGCGCGGATGCGAGTAGGAATCTATAATCGCTGGCTGGCGACGCTCGGCGGCGGTGAGCGCGTATCCCTGGATCTGGCGCGGGCGCTGGTGTTGCAGGGCCACCACGTGGATCTAATCGCCCACCAGCCGCTCGATCTCCAAGCCGTCGCTCAGCGGCTGGCCCTGGATCTCGACTCGATCGCGTCTCGTGCGGTGCCGGATAGTCCCGGCAACCAGAGGCTGAGCGCGATCTCGGCTGAGTACGATCTGCTGATCAACGCTTCGCACGGCGATCTGTTTCCGGCACGCGCCGCCCGGAATGTGCTGTATGTGCATTTTCCGCAGCCGCTGCTCGACTACAGCGCGGGCGGAGCGCCGCAGTTTGCACGCCGATCCACGCAGCTCGCGCCCTCGACGGTTCGCTGGATCGATGGTGTTTACCCGCACGAGAGCGATGGACTGCGTCACTGGAGCTGGACCGGCGGCCATGTCGGGCTGGAAGTTGTTCGCCGCTGGCCCACCGCCGCACGCGCGCTGCTGATCACGCTGGCCGATCTCCGTCCGCCCACTGTGTCGCCGCCTACAGTTCGCGTGCTGGTGAATGGCGAGTGCGTTGGTCAGCGCTCGGATGATTGGACCGCGTGGCAGATTCCGCTGCCACAGCCGATCGGCGCGGGCCACGTTGCGAACGTGGAGCTGGATGTGACGCCCTGGACTCTGCGCGCTGCCGGCATTGCCGACGACGATCGTGAGCGCGGCGTGGCGCTGCAGAGCGTGGCGCTGCTCGGCAGTCGGCTTGAGGCGCGGCTGATGCGAGGTTGGGCCATGCAGCCCTGGAGTGGCGTCCAGCCCACTGAGCGCAGCCGAGCCGAGGTTTCGCGCGCCCTCGACAGCTACTCGACGATCCTGGCGAACTCGGAGTTTACCCGGCGCTGGATCTATCGACGCTGGCTGCTTCCCAGCATGGTGCTCTATCCCGCCGTCGATCTCGCTGCGCTCTCAAGCCTGCCCAAGCAGCCGATGATCCTGAGCGTGGGTCGCTTCTTTGCGGGCGCGCACAACAAAAAGCACCTGCCGATGATCCAGGCGTTTCGCGCGCTCTGCGATGCCGGTCTCAGCGGCTGGCAGTATCATCTGGTCGGCGGCTGCGATCTCGATCAGCCCGAGCAGCGCGCGTATCTGGCGCAGGTCGAGGCTGCCGCCGCCGGCTATCCGATCGTGCTGCATGTGAACGCGCCGCTGGTGGATCTACGGCGGTGCTACGGCGAGGCCAGCGTTTTCTGGCACGCCACGGGCTACGGCGAGGATGAGGAGCACGAGCCCGAGAGCTTCGAACACTTCGGCATCACGACGATCGAGGCGATGGCGGCCGGCTGCGTGCCGGTGGTGATCGCCAATGCCGGGCAGCTTGAGACTGTGGTTCCCGATGTGAGCGGCCTGCTGTGGAGCACGCTCGACGAGCTTCAGACGCAAACCCGGCGCCTAATCGTCGATCCGGCACTGCTGCATCAGCTGGCCGCCGGAGCCGTGCAGCGCAGCCATAGCTTCGGCTTCGACGTGTTTGCGCGGCGGGTGAGTGAGGTTTTGGGGGAGTGAGGCGGTTTGTAAACTGGTTCACTCAAAGCGAGCTACATAGCTATGAAGAAGCAAGAATTTGTGTCTCAATTGGCTGAACGCATGGAAACTACGCCCGAAACAGCAGCTATCTGGGTCGATGCGATAACTGAACTGATTTATGAGCGCCTCAAAACTGGCGAAAGTGTTACTTTCTCTGGCTTTGGCACCTTCTACGTGAGACCCGAGTCTACAC
>DASWTQ010000237.1:0-6897 GCA_036402055.1 Herpetosiphonaceae bacterium
CGCAAGATCGGCGGGATTCTGGTTCGCCGCCGCCAGCGAGGCCAGTGTATCCTTGCTGCCGTCAACTCGATGCAGCGCGTAGCCGGAGATGTCCAGCGTCGCCAGGCGCATGCGGGACGGGATCAGCAGCGGCGCGGGCACCGTCTGGCTAAGATCGTCGGCGCGTGGCCCGAGGTTGGGATTCAGCGCGACGGTCGCGTTGGCGCCGCCGAGGTCGGCCGTGCTGATCAGCTCATACGGCAGCGGCGCGCTCTGGTTATGCTGCGCGATCGTGATATTGGCCTTCTGCGTAATCGTCAGCAGCGTATCGCCGGCGACGGTGCTGTAGCTCTCGGCTGTCACCAGCATGCGCACATTTGGATTCAGCAGGCGTGTGTTGTTCGGGTTGTGTTGCAGCAGCGCGGCGGCGGTGATGCCGTAGATCCGCGTGATGATCGTCACGGTCTCGCCGGCCAGCACCTCATGCAGAACCGGGATCGTCAGCGGCGTAGTATCGGCGAAGAAGCTCAGCAGATCCTGGTTGGCGGTGCCGATCTCAGCCGCCGTCAGTGCGGGCTCGTTGGGATTGGCGGCGCTGTAGGCCGCGATCAGCTCGTTCAGGGTCTTGCCGGTGCTGTCGGTCGGCGTATTGCGAATAGTCAGTGAGTCGACGCCCACGACGACGCCCGCGTTTGCCGCCGCCACATCACCGGGCGCGACATCGGCGAACTGCGCCGCGATCTGCGCCAGCGCGAGCGTGCCCTGCACGGTGTAGCTCAGCGTCTGGCCGGTCGCCAGCACGGTGCCGGGCTGCAAGAAGGCCGGATCGTCGGCGGCTTGTGCCAGCAGCGTGGTGGTGCCGATCCCGCTCTGCTGCGCGATCGTTTCAAGCGTTTGCCCGGCTACGATGCGGTAGTAGAGCGGAATCTTGAGCGCTTTTCCGGCGCTAAAGATATTGATGATCGTGCTGTTTTGATCGGCCAGCTCGCCAACCGTCACGCCGTACGTTGTCGCGATCGTTTGCAGATTCGGCGGACTGCTGGTCGGCACCGTGTAGCTGAACTCTTCGACAAAGGCTGCCAGCGTGGCCAGATACAGATAGCTCGCGTCGGTCAGACTGGCAAAGTCGGCTGTGGTGAGGCTGAACGGCGCCGAATTGTTGACCGTGGTTGTCAGGCTAAAGGTCACATCCGGCTGGTGGATCTGGTAGTAGATCTGCTGGTAGGAGAAGCGATCCGACTTAATCTTCTCCAGCGTCACCGCGAACGACAAGCCCGCGCTCGGCATGTACTTGGAGCTGTCGAAGTGCAGCACGAAGTTGAGCCTGGCCGACTGGCTGTCGCCGGCCGTGAAGGTGTAGCCCGCCGCCACCGAAGGCCAGAGCGTAATGCCCAGCAGCGGGTCGATGTAGCGCACTGGCGCCGACAGATTGGACAGCGTCGGCGGTCCCGCGATCTGATTGCCGAAGGTGTCGTGGTAGCTGAAGGCCAGCGCGATCGTAGACTGCGCGCTCAGGCCAGCGTAGGGATTCTGATCGGCCGGCGGCAGCAGCGGATTGGCTGTCTCGCTCAGGCTGTTGTTGATCGCCCACGGATACGTCGGCACCACGCGCTGGTAGCGCCAGTCGTCGCTCACAGCCTGCTGGTTGTCGTTCTGATCAAAGGTCGGCCCGACCGGCAGCCCTTCGATGCTGGCCTTGAAGAAGCTGTTCGCCGCCACGCTGTAGCCGATCAGGTTGTACAGCTCGTCGAGGCGGCCTTGCAGCGTGGCCTCGGGCTGCGGCGTGCGATCGATCTGGAAGCCGACCGTGCCCGCCGGGATCGTCGCGTGCTTGACCGTGATCTGGTTGGCGGTCGCGTAGAGCACCTGTCCGTCGCTCAGCGTATCGGCCAGCAGCACGACGTTATGGAAGGCCTGAAGCTGGCTGTGCAACTTGCTGTAGTCGCTGCCTTCGAGCACGATCAGCAGCGAAAGCTGCGCGGTCGGGCCGTTGCCGAACAGGTAGTCTGGGAAGCCCGCGCCGCCGCTGGTCTGATAGTACAGGTAGTAGCCGCCGGTGTTGGTAACGCTGGCTTCCCAGACCAGCCGCACAAAATTCGTGGCCTGGGCAAAGGTCGCGTTGTAGATCGTGTCGATCGCGCCGAGATCTGCCCTGGTCTCGTCCTGCTGCTCATCGCTCGCCAGCAGCGCCGCCTGCGGATTGCTCTGTGTCGACAGGTTGACCTTGAGCAGCAGCGGATCGATCCCGGCATCGTTGAGCAGCGCAGGATTGTCGCCGCCGGTGTTGCCCTGTGGATACAGCAGAAACAGCCTGGCGGTCGTCGTGCTGGGCAGTTTTTCCAGGAACGGCCAGAGCGCCTCCAGCAGCATGCGCCCCTCTTCGGTCGTGCCTTGAAGCTGGTAGATGTTGGGCAACATGCCGGTCGCGGCTGCCGAGGGCACCTGCTGCACGCCCAGCGAGACCATCGTGGCCCAGGCGAAGCACTGTGCCTGATGTTTGTCGAGACCGGTGTTGCCCGATGTCGCGGGCGTGGCCTCCCAGAGCGTCACGTCCAGCGGCAGCGTTTTTGCGTCGCCGAGCGCGTCGGTGAGCGTGCTGGGGAACTGCCACAGCGTGAGGGTGCCGGTGCTCGGCGTAGCGCAAAGATTCAGCGACGACGCGGTTTGCCACACGCGCTGGTGCTGGAAGATATAGCGCTGGGCGTCGATCTGGTAGTTCTGGAGCGCCCGCACGCTGTTGATCTGCGGGCTGAACGTGGCCTGGCTGAGCTGCTGAATGATCGCGCCCCAGCTCGTGGTGACGTTGTAGCTGATCGTCGAGCCGGACGGGAATTGCAGCCAGGTGATCGCCGGATCGGCCTTGAGCTGGATGCTGTAGTCGGTGGGCAGCGTGGCCGGGACGTTGAACTGCTGGCCGGTCAGCAGATACAGCGCCTGCAAGTTCTGCTCGTCCTTGGGCGTGGGCAGACGCAGGCCATGCAGCAGGAAGCGCGAGACCATGCCCGCGATCGTGTTGATCGCATCGGCGCCGCGCATCTGGGCCAGCAGATCGCTGAGGGCGACGGGGCCGGACTGGGTTTCCAGATAATCGATCGCCGCCTGTACCGCCGAGCGCGCGATGATCGCGAAATAATCCTGGAAGATAAAGCCCGCCATCGATAGGCCGCTGCTGCCGTCGGCGAACGCCTGAACCAGCGCCTCGGCCCTGGCCGACTTGCTGCCGCTTTCGGCGTTCTCGAACTGAACTTGCAGCGTCTGGACAAACTTCTCGACATCCGAGAGATAGGTGTCCGGGATCGGATTCGCGCCGAAATCGACGGTCGTGCTGCCGGCGGTCATCGTCAGCTCGGGCAGCATCGGGAAGTAGGTTGCGCTCTGGTTGCTGCTGCTGAGCGTCAGGTTGAAGCAGAAGTTGGTCTTCAAGAATCCCGGCAGATCGCTGGGCGTGGTGAAGGGCAGCTTGCCGCCGCTCTCGGTATCGACCAGCACCGTGTACAGATCGCTCAGATCTGCCAGCGACACCCGCGTCTGCTTCACGATCGCCGAGTAGTCGACGCTGCCGGGCGTGGCGCTCTGGCAGGTGTTGCTGCTCGGCGGCGCGGGCGGCGTGCCGCTGCGATTGGCGTAGGCCAGGATCGCCCAGCCCAGAATGCCCTCGACCAGAATATTGAACGGCATCTCGGCCGCGCCCTCCTGAGCGATGAACAGCTCATGGAAGGCCAGCCCGCTGTCTTCGGCCGGCATGGCGTTCTGGATGAAGAGCAGCGCCAGGCCCGCCACGCTGCTGGCTTTGTTGCTGCCGCTCTGTGCCAGGATCGTGAAGTTGGGCTCGAAAAGCAGATCCAGCTTGCGCGGCTGGGTCCAGATCCCGAACGCGCCCCAGTTCAGCGGCGGCTGCGTGGTCGCGGGCGTGGCGATCAGATCCAGGCGCGACATGCGCAGCCCAAACTCCGGCGTCTCGGCCAGCACCTCGGGAGCCAGGAACAGCGGCTGGAGCAGTTGCTGCGGGCTCTTGCCGGCGACATGCCATGGCGTTGGGCTGGCGCTGCCGAGCACGAAGTTCGCCCGAATCGTGGTCGAGAACGAGAGATGGATTCTGACGAACAGGATCTTGACCGACACCTTGACCGAAACGCCGGCCACCAGATCGATCAGCATCGGCTGGTAGACCTCGAAGGTGGCTTTGACGGCGACATAGACCGTAATATCGACGCTGGCCTGGATCACCGCGAAATCGATCTTGCCGTAGAGATGCCCGACCAGCGCCAGTGTCGCGACCAGCTTGAAGAACTGCGCGTCGGGCTGCGTGGTGTCGGTGGGGCGGAACCAGCCGAAGACGCCCTCGAAGATGCCCTGGGCCGTGACCGTCAGCCCGGCCGAGAAAATCCCCTTGTCGATCTCCTTGCCGACGCCGATGCTCAAGCCCAGGCCAAACTCGATCACCGGGTTGAACGTGCCGTTGGTGATCTTCGGTACGTTCGTCGAGGTGTCGGAGCTGAGCTTGGCGAAATAAAAGCCGCCGTAGCCCACGAACGGGAAGTACTGCACGCCGAACGAGCGCGAGAAATCGCCGTTGGTGGGGAAGCCCACGTCGATGCGAAAATCGCCGTTGGTGTAGATATCCAGAACGAACACCGGCAGCGTGATCGAGAGCGCGCCGAACTCCAGGTGGCGCATCGCGTCGGGCAGCTTCAGCTCGATATGGTACACGCCGACGGTATTGCTGATCTTGTGGTACAGAATCTCGAACTTAAGCCCGGCGAAGATCTTGGCTTTCTCGCCCGACAGCGTGATCAGCAGGCCGTAGACCTCGGGATCGTTGAAGACCAGGCTGATCGCGACGGTGTTCAAGACCGAGAACTTCGCGCCGATCAGCCAGCCGCTGTCGGTGTTGAAGACCAGCCCCGGCAGCTGCTGAATCGGATTTTTGCCGCTGGTCTTGATCGGCACGACGGTGTTTTGCAGCGCCAGGATCACCTGCTCGACGGTGTTGAGCTTGCTCACGTCCTGGAGCGCGACATGCTGGCCCACGCCCAGGTAGTCCAGATCGAACACGCCGTTGCCTTTGCCGGGAACCGCCGGCGGCGAGTCGTTGAGCGCGTCCCATTTGAGCGGATTGTTGGCCGGATCGTAGGTCGTGCCCAGGAAATTACCGCCCAGGCTGATCGTGACTGTGCTCTGGCCGTTGACTTTCTCGTAGGTGAAGGTCAGCGACGTGATCGTCATAAAGCCCAGCTCGATCTTGTTGGTGTAGGTAATGCCGACCGTGCGCTTGGTCAGGTTGATCGTGAGCGACAGGCTGCTGAGATCGATGCTGTTCAGCAAGTCCCAGGGCGCTTCGAGCTTGAAATCGAGATAGGGATCGACCAGGTTGACCAGGAAGGTCAGAATGTCGCCGACAGTGATCTTCTGGAGCTTGACGGTCAGGATCGTGTCCTGCGTGGGGCCGTAGCTCAGGCTCGCGCTCAGCTCCTTGCCGTCTTTTCTGAGCGTAAACGTCAGCGATTTGCTGGTCGGCGAGAAATCGTAGCGGACGATAATATCGAGATTGTTGAAGAAGAAATCTTTGAAGAAGAGCGAGCCTTGAATATAGCCGGTCGCGGGCTGGCCGGAGGGCTTGGTGATGCTGACGGCCGCGTCGACTTCGAAGGTTCCTTGATCGCCGATCGGAGCTTTCCACGCGGCCTCGCCCATGAAGGCATAGGTTTTTTGTCCGTCTGCGCGGCTTTGAACTCTGACCATCAGCTGCTTCACGTCGAGCGTGGCCAGGTTTTTGCCGCTGAGATCGATCGACTGGCCGCCGAGCGTGGGATTGACGAAGTGGTCGATCAGATCGCCGAGATTGACCGGCATTAGCGTGCTGACGCTGCCCATAAAGGTCCAGCCGCCATCTGCGGGCCGCGAGGCCGCGACGATCAGCTGTACCTGGCCGAACAGCGTCATGATGCCGATGATCGAGAAGCCGAAGTTGTTTTGAATCGCTTCCAGATCCAGCGTCAGGGAGCTGATGTTGAAGCTGATCGGATTGCCGCCGCCGACTGGAACATTGATCGTCCAGCTGGAGGTCAGCTGCGCGTTGAGCGAGTAGGTTTGATCCTGCGGCGCGGCGCTGACGGCGAAGGCTGCGATATTGGTCTGGCTGAGCGCTCCGTCGGGATCGGGGATCGCGGGATCGAAGGTTTGTAGAAAGGTCAGCAGGCTGGGCCTGGTCGAGGTATCCAGCCCGGCTTCGATCGACAGGTCCGGCAGGCGGATCTGCACAACCACGGTAATGCCGCGAAACCGCGACGCAAAACCGATCTGGACATACATCAAGCTGGCGGTGAAGCGGTCGAAGGCGATCGTGACCTGTGTGATCGAGGTCTGGCTCAGCGGCTCGAACTTGAGCGCGCTCATGGTCTCGTTCAAGAAGCTGGTAGGATCGCTCTCGCCCAGCAGCCCGGCAAGATCCGAGAGCGCGGGCAGCGCCGGATGCTGCTTGTTGCCCACCTGAAGTACCCAGGTGTTGCTGTCGGTTAAGCTCAGCGCGACATAAAACGGCAGGCGTCCGATCGTGATGATCCCGCTGATCGAGCCGTAAAAGGTCGATCTGACCGTCGTGCTCTGGAGCGCCGAGCGTCCGACGGTGCTGCTGAGCTGCAGCGTGCCGATCGACAGGGAGCCGGGCACGATATCCCAGCTGGCGTTGTTGTTGGGACTGACCGTAAAGGTCATGTTGGGCGCGATCGCGTTGGTCGCGCCGATGCTGAAGCTCATCGCAACCAGCTGCGTGCTGCTGAAGGCGGCGACACCCAGCGGCAGGCTCTGCGTCAGATCCGCCGTGCCGATCACGCCCACCAGATCCGTCATGCTGACAGTCGGGGAGTCGCTGGCATCGGTGGTGATCTGCCAGGTATTGCTTTTGGCGTCGAGGTTGCC
>DASWTQ010000238.1:0-4630 GCA_036402055.1 Herpetosiphonaceae bacterium
TACTGGCTGCAAACCAACGTCGGCGGCGCGCGGCGCTGGGTGCTGACGCAGCTGTTCGAGCGGCGCGTGCTGACCTACACGCCGGATAATCCGGCCGCCTTCCAGGTCGAGATGGGCAACGTCGGTCAGCACTACTATGCCTGGCGCTACGGCGATCATGTCTGGGAGCGGCGCTAAGCAGAAAATGGCAGCAACTGCCAGATGCTGCCAGCCCGAACCAAGCCGAAATAGCTATTCAGCCCCTGTCGCGTGTGCTACACTACGCATACCTCTGGAGCGCATCGACCACTGCCACTAAGAAAAGGAAACTGGTCATGATCGAGTCCCAAATGGCACGCACCGGCACAACTGCGGCAGCCGCGCGGCCACACGTGATCACCAAGCGGGCGGTTGCCAGCTGGGTGCTGTACGACCTCGCCAACACGATTTTCTCGATGGGTGTTATTTCGCTCTTTTTCTCGCTCTGGGTCCGCGATCAGGTCGGGGCTCAGCAAGTCGATACGGTATACGGCATCATCACGGCGATCTCGATGGCGGTGATCTTTGTTGCCTCGCCGCTGCTGGGCGCGATGACCGACCGGGCGCGACGGCGCATCCCGTTTCTGATCGTCAGCACGCTGATCTGCGTAGGCTTTACGGCGCTGCTGGGACGCGCCGGCTTCTACGGGACGGTGATCTGCTTTATCATCGCCAATATCGCCTATCAGGCCGGGCTGCAATTCTACGACGCGCTGCTGCCCGAGGTCAGCACCGAGGAGACGCGCGGCAAGATCGGCGGCATCGGCGTGGGCGTGGGCTATCTCGGCTCGTATATCGCGGTGGGCATCGGCCTGTTTTTGACGAGCGGCGGTCGTGAGCTTGACAAGCCGCTGGCCTTTTTGCTGATCGCGATCTGCTTCCTGGTCTTTGCGATCCCGTGCTTTCTCTTCGTCAACGAGCGCGGCAATCCCAATCCCCGCCCGATCACCTGGGATATGATCCGCCAATCCACGGGCGAGACGATCAAGACGCTGCGCTCGGGCAATCAATATCCCGGCCTGCTGCGCTTCCTGCTTGGCCGCGTCTTCTACACCGACTCGATCAACACTGTGATCTCGATCATGGCGCTCTACACGGTCAATATCGCGATCAGCACCGGCCTTACTGAGGCTGAGGGCCAGGCGCAGGCCAACATTATTCTGATGTCGGCGATCACCTTCGCGGTGCTGGGCGGCTTCTTCTGGGGCTGGCTCGCCGATAAGCTCGGCCCCAAGCGCACGCTGAACCTGGTGCTGCAATGCTGGGTCGCGATCTTTATCCTGGCCGCCGTGATCGGCATTGTCGGGCTGCCGCTGTGGACGCTCTACGTCGTGGCGGCGGCGGCGGGATTCGCGCTGGGGGGAGTGTGGGCGGCGGATCGACCCTTTATGCTGCGGCTGACACCGCCGTCGCGCATCGGTGAGTTCTACGGATTGTACGGCATGGTCGGGCGCTTCTCGGCGATCACCGGGCCGATTATCTGGGCGCTCGTCACCTTTCTGACGATCCAGGTCTTTGGTGTCCAGCCGCGCGTCGGGCAGGGCATTGGCGTGCTGGTGCTGCTGGTGCTGATCGTGACCAGCTATATCATCCTCGGCCCGGTCTCGGATCAGCCGCGCGTCTGGGAAGGCTCCGACGCGCTGCCGCAGGACGCTTGATTTCCGCAATCATCTCGATCGGCGCCTGAGGCGCGTTCGCCAGGAGAGCTATGCTCCCGACGTTGTTTCATCTCGGTCCGTATGCGGTTGGCACCCACGACGTGTTTGTGCTGCTCGGCGTGACGGCCGCGACGCTGATCTTTTTCTATGAGGCGCGACGGCGGCGGATGCTTAGCGAGCAAATGCTCTGGATCGCCGTCGGCGCGCTGATCGGCGGCGCGCTGCTAGCCCGGCTCAGCACCGCCTGGGAGTACATTGTGCTGGCTCCCGAGCCCACGCTGCTAGGCATTCTTGAGCGCGGCGGCAAAAGTATTCTTGGCGGGCTAGCCGGCGCGTACTTCGGCGCGATCCTGACCAAGCGCATCGTCGGCTACCGCGAGCCCACCGGCGATCTGTTCGCTCCTGCCGTGGCGCTGGGCATGGCGATTGGGCGCTGGGGCTGCTTCCTGACCGAGCAGATCGGCACGCCCACGACGCTGCCCTGGGGCATCGCGGTAAGCCCGGAGCTTGCGGCGCGGATTCCCAACTGTCCGCCCTGCGCCAGCGGCGTCAAAATGCATCCCTCGTTTCTGTATGAGATTATCTTTCAGGCGCTGATGTTCGGCTGGATCTGGTGGCTGCGGCCGCGTGTCTACGTCAAAGGCGAGCTGTTCAAGATCTATCTGCTGGGCTACGCGCTGTTTCGCTTTGCGGTGGAGTTTGTGCGCGGCAACCAGGCAGTCTGGCACGGCCTGTCGCGCTCGCAGCTCTTTTTGATCCCATCCACGGCGCTGCTGCTCTTCTACTTCTGGCGACAGTACCGGCGCGGCGTGTATCAGATGCCGCAGCTTGAGCTGGTCGAGACGCGGCGCGCTTAATTTTTTACGAGGAGCTATGGCAACACTTGGCCGAGCGATCGCTATTGCGGCGCAGGCACACCAGGAGCAGCGCGATAAGGCGGGCGCTCCCTATATTTTGCATCCGCTGCGGATGATGGCCCAGATGCGCGGCGAGGACGAGCGGATCGTCGCGGTACTGCACGATCTGATCGAAGATACCGACTGGACGCTGGATCAGCTGCGCGCCGAAGGCTTTAGCGGCGACGTGCTCGCGGCGATTGATTGCCTCACGCGGCGCGACGACGAGAGCTACGAGGCGTTCATCGAGCGCGCGCGGGAGAACGAGCTGGCGCGCAAGGTCAAGCTGGCCGATCTTGAGGACAACATGGATCTGCGGCGGATCGCCGAGGTTACCGACAAAGACCTGGAGCGGCTGCACAAGTATCATCGGGCGCGGCAGGTGCTGCTTACAACTTCCGAGCATTAAATTCAAAAGGCAGCGTGTAGATGTTTCCCCACCATGAGGCAACGATTCAGCGTACCATCGACTATTTCCGGGTGCAGCCAAACATTCGCGCGCTGCTGCTGGCCGGCTCGATCGCGCATGGCTTCGCCGAGGAGTCGTCGGATGTGGACGTGCTGATGATCGTCTCCGAGGAGGAGCACCGGCAGCGCACCACAGCCGGCGATCTGGCCTTCTTCAACGCTGAGCTGAGCACGTATCCCGGCGGCTATGTCGACGGCAAGTTTTTGAGCCAGAGCTTTCTGGATCAGGTTGAGGAGCGCGGCAGTGAGCCGGCCCGCTTCGCCTTTGCCGATGCCCGGATCTTGTTCGGCGACATCGCCGGCTTAGGCGAGCAGCTCCAGCGGATCGCGCAGTATCCCAGCAGCGAAAAGATCGCGCGCATCAGCCGCTTCAAGGCTCAGCTTGAGGCCTGGCACTGGTATGCGAGCGAGGCCGACAAGAAGCGCAACGATTATTTGATGAGCCTGGCGATCAACAAGCTGCTCCTGTTTAGCGGGCGAATGATTCTGGCTCACAACGAGCTGCTGTATCCCTACCACAAATGGTTCTTCGCTATGCTGGAGCGCGCCGAGCACAAGCCCGACCGGCTGATCGAGACCATGCGCGCGCTGAGCCGCCGGCCGAGCTACGCGGGCGCGACCGAGCTTTACACACTGATCAGCGAGTTCCGCACCTGGGAGAGCGACGGCGTGCGCTGGCCGAATCACTTTATGCGCGACAACGAGCTGACTTGGCTGCACGGCTCAGCGCAGATCGACGATCTGTAGCCGGCGCCAAGATACAGTTTCCGGCAGATCCGGCCCTGGAATCGGCAGTAGCTTTTGTGCCAGGCTGGCGCTGGGCTGGTTGGATCGATACGATCTGTGCTATGCTCACGCGATGCAGCCGCTCAGACAACGATCGGCTGGGTATCGTCGCTACAACTTCTTCGCGCTTAAGAGGTAGTATGACCGATCAGAATCAGCTCGACGCTTTGGTCGCCCACATTCAGAGGCAGCGCGCCACCATGGACCGCGACACGATTCGCCAGCGGCTGCTGGATGCGGGCGCGCCGCCACAGCTCGTCGATCAGGCCCTGGATCAGGTGTACGGCTCCGCGCCAATTGCGGGAGCCACGACGAGCGGACCACCAGCCTTTGAGAGCGTTTCAGTCGATCGGATTCGCGCTTACCTGGAGCAGCACAAGCAGACCTACACGCGGGAAGCGCTGCGTGATCGGCTGATTCAGGATGGACACAATCCCCAGGCCGTGGATCTGGCGATCGCACAGGCGTACGGCTTTCAGGTCAGCAGCACGACCGCGCCGCCCGAGACGAATCGCACCCGCTTTGTTCTTACGATCGTCGGCGTCTTTCTCCTCAACTACATCATCTGGACAATTCTGTTCGTGGTGGGAATCAACAACAGCGAGATCGGTTTCGCGATCGTTCTATGGGCCGTGCCTATCATGCTCCTTGTAGAGGGCATGGCTGCTACCGTGCTGCGCCGTCGGGATCGAACGCTTTCGCGGGGGCTGTCCTGGGGCATTGGCCTCACGGTGCTGCCGCTGGTCACGCTGGGGCTGCTCTTCGGAATCTGTCTCGCCGTCCTGGGTGGCCTGTATTAGAAGG
>DASWTQ010000239.1:0-3455 GCA_036402055.1 Herpetosiphonaceae bacterium
GTACAAATTGCCCGGCGCGGCGCTCGGAAGTCGCCTGTGCGATCTCGATCTGCGGATGGCGCAGCAGCAGCCGGAGCAGCTCACCGCCCACGTAGCCCGACGCGCCGACGATAGAAACACGAATCATACGAACCTCTTTGAAAGAACAAAGAAACAAGGAAACAAGGGAACAAACGAGAACCAAGAACCGAGAACCAAGACCCAAAGACATGGAAGACAAGAACAAGAGAGTAAAGCGGTTGTAGCTCAGGCTAGCTCCAGGATTCTTTGTTCGTTTGTTCGTTTGTTCATTTGTTCCCCACCCACGACGTAGTCCACGATGCGTGCCGGAATATTCACGCCGGTCGTGTCGATCGAGTTGCGAAACTCCATCGTGTGATTGACCTCGTTGACCAGCAGCCGGCCGTCCTGCGTTTCGAGCAGATCGACCGCCAGGATGCCACCGCCGACCGCCTGAGCAGCACGCAGCGCCAGATCGCCGATCGTGCCGTCGATCGGGCAGTTCTCGGCTCGGGCACCGCGCGCCGTGTTGGTGATCCAGTGATCGCTGTAGCGGTAGATCGCGCAGATCGGCTCGTCGCCGACCACAAACGCCCGAATGTCGCGGCCCGGCTTGGCGATATGCTCCTGGATGTAGTAGACATGCTGCTGCCACGAGCCCAGCACGTCGAGCTGTTCGAGCACGGCCTCGGCGGCATCGCGATCGTTGACCCGCGAGACCATCCGCCCCCACGAGCCGACGACCGGCTTGAGCACGGCAGGATAGCCCAGCGTCTCGATCGCTCGGAGCGCGGCCTCGGGCGTGAAGGCCAGCAGCGTGCGCGGCGTGGGAACTCCGGCCCGCAGCAGCGCCTCGGTCGTGCGCAGCTTATCGCCGCAGGTCTCGACGACAGCCGCGCGGTTGATGCAGCGCACGCCGCGCGCTTCCAGCACGTGCAGCGTGTAGAGCGAGCGGCCGAATGAGATCGAGCGCTCCAATACCACGTCGAACGGAAGCTCACGCCGATCGAGATCGAGCACCAGCTCGCCGTCGTCGATGCGCTCGTAGTGAACGCCGCGCCGGTTCAGCTCGGCGAGCAGCAGCTTTTCCTCGACGCGAATCCGCGAGCACAGTATGCCTAGTCGCATTGGTTTCTCCTTCTCTGGCGGGACGCAGCCGCGTGTGATTATTCGCCCCAGTCTTCTTCGATCGCGGGTGCCAGCGCCAGCTCCAGCGGCTCGATCGAAAGGACCTCAAGCTCAGCGCCGCAGTCGGGACATTGAATAATCTCGCCGTCGATCAGATCCGGGCTCAGCGTAATCGTGGCTTCGCATTCTGGGCAGTTCATAGGTTTACTCCTCGTTGTATAGCTGACTGATAACAAACTTCGTGACATCGGCGGTGGTAGCGCTGCCGCCCAGGTCTGGCGTCCAGATGCCGGCTCGCAGCGTGGCGTCGATCGCGGATTGCACGCGCCGGGCGTGGCCGCTCTCGCCAAGGTGATCCAGCATCAGCGCGGCGGCACTGATCGCGGCCAGCGGATTGGCAATGCTGCGTCCGGCGATGTCGGGCGCGGAGCCGTGGACCGGCTCGAAGATCGCGCCGTGGTCGCCGAGATTGGCCGAGGCTGCCAGGCCCAGGCCACCACCCCAGGCGCTGGCGGCATCCGACAAAATGTCGCCAAACAGATTCGTGGTGACGATCACGTCGAAGCGCTCGGGATCGCGCACCATGTGATAGGCGGCCGTATCGACCAGCAGCTCGTCGACGACGATCTCGCCCGCGTCGGCCAGCACGTCGAGCGCGGTCTCGCGGAACAGGCCGCAGGTTTCGCGCAGCACGTTGGCCTTGTGCACGATCGTGATGCGCTGGCGTCCGTGCTGGCGAGCGTAGCGCAAGGCCCAGCGAGCGATCCGTGCGCTGCCTGAGGCCGTGATCACACGCTGAGCGATCGCTCGATCGCCGCTGCGCTCCTCAAGTCCGGCGTAGAGGCCCTCGCTGTTTTCGCGCACGACGACCAGATCGATATTTGTCCGGGCGTTGGGCAGCGGCGGCGTGCGTACCGGCCGCACACAGGCGTAGAGATCCAGCTCACGGCGCAGCGCCACGACCGGACTGCGGTAGCCAGCCACGCGCTGCGAGGGCGATCCGACCGCGCCCAGCAGCGCCGCGTCGGCCTCGCGCACGGCGGCCAGCGTCGAATCGGGCAGGGCCGTGCCTTCACGCCGGAAGCACTCCCAGCCGAGCGGCCGCTCGTCGAAGACAGCATCCAGGCTCAGCGCCTCAAGCACCTCGCGGGCAGCGCCGATCACCTCGGGGCCGATGCCGTCGCCGGGCAGTAAGCATATGTGGTAGCTCATCGCGTGGCCTCGCCGGGAAAGCGGCCGTGCTCGCGGAAGTAGGGCACGATCCCGCCGGCCTGCCAGACCTCCTGCATCCAGGCGGGAGGCTGCGGCAGCTGGATCGCGCCGTGCGCTGTGTGGAGCACGCCACTCGCTGAATCGATCTGCGCCTCCGCGCCATCTTCGAGCCAATCGAGATCGGCCTCGAAGAGCGGAATGCCGAGGTTGAGCGCGTTGCGGTAAAAGATGCGCGCAAAGCTCGGCGCGATGATCGCGCCCACGCCGACGAGCTTAAGCGCCTGCGGTGCGTACTCGCGCGACGATCCGCAGCCAAAGTTGCGCCCGGCGACGATGATGTCGCCCGGCTGGACGTTGGGCGCAAACTCGGGCCGCGCCTCGATAAACGGATACTTGCGCAGCTCGGCCTCGCTCGTCATGTAGGGAGCGTAGCGGCCAGGAACGATCTGATCGGTATTAACATCATCGCAGAAGCGCCAGATGCGGGACATATCAACCTCCAGGTAGAACAAAGGAACCAATGAACAAAGGAACAAAGGAGCCGAATCGCGTGGAATTTGTTCTTTTGTTCGCTTGTTCTTTTGTTTGCATTTATGCGATCTCGTTCGGACTCGCGATATAGCCTGCCACCGCCGTCGCCGCCGCGACCTCAGGCGAGCCGAGATAGATCTGCGCGTCGGGATGGCCCATGCGGCCGCGAAAGTTGCGATTGCCGGTGAACAAACACACGTCGGTCGGGCCGAGCACGCCCATGTGTCGGCCGATGCACGCGCCGCAGCCGGGAGTGCCCAGCGTTGCGCCGGCCGCCAGCAGCGTCGAGATCGTGCCGTCCGCGATCGCCAGCTGGAGCGCCTCGCTCGACGCCGGAACGATCATCATGCGTACCTGAGGATTGATGCGCCGCCCGCGCAGGATACGCGCCGCCGCTGCCATATCCTCGTGCCGCCCGTTGGTGCAGGTGCCGAGATAAACCACATCCACGTTGACGCGGCCCAGGTTGCGCAGATCGGTGACATTGTCGACGTGGTGCGGCGCGGCGATCTGTGGATCGAGATCGTCGAGGTCGATCTCCAGCGTGCGGCTGTATGTTGCGTCGGGCTCGACCGATAGCCAGG
>DASWTQ010000240.1:0-4951 GCA_036402055.1 Herpetosiphonaceae bacterium
CTGAAGCAGCTTGGCCATGCCTTTGGCACGGTTCATCAGCGTGTCGGCGAAGGGCGCGAGCGCAACATCTGCCGCCGCAAACGCCGCCTCGATCGTCGCCTGATCCGCCCAGCCGCGCTGATCGAGCTGCGCCGCAACGCCAGCGCGCCGCGCCAGCCGATCTAATTCCCGCTCCTCGCCGCGCTCGCCCGTGCCAAGCACCAGCAGCCGCGCATCAGGTTGCCGTGAGCGCAGTCCATGCAGCACCGCCAGCACATCACGCAGCGGATATTCCCAGAAGCGCGTATAGAGCAGCACGATCGGCTCCTGGCCAAGGCCAAGCTGTCGGCGCGCCTGCTCACGAGCGGGCAAGCTCGGCGGCTGAGCATCGACACCATTGGGAATGTAGCAGACGCGATCTCGTCGCACGCCAAAGCCCCACACCTGCGTCTCCAGAGTTCGCGAGGCTACGGTGACGGCGCTCGCCAGACGCGGCAGCGATCGCTCCTGCCAGGCAAACACGTGCTTCATCGGAGACGAGTAGGGCGCGAGATCGTTCCAGCCGCCCCAGCCCTCCCAGTCGTCGGTGTCCACGACGAGCGGCAGATCCGGCCGCAGCAGCCGCGCCAGCAGCGCCGCGATGCCGCTGTAGCCTTTGGGCTTGAAGAGATGAAGCAGATCGGGCTGTGTTTGCAGCGCGGCCCGCAGCAGCAGCACCGCCGTCTCCAGCGTCCCGGGCGGACCCGGCAGCCGTGGCAGGCGCACATGCCTCACGGTCACGCCGTCGATCGCCGTGGTGGTCGCCGCGTCCTCCGGGTTGAGATACGCCGGCGCGACGATCTGGACACGATGTCCGCGCAGCACCAGCTCACGGGCCAGCGGCAACATACGCGCGCTGAGCGTGCCTTTGGGCCGGATGCCAAACGGCGCGAGCATGGCGATACGCAGCGGCCTCACAGCGCCTCCCACCGCGTACAACGATCGTGTGTGCAGCTTCTAAGCATTACGCCAACAATCCGCGCTGCTGTAGCTCGGCCTCCAGTGCGGGCGCGTCCGTGAAGCGAATCGATGGAATGCCCAGCGCCTCGGCCGCAGCGATATTCCGGGGCTTGTCGTCGATGAAAAGTGTTTCGGCCGGCTCCAGGCCCAGGCCCTCCAGCGCCAGCCAGTACGCCTGCGGATCAGGCTTGGCCACGCCCGCCGTCGCCGAGTTGACGACGACCTGAAACAGATGCTGAATGCCGAACTGCTCGGCCAGCAGCTGCTCAAGCTCGTCGGTGGCGTTCGAGAGCAGCGCCAGCGGGTAGCGTTTGCTCAGCCGCTCGGCGATCGCGACGACCTGCGCGTTCAGCTGCTCACCCTCAAATAGCTCGGCCCGAAACGCCGCGACATCGCCGGCCGGATCGAGGTCAAGCTCGGCCATCATCTGCCGCCAGTAAGCATCGCTGGTCATGCGGCCAAGTTTGGCAGCCTGCCAGGCCGGGCCGCTGTAAAACAGATCGTAGAGCGCCTGCGGCTCGTGGCCGAAACGCTGAGCCGCGCTAGCAAAGCCTTCAAGTGTTTCGTGAGCGTTGTTGAACACGCCTCCAAAATCAAAGATGATACCTTTGGTCATGTGCTTCCTTGAGGTGAGTGGTGCATACTGTTGTAAGACAGCGCGTATGATAGCAGGGGAAACAATAAAAGAACAAGGGAACCAAAGAACAAAGGAACAAAAGGAAGAGAACCTAGAACCAAGAACCTAGAACCGGAACGAGAACCAAGATCCAAGAACAAACAAAGGAGTACCGCTTTCCCCTCTCCTATGGCAATGGGAGAGGAGAGTCGCCGCAGCGACGGGGTGAGGGCCTGCTCAAGAACAAAGAACAAACGATCGCGATTCTTTTGGTTTTCCTGTTTCCTTGTTTCTTTGTTTGCTCGCAGGGCAAGGATGAGGGCTTGCTCAAGAGCGTTTTCCCTGTACTGCTTGCGCTGAAAGGCGTACACACATAGAATGAACATAGTTTCTATCGAGGGAGACCTAATGGATCTGCCACCACCGAACAATCCCCGAGTAATGCAAGACGGACAGCTCGAAGTGCGCGAGGGTCATACCGTGCCGGTACTGGCTCAGCCAAGCACGCACCGGTTGATCGTTCTGAACTCAACCGCGCTTGGTCACATGCATATCGGGCAAACGCTGGTGCTGCATCTGTCTGATGAAGAGCCGCTCCCCATCACCCTGGAGGCGATCGATCGCCTAGCCTTGATTGCGCGCTACATCGAGGGTGCGGATGAGGAATGATCGACGTGAGGAAGAAACAAACAAAACAGCGTCGGAGACCGAAATCTCCGACGCTGTGCTTTTCCGACTTTAGCGCCTAGTAGTTATCGCGGGGATCGCGCCGCCCGACGTCGCCATCACGATCGAGATCCGCGTCGAGACCACGCTCAGTCGCGTTTTCGATGCGCGAGGCCATGTTCTCGATCGGGCCTTCGCTCGACGGCGTGCCGACATCGGAGCCGCCGACCTCGTACGAGCGTGAGCGATAGCGGGGTGCAGCGTCGCCCATGGCGCTCTCCGTGCTGCCGTAGTCGGTCGCGCTGCCATAAGCCGTGCCCGACGTGCCGGTATCAGCCGTGCCGCTATACGTCGAGTCGTAGCTCGTGGAGCGTCCAACGTCGCTATCGGTCGCCTCTGCGCCGACCGCATCGCCGGCCGCACCGACCGCGCCGCCAGTGACCGCGCCTGCCACACCGCCGACGACCGTGCCCACCGGGCCGCCGACCGAGCCCAGCGCCGCACCGGTCGCCGCGCCTGCCAGCGCGCCACCGGCCGTGCCCACCTTGCTGCTGCGATCGTAGTCGCTCGCATCCGGCACGCTGTCCGTATCGCCGGTGCTGGTATAGCTCGTATCGGTGGTGCTGCCGACCGGGCTGGTCGTGTCATAGTTGGTCGTGGTATCCATCGAGCGGCTGTAGGCCGGATCGACCGTGCCGCCGACCGCGCTGGTCGCGCCATAATCGGTAAGACCAGTATCGAATGAGCGGTTGTAGGTTGTGTCGGTCGTGCCTGCGCTAGTCGTATCGTAATCGCTGGTGCGACCATAGGCCGGATCGTTCTCGGAGGCTGCGACGCCCGCCGCATCGCCGGCCGCACCGACCGCGCCACCCGTGACTGCGCCCGCCACACCGCCGACGACCGTGCCAACCGGACCGCCAGCGGAGCCGAGCGCCGCACCGGTCGCCGCGCCTGCCAGCGCGCCACCGGCCGTCCCTACCTTGCTGCTGCGATCGTACTCGTCGTCGCCAGGTGTCCGATCAGCGTAGGTTGAGTCGGAGTATGGAGCCGCATTCTCGTCGAAGCGCGACCAGCCGCTGTTGCGGTACTCCGTGCCACGCTCGTCAATGTCGACGACGTTGTGCCGCTCCATAATATCGAGCGCTGTATCGACCCGGCTATCATCGACCTGCGCCATAACCAGCGCGCCGCCCCGACGAATGCCCTCAGAGTAGATATGCGCGTCTTCCTCGGGAATGCCCGCACCGACCAGCGCGCCAAGCAAGCCGCCAGTCGCAGCGCCGATGCCCGCGCCCAGCGCCGTCGAGCCGAGCGCCGTCGCCAGTGTACCAGCGGCAACCACCGGGCCAATGCCGGGGATCGCGATCGCGCCGAGACCAACCAGCAGGCCAGTTAGACCACCGACGATCGTACCACCCGTCGCGCCAAAGCCCGCGCCTTCCGCAGCTTCGCTGTGTCCCTCTGCGGTGTATCTATTGGATTCCATGGTGGCCGCATCGGGGTTACGGCTGGCAAAGCTGATGTCAGCGTCATTGATGCCTGCATCGCGCAGATCGCGCACAACCGCTTCGGCGTCCCGCATGTTTTCAAAAAGACCTACTACATTCTTCATGCCTGAGACCCTCCTCTTCAGCAGCAACGTACAGCATCATCTTCGCTGCTGTAGTTCAGTTAGGTACGAAACCTAACGGATGCTAGCAACCCTATAGCAACATGTATGCCAATGGGGATTCGGAGCAGAGGAGCGGCCACGATCAGACCTTGAGCAGGAACCGAAGCGCATCGCCCAGACGCGCCCGCCACAGACCCCAGGAGTGGCCCTCGTGGTACTCGGCGTAGGCGTGCCGGTAGCTTTGAGCGGCGAGAATAGCGCGCAGCCAGCGATTAGACTGGAGAAAATCGGACTCAAGCGGCTGGTAGCGATCAGGGCCGATCTCGGTCTCGTAGGTGCCGACGACGAGATGAACTGCCAGCGGCGCGGGCTGCTCGTACATCCGCAAAACCGCTGCATCGCGACGACCGACAAAGCCGGACTGTGAGGCTACCAAACCAAAGACCTGCGAGTAGAGCTGTGCCGCAAACAGCGAGATCAGCCCGCCAAACGATGCGCCGATGATCGCGCGCTGCCCAGCCAGGCGCTGAGTCGTGTAGCGTGCGTCGACCCACGGCACCAGCTCCTCAGCGAGAAAACGGCAGTAGTCGCGATTGAGATCGTAGTCGGCGCGGCGACCGTGCTCCGTGGATGGATCGATGAACACGGCGATACAGGGCGGAATATCTCCCGCCGCGATCAGATTATCGAAAATAGTCTGCGCGCCGGCAAAAGTGAGATAATCGCCGCCGTCGTGGAAATACACGCTGGGATAACGCTGACTCGCATCATAGCCGGCGGGCGTGTAGATCCAGATCGTGCGCGTCGAAGGATAGTGCCGGCTGCTGAAGTTGGCAAAGCGCTCAACCTTGCCCGTAGGAACGCCTGGATACGGCCGCCACTCGCCGGGATCGCTGTGCTGCGGCATGCACACCTCGGCACGCGGACCGTAGCCGCTCGGCACCTGGCGCGGATTGCGCGGATCGCCGATGTCTACGCCGTCGACCAGCAGATGATAGTCCAGCCGCGCGTCGTCCTCGTAGCGACCGTCGTCGAACCAGAGCGTGGTCTGGCCCAGCCGCGTGAGTAGCCGCGATCGC
>DASWTQ010000241.1:0-11536 GCA_036402055.1 Herpetosiphonaceae bacterium
GAGCGCTGCTGCGGCGTGCCGTCGGGATCGCCGAAGATGACGATCTCGGTATTCACGCCTGGCGGCAGCGCGATGCTCAGGATGCGCAGGGCAAAATTCTTCAGCTTGAGTGTGTAGCTGGTATTGCCTTTCTCGTCCTGCCCGACCACAAACTGCATGCTGTCGAAGCCGAGCTTGATCACGCCCTGAAGGTTGATCAGCTGTTTGCCGCCGCTGCTGCCGGGCAGACGCAGCCCGATAAACGCGCTCAGATCGACCGGCGTTGGGCTCCAGGCCGTGATCAGGCCAACTGTCAGCCCAACGTTGCCCGCCAGCGCGCCCACGCTGCCCAGGTCCAGATCGTAGGTCAGGCCGTACCACTCGGCGGTGCTGAGCCCTTTGGAGATCAGCGGCGATTGCAGGCCGAGGTAGCCCAAGTCGGTCGGCATCTTGCCGCTGCCCGTCGTCGACAGCGACGAGACCAGGCCCGTGATGCTCAAAGGAAAGTGCGCGTATAAGCTCTGTGAGCGCGGCGTGCTGGCCTGCTGATCGAAGACCATTCCGTCGGGCACAAAGGTCATTGTGGCCTGGTTGGGCGTGCCCCAGGGAAAGCTCATCGTTATGCGCAGGTTGGAAAAGCTGAGATACAGGATCGCATCGTTGGGGCCGCCGTCCGTGCCGAACGAGAAAATATCGAACTGCGGGATCTGCTGGAAGTTCATCTGGCCCCAGAAGGTGAACATGCTCTGCACCGTATCGCCGGTCTTGAAGCCGCCCGCCGGAACCGTCGTGCTGAACGAGGCTTTCACGATCGCGATGTCGTTGAAGATCACGCTGGTCGGCATCTGGAAAATGTTCTCGCCGGTAAAGCTGAAGCTGTAGGTCGGGTTGCCGTTCTGGTTCTCGTAGCGGCCCTGCAAGATCACGTTGTTGCGTGTGGTCGGGCTATCCAGCAGCACCGCCGACTCGCCGAACAGCGCATCCAGCGTTATCTCGATCTCGCTGTTGAAGTCTTGAATCTGTGAGTTGCGGAACAGCACGCGCAGTGTGTCCACTTTGAAATTATAGGGCGTGTCGTTGCCCTCGGGATAGATCGCGTTGCTGTAGTCGATCAGCCCAAACAGCGACGACTGCCCGATCATGAGCGCCGCGCCTTGCCGCGCGACCGGCGTTACGTCGACGCCGACATGATGCGCGAAAAACTGGCTGGGATCGATGCCGGCCGCCAGTCCCGCCAGCTCAGGCGGCAGATCGTTGAGTCCCACGCTCAGGTTGATCGCGATCACGCCGTGCCAGGCCGGATTTTGCAGAATCGTCTCGACAAAATAAACGTAGTCGCTTTGTGTCGCGGGATTCTGGTACTTGCTCAGCGTATCGTCGATGTACGAGCCAAGCTGCTGGATTACCTTCGCCGAATCGGCGTTGAACTGGTTCGGCATCGACCAGGTAGTCGTGTCTTTGAGCAGATCGACGAGCGGCTTGTCGTAGAACTTGAAGATCAGAATCGTGTTGTGGGCGCTCCAGGTGGCCGGCGTGAGATCAAAGAGCCAGCCGGCGATGGTGATCTGCGACTGTGTGAAATGGCAGGCGATCGCGGTCGGATCGGAGATGACCAGCAGGAGCTGATTGGTTTGCAGCGCCAGCCGTAGATTTTTGCCGGTCGGGATCGCATCGTCGAGGCAGTTGAGCGCCAACTGCTGGTTGTTCTCGTCGCGGGCGAACAGCAGCTGCTTCCAGATCGGATTCACCAGGTCGCTCGAAAAGCGCACCAGCAGCCCCTGCGGCGTTGTGCCGTAGGTGTCGTCTTCGCGCAGCACACAGTTGGGATCGTTGCGCACGGCCGAGCAATCGCCGCCCTTGCCCGGATGGGGATTCGCGATCCGATTGATGATGTCGCGGCGCACCGGGCTGGCGATCTCAAGCTCGAACTGCTCATACACCGGCAGATTCGCATCCATCGTCCCGCCGTGATAGGGCAGCACCGGAAACGCCTGCTGCGGCAGCTGGCCGTCGTTCGCACCGGGTAGCACGGCCGTCTGCACGGCTTTATAGAGCAAGAAGTTATCAGTGGCGCTGTCACCAAACAGCACCTGGTGCGACGCGCTGCTCGACGGCGCGTAGAGCGGCGCATTATTCGGCTGCGCAAAGTAGGTGAAGCTGGTATCTCCCGACGGCGCTGAGCGAACATAGGCCCAGGATGTCGTCGCCAGCCTGGTTAGCGGCGTGGCGGTCGACACCGGCTTCTGCTGCGGCACAAATCCGGGCGCAAAGGCCGGCTGTCCCGGCAGGAAGCTGAGCACCGGCGTGCTGCTGCCGTCGCCAAGCTGAATATATTCGATGCCGGACAGGCCACACATCAGGTTGTTGAGCGTGGCGTTCGCTAGCGGCTGCCCGCTGTTGGTGACGGCGATCAGCTTGAAGTCGCCGTAGGGCGTCAGATACAGCGGATCGCTGGGGCTGCTGACGCTCGCCTGGGGCCGGCTCGCAAAGACCAGCCGTGCCGAGGCCAGCGGCTGGAGCTGGATCGCATAGCCGAAGTTGGTGAGGTAGTAGGAGAGCCGGGGCTGCGCGCTGCCGCTGCCATCCAGCGGCGTGAACGAGAAAAACGTCTGCGGCGGCTGCGAGAAATCGGATGTTACCGGGAAGAGCCAGCTCAGGCGCGCGTACAGGCTAACGGCGGTGTCGTCTTCGTGAAAGATCGGCGAGCGCTGCGTGGCGACAAAAAAGTTGTTGCCGACGCTCGGAAAGTTGGGATCGGCGTAGAAGTAGCGCAGCCCAACGTCGAGATGCGCCCAGTCGGAAACGCCGCCGGTCTGGCCGATCTGCATCTGGTACTCAAGACTGCCGCCCGTCGCGCCGCACAGACTCAGCGTGACGGCGCTGGTGACCACGTTCAGCCGCTGCGCGCCGAAGCCGGTCGTCATGTAGATCGCGTTGGCCTGCGGTGCGGTGATCGTCAGGCTGCTCTGGCCCGCGCTGAGCGCCGAGCCTCTGGCGATAACCAGCGCCACGCTCTGGAAATCAAAGCTGGTCGTGGCGTCGATCTGATTGGCGCTGTTCAGCGGCAGCCCAAACGCGCGCCAGGGAAGATGCGCATCGTTAGGGTTGTGCACCCAGGCCAGCCGGGTTTCTTCCTGGCCGGTACCGCCCAAAAACGTTCGCGCCGCGCCGATGAAGGCTGCCTCATCGCCGGGAGCCTGGGCCAGAAAAAAGTAGCATCCGTCGTAGGTGCTGAGCGTGGCGCTCAGATCGAGCGACGCGGCGGGCGGTGTCACACCCGGCGGCAAAAGATAGGCTGTCGTCCGGGTCACCGTGCTATCGCAGGAAGCATAGTACAACGGCGAGTTCGCACTGGCTTGCTGAAAAACAACGGTGCTCATGGACCTGCCCTTTCGCAACTAACGCCTGCGGTCGAGCAGGCGCTTACACAATGGCCTACAGCGGCGGATTGCTCTCTGCTCGATGAGTGCTGCCTAGTTTGCCGGCACGATGTTGCAGCGATCGCCCTGAACCAGGGGAATATCGAAGATGTCGAGTCCCGGCTTCTGGGACACACTCCCCTGCGGCAGTGAGATAAAGCCTACCGGCCGGTAGCGCAGCGTAGAGTTGTTGGCGTTGTCGAGACCCAGGCGCTGCATGCTGATCGCGTTGTTGATATTGATATTGCTGGCGTTCAGTGGATTGAACGGCCAGCGCATAATGCGCGTGGAAAGCTGCCGCAGCGTCGTGCCGATCGGAACATAGGTCGGCGCGCCGTTGAGATAGATCATGATCTGCGGCACGACGATCGTGCGGCCACGGAAAAATGTACACAGAACCGGCTGGCCCGTGGCGCCGGTACTACAGCCCTTCTGATTGACATAATCGATAGTGGCCTGAGCGAGATCGGTGAGATTATCCGCGCCGATCAGGGTAACATTTTGCAGGATGCTATCGGCGCCGGAGCGGTTGGAGGCCGGCATCTGGCTCGGATAAAACAGCCGGTAGTGACGCCGGCCCATGTTTTTGCCCTGCAAATCGATGATGCCGCCCGCCCCGCCGGAGCCCGCCGCGATCGTCGGCGGTGTGAGCGCGCCGAGAAAGCTGTCAAAGCTGATCACCTCTTGCCCGTTCGCCGCCAGCGACAGCTGCACATCGTAGTAGTTGGTGCTCGCGCCGATAAAGCCGTTAAACGTACTGCCGGGCCCCGTAAACTGATAGATCGCGCTCTCGACGCGCAGCCGCATGCCGGGCTGAAGATCGACATAGTTGGTGCCCTGCGCCGTCTGCATGCCATAATAAAACAGCAGCATTTCGGAGAGCAGCATCGGCAGGCTTTCGGCGACCCGCTGCGCCACAACGGCCGCGCCGCCGCGATTGAGGCAGCCGGTTGTCTCCAGGCTTTCTAGCTGTTGCAGAAAGGCCAGATAGGAGGTTTGAAGCTGCGTGCGCGCGGCAGTGCCAACGTCCCACAAGGTCGTCGGCGCGATAGAGATGGTGGCGATCGGAGTGTTTTTGTTGGTCGTATCCCAGGCCAGACTAAAGACCGTATTGCCGCTGCCGCCGGCGGTGATCGCGCAGGATTTTTCCGGGTTGCTAGCGTTCACGCCATACACATCGGCGATCGTGAAGGTGATGTTTCTGTTGGTCTGTGAGGGATACGAAGGCGGTAGCAGGAAAGGATAAAAGCTCTGCTGTTGTGAAGTATCGGTGATGACAACCGTGTAGAGCTGGTACTGGTTGTTGGAACCTGGCGGAGTGAAGGTCGTCGCCATGTCTAGCCTCTCTGCACAACGCTCAGCGGCGTTTAACACCGGCGCGGCCGGTGGATAGGTTCAGCAGATTTACACCCACGGCTCAGCAGCTCACGCTCGGCCGATCCCGCCTGGCATGGCGGCTGGGTCGTGGCTCGGGCCAGGCCCCGATCGACACTACGAATCACACAGGATGCTGAACAGCTGCGGCGCTCAGGTATTAGCTCAAGGGCATGGTTTCATACGGTGACAGCGCAAAGCATGCCCTTGAGCACACGCTTGTTTATGCTGGGGCGAACCCTTTACATAGGCGAGCAGCAGGGCTTAAGCCTCTGGTGCAAACTCAGTCGCAGAAGGGGTGATCGACTGGGCTTTACCGTGATTGCTGAGCACGATCAAGCTGTTGGAGAACACAAACAGCTGTAGCCAGACATCGGTGTCGATCTCGGTGGGATCGATCTTAACCTCGTAGTTATACCGCACACCGCCATAGTTCGTGGTCAGCGTGTTGTTGGTATAGAAAACCGGGTCTGTTCCGCCGGAGGCGTTGACACGCTCTACGGGAGCGCCGGCGACGGGAGCATAGTTGTTGCTTTTATCGATCGGATCGATCGATTGCAGATGCGAGCCGTTCAACGACAAGGTAAGCTGGACGCGAGTGGTGTTGAAGATAACGACTTTACCGTTTGCGGCCTCCATGTGCTTCTCCTTATATGCGATACACAGATAGACGCATACCGCCTATGCGCCCCGGTTATGGATCGACGTTGAAACCAAGATCGACCAAGGATGTTGTGAATGGTGGCAATGTGGGAGAAAAGTCATCACGTTGACTACTATACACCATTAGGGTACAAAGTCAAGCGTATATTTGTAGAATGCGGCTTGTAAAATAAACTAATCAAACGTAGTTTATGCGGCAACAGCCGAAAAGCTTTGTAGATGCAGCTCGAAATGAGGCAAGATAGTTTACAAGCTCACCTAAGCACAGATTTACCTTCTGCAAAAGAACATAACTCTCTGCACTACTGAAGATAGTGTGGTTATTGGTGTCGAATGATTATAAATCTGGCCGTGTTGAAACACTAAGGAGTGTCGTAATCGCACAGGACGGATCGATTCCGCCCTGTGCAGACTGCAATTAGTCGTTCTCCAGGAGTTCAAGGATCGCTCCTAGCTGTGTATTGCCATCCATGTAGGCGTAGCGACCGCCTGTGTACTCGCCGCGCTGCACCAGCGGCACACCTTTGGCGTCCAGATAGGCGATTTTTTCGGGCATGCCTTTGATCTGGAACGCGATGTGATGCAGGCTATCGCCGTGCTGATTCAGCTGATCTTTCCAGGTGCTCGGCTCACCGATCGGCTCGATCAGCTCGACATCGACCTGGCCCATGTGGAAGAAGGCCAGCTTGGCGCGGGCGGTTGTCGGCTGGCCCTGGTATTCGGTGCGCGCCAGCTCAAAGGTGTCGGTGACGATAATGTCGGGCATAGGCAGTCCCAGAATCTCGGACCAGGCCCGCGCTTTGGCCTCAATATCCTGCACAATAATGCCAACCTGGGTGATCGTCGTGGTGCCGAGCGCTGCTTCTGTCATTGTACTCCTCCTCTGGATCGATACGCCGCAGGCATTTCTATCTAGCTGCTTACAATCGCGATACACGCCGCTCAAGATTGGGATAAAAGCGCCTGCCGGCTTTGCGCTAACTCTAGTCTAGATGAGGCGTCGCTGTCAAAGGAAACAGCTACTAAAAAGTTGAGAAAATAGCGTGTGCATGATCGTTTTGCCCGTGTGGTGGAATCTTTCCTCGGCCTGACGAACTGAGCCCATTGGTATGCTATAATTCGCGTCCTGCGGCTCCTCGCGTTCCCAGCTCTGTGGATTACCTAAGGGATCAGCCATGCCAACACGCATCATGGTGATTAACGACACGCAAGAGATTCTCGAACTCTTTCGTGAAATTCTGACCGACGAAGGCTATGAAGTCTATCTGTACTCGTATGGTATTCAGGATCTCGCGGAAGTTGAGCGGGTCAATCCTGATCTGATTATTTTGGATCACCTAATTGGCGGCGAGGCCATCGGCTGGCAGATGCTGCAAAAGCTGAAGCTGCGCCGATCGACGGCGTCGATTCCGGTGATTGTTTGTACCGCCGCCGTGAAAGCCATCCAGGAGATGGAAGGCTACATGAAATCCAAGAATGTCGGCCTGGTGCTCAAGCCGTTTGATATTGACGATCTGCTGCGCGCGATCAACCTTGCGCTGCAAACCTACGGCGATCCGTCACGATCGAGCCAGGCAGAGCCATCCAGCGACTAGGATTTGTAGTACATATCAATCTGAGCGAAATACACGAAGCAGGATCATCATTGATCCTGCTTTTTTAGTGGAGTTCCATGATGAGTACTCACGGTCCTACGCCTAGCGCGACAAATGCAGCGCGCGCTTAGCGCATCAGAACTATACGCAAACCGTTTAGATCACTGTATTGTTGCGCCGATGTGTCTGCCCCAGCTGCGGCACAGCCTCAACTCCACCCCAGGTATTCACGATTTATCGAGAGGGAGATGGTATCGTGTTTGCTCAACTTCGGACTCGGCTATTCCTGAGCAGTGTTGTGACAGTAGCTATTGTCGTTGGTCTGCTGGCATTTATCCTCTTTATTCAGCTGCGGTTTAACAACCGGGTACAAACACTCAATGAGCTGCGTGATGCGATGTCTAGCGCGCGTGAGCTGAGTCTCTACACGCAGTACAACGCTCACGATACCAACGCCTACGCGCTCGGCCATCTGGAGCATCTTGCCGAATTTGAGGAGCACTCGGCAGCGTTCGCCGCTGATCTTGCCCTGCTTGATCAGAGCGTTCAGACAGGCATCTTGGATGAGGACGAGCAGGCACAGCTTGAGCAGATTCGTGCGACGCGCCTCGAATACGATCGCGCGGCTCAAGCACTCTTTGCTACGGCGGACGCGAATCGTAGCGCTCCTTCGGCGGCGAATCAGGCGGCGGCTGATGCAGCCTGGGAGCAGTCAGATCGGCTTGGGGACCAGGTTGATCAAGAGTCGCAAGAGCTGGCGGGCAGAATCCAGGAGGACATCGAGCGACTGCTGCCGGAGATTACCGTCTCGAACCAGCGGATCGTTATGACGGGTGTGTTCATGGGCAGCTTGTTAGTTGCGATCCTGTTGCTGGTGCAGGGGATGGCGGCGCGAACGGTCGGTGCGCCGCTGCGAGCGTTGCTGGCAGGCGTGCAAGCGTTTGCTGCCGGCGATCTCGCCACGCGCATCGCGATCAAACGGCGGGATGAGATCGGCGAGCTGGGCGCGGCGTTCAACCGCATGGCGGCCGCGCTTCAGGAGCAGCGCCAGGCGCTCGAAGCACAGAATCAACAGTTGCAGGGCAGCCTCCAGACGCAGCAGCAGCTGTTCGCGACGGTACAGCAGCTGGCGGTGCCGCTGCTGCCGATCGGTCACGGCGTGGTACTGCTACCGATCGTGGGACATGTTGATGCCGCGCGGGCCGAGGCGATCTTGCAGACGCTGCTGCATGGCGTGGCGCAGCAGCGGGCGTTCTGTGTGATTCTAGATGTGACGGGGATCGCGCTGATCAATACCGAGATTCTGCACCTGCTGCTCCAGATGATCGAGGCGACCGAGCTGCTGGGCGCGAAAGTGCTGCTGGCCGGCATAACCGGCGCGATGGCTCAGGCGATCGTCGCGCAGGACATCCCGGTTGGCCAGCTGCGCACCTATCGCGATCTCGGCTCCGCGATCGAGGTCGCCCAAGGGTTGCGCGGAAACCAGAATGGCAAGCCTGCCTCAAACTTGATCGCGTCGCTTTCCGCATAAGCAACATGAGTTATTTGGCAGCTTGAGTAGATAGCCGGCTAACGAACCTCCGTGCAGGGGATCTGGTTGTCGTGACCAATCCTTCTGTGCGGAGGTTTTGTCGTGCCGTGCATGATTGTGCACCCGTACGCGCGGCAAATCCCCACATAGCTAGCGCGTGGTCCTGATCGCGGCCCGGCAAACATATACGATATGTAGTAGCAGCACAGCGCTATATCGCCGCTGCTGGATTCGATCTATTGTTGCTGTATTCCCACCGCAAGAGCAACCCCCCTCCACATGTGCCCTTTTGCTCTTTTGATTCAGGTGTATCGATAGGGGGACCGAGTTGTGTTTACTCAACTTCGTACTCGTTTATTGTTAAGCAGTGTTGTCACTGTTGCGATCGTGCTGGCCGCATTAGCCTTGATCTTCTTTTTCCAGCTTCGCTTTGCCGAGCGTGCCCAGACCATTGGCTTGGTGCGCGGCGCTGCCATTACGGCGCGTGAGCTGAGCCTGTACACGCAATACAACGCTCACGATACCAGCGCCTACGCGCTCGGTCGTCAAGAGCACCGGGCCGAGTTCGACGAGCACGCGGCGGCCTTCGCCGACAATCTCGCGCAGATGGAGCAGAGTGTTACGATCGGGATTCTGGAGGAAGATGAGCAGGAGCAGGTCGAGAGGATTCGTGCTACGCGCGCGCAGTTCGATCAATCGGCTGAGGCGCTCTTTGCTGTCGTGGATGCCAATCGAGCAACGCCTTCGGCGGCGAATCAGGCGGCGTTTGATGCGGCCTGGCAAGAGTTCGATCGGTTGGCCGATCAGCTCGACGACGATTCGCAGGAGCTGGCTAACCGAATCCAGGAAGATTTTGAGCGCCGGAGCGCCGAGATGGCAATGCTCAGCCGGCAGATCGCCGCTACCGAGGTGATCATTGCCATCATTTTGCTTGCGGTACTGGTGTTTGTGCAGCTTATGGTAGCACAGGCGGTCGGCGCGCCGCTGCGGGCGCTGCTGGCGGGCGTGCAAGCGTTTGCCACCGGAGATCTCACCACACGCATTGCGATCCGGCGCCGGGATGAGATCGGCGGGCTGGGCGTGGCGTTCAACGGCATGGCTGCCGCGTTACAGGAGCAGCGCCAGGTGCTCGAAGCGCAAAATCGGGAGCTTCAAGGCAGCCTCCAGACGCAACAACAGCTCTTTGCGACGGTACAGCAGCTGGCGGTGCCGCTGCTGCCGATCGGTCACGGCGTGGTGCTGCTGCCGATTATTGGGCATGTGGATGCCGCGCGGGCTGAGGCGATGATGACTACACTGCTGCACGGTGTGGCGCAGCAGCGGGCGTTTTGTGTGATTCTAGATGTGACCGGCATCACGCTGATCAATACCGAGATTCTGCACCTGCTGCTCCAGATGATCGAGGCGACCGAGCTGCTGGGCGCGAAGGTGTTGCTGGCCGGCATTACCGGCGCGATGGCCCAGGCGATCGTCGCGCAGGACGTCCCGGTTGGCCGGCTGCGCACCTACCGTGATCTCGGCTCCGCGATCGAGGCCGCGCAGTCGTTGCGGGCGCTGCGTAACGGCACGGCGCTATCCGGCTAAATCTCGTTTTTTCTGCATGTGCAAGGCCGTTACCGTACGCGCTAACGGCCTTTGCCGATAATCTATATTACCAAACGATCCTGCCGCTCATCCTCGGCGACGACCCGGATCGGCTAAAGCTTCAACGCCCGACGCAGGGCACTCATCTGATCGCGCATGGACGTCAGGGTTACCTGAGCCGTCGGTACGAACTGGTAGCCGTGGAACGCGCCAGGATACACGTGCAGCTCGGTCGGCACGCCGGCGCGGATCAGCCGCCGGGCATACTCCATGTTCTCCTCAAGAAACAGATCGAGCGCGCCCACGGAGATGTAGGCGGCCGGCAGTCCAGCCAGATCCTCGGCCCGTGCTGCCGCCGCGTAGGGCGACACGCCTTCGCCACCCGGCTCGTGGCCTAGCAGCGACGTCCAGCCGAAGCGGTTAGAATCGGCTGTCCAGATGAACTCGCCCACATACGGATGTGGTGGATCGGCCGTGACGGTGCGATCGTCGAGCATGGGAAAGATCAGCAGCTGAAAGGCCAGCGGCACCTCGCCTCGGTCGCGGGCGAGCAGTGCCAATCCGGCGGCAAGACCGCCGCCCGCGCTCGCACCGCCGATCGCGAGCCGCTCGGTGTCGACGCCCAGCTCGGCGGCGTTGGCATGGAGCCAGCGCAGGGCGGCGTAGCAATCTTCCACCGGGCCGGGGTGCGGCGTCTCGGGCGCGAGGCGGTAGTCCACCGACACGACAACACAGCCAAGCTGCGAGGCCATGATGCGCCCGTTGATGTCGTCGGCGTCCCCGCTGACATAGCCGCCGCCGTGAATCCAGAGCAGCCCGGCCGTCGGCTGCGCGGCGTCAGTTGGCTGGTAGAGCAGGATGCGCACATCCGGCGCGCCTTCGGGGCCGGGCACGTGCTGCTCGCTCACGGCAAGGTTGGGGATCTCAGGCACGGGGATGTTCGCGCGCATAGCGGCGCTGTTGGCGCGGATCATGGGCAGGCTTTCGGTTGTGAGCTGAATCTGGGGGAATTGATCAAGCACCGGGATAAGCTCGGGGTCGACGAGGTGACGGGTATTCATAGAAATCTCCTTGATCGCGGTTGATGAACGGTCCAGGCGTGCCTCTCCGATCGACGACGCTCGCTTCAATTATGCCCCTTTTCGCGTCGTCCGGCGAACATGTCGCCGAATGAATACAACGAGAAACGAACACCACGTTTATCGCTTGCGCCGCTTGACTACCTCACAGCAGATCCCTTGACAGCTTCTCGGCCCCACACCTATAATTCGCGCACCCCACCCCCAGCACCTCAAGGGAGACACCCCATGTTCAAGCGCCTGTCTGTCCTGTTCTTCCTCATCGCAGCGACCGTTGTTGTCAGCCCGCCGGCGCACGCCGCCACGCTTACC
>DASWTQ010000242.1:0-3291 GCA_036402055.1 Herpetosiphonaceae bacterium
CGGCGCGCGGTGATGGAGACGATCGTGCCCGGCCAGGTGATGCAGGGCGGCACCTACTGCGGCAACGCGGTTGGCGTGGCGGCGGCGGATGCGGTGCTTGAGATCCTTGAGCGCGAGCCGGTGCTTGAGCAGATCGCCGGGCAGGGTCGCAAGCTGATGCAGGGCCTCGGCGAGATCTTGAGTCAGGCCGGCGTGGCCCATCATCTGCTGGGGCACGGCGCGATGTTTGGCCTGGTGCTGGGAGCCGACGAGCCACGCGAGCACCGCGATTGGGCCAAAACCGATCGCCAGCGCTACGAGCACCTGATGCTGGGACTGGTCCAGCATGGCGTGATGCCGGATCTGGATTCGCGCGAGCCCTGGTTTTTGTGCGCGGCCCACGACGACGAGCTGATCGATCGGACGCTGGAGCGCTTCGAGACGGTGCTCAAAACATTGTAAAGCCGCCCGGTGAGGTACAGTATGCGCCAGCTCTGGATCAATAACCAATGGAGCACGGCCGTCGACGACGCGACGTTTGGAGTGATCGATCCGGCGACCGAGGAGGAGGTGGGACGCGTGCCCGCCGCCGGCCGCGACGACGTGGATCGGGCGATGCAGGCGGCACAAACAGCCTTCCACGATTGGCGACGCGTGCCCGCCGCCGAGCGCGCCGAGCTGCTGCACGAGATTGCGCGCCGGATGCGGGAGCATGTCGAAGCGCTGGCCGTGACGCTGACGCTGGAGACCGGACGGCACATCGATCGCAACCGCCGCTACGTGCTCTGGTCTGCCGATGTGTTCGACTACTACGCCGAGCTTGGTCGCAGCTCACGCGGCCGGGTGATTCCCAGCGTGGAGCCGTCGCAGCTAGCGCTGGTGCTCAAAGAGCCCTACGGCGTGGTCGTCTGCATCGTGCCGTGGAACTACCCGATGCTGCTGCTGGCCTGGAAAGTCGCGCCCGCGCTGGCGGCAGGTAACACCGTGGTGATCAAGCCGGCCTCTCAGACGCCGCTGGCGACGCTGGATCTGGCGCACTGCTTTGGGCATCTGCCGCCGGGCGTGGTCAACATCATCACCGGCAGCGGCGCAACCGTGGGTAATGCTCTGGTGACGCATCCCGCGACCTCGGTGATCGCCTTTACCGGCTCGACCGAGGTTGGCCAGCGCATCGCGGGGCTGGCAGCCGAGCGCATGACCAAAGTGCATCTTGAGCTGGGCGGCAAAGATCCCTGCATCATCGCCGCCGACGCCGACATCAAGACCGCAGCGATGGGTGTGGCCTGGGGCGCGTTCGTCAACGCCGGGCAGGTCTGCACCTCGATCGAGCGCATCTACGTCGAGCGGCCGGTCTACCGTGATTTCTGCGATTGTCTGGCCGAGCTGACTGCCGGGCTGCGCGTGGGCTCGCCCTTCGATCCCAAAACCCAGATTACGCCAGTCATTGGCAGCCGGGAGCGCGCCACGATCCTGGCGCAGATCGAGCAGGCGCAAGCCGAGGGCGCGCAGCTTCTCACCGGTGGCCGCCGACCACCACAGCTTGAGCTAGGCTTTTTCCTGGAGCCGACCGTGCTCGTGGACGTGCCCTACACCGCGACGATTATGCGCGAAGAAACCTTCGGGCCGGTCGCGCCGGTTGCGCCGGTTGATGATTTCGAGCAAGCCCTGGCGCTCGCCAACGACTCGCGCTACGGCCTGGGCGCCAGCCTCTTCACCCACGATCCGCGCAAAGCCAAGCGCTTCTACGAGGAGATCAAGGCCGGCACGATCTGGATCAACGATCCGCTGACCGACAACATCGCGGGGCCGTTCGGCGGCATGAAGCAGAGCGGCATCGGGCGCGAGCTGGGCGAGGAAGGGCTTGACGAGTTTCTGGAGACCAAGCACGTGCACTGGGATTTCGAAATGCATCCCAAGCCCTGGTGGTATCCGTACGGGAAGAAGTAGAACCTAGAACCGAACGAGAGAACAAAGAACAAAGAACAGAGAACAATGGACCAGAACCTAGAACCTAGAACCTAAAGTAAACGAACAGGAGAACAAAGGAACAAAGGGATTCACTTTCCCCTCTCCTATCGCAATAGGAGAGGGGTGGCGCGATAGCGCCGGGGTGAGGCCTAGCTACGAACAAAGGAACAAAAACACCATTTGCAACACGTACGCTTAACCAAATAGTTAGCATATTTGTGCAAGGTGCTAGGCAAGGTATGGTACACTCTGCACATTAATGACAGCTTCTACTGCGAAGGAAAATGGGATGGTGGCTCTTTCTACAGGTGTTGATCTTACGCCACCGCTAAAGTGGGCGGGTGGTAAGCGCTGGCTGCTCTCAGCACTCTACCCGATGTGGCTACCCCATGTTGATCGACAGCTTGTTGAACCATTTGTCGGCGGTATGGCAGTCGCTTTAGGATTGCAGCCTGAGTCAGCAGTTCTCAACGATGTAAACCCGCATCTGATTAACTTTTATCGCTGGCTACAGCGCGGCCTCGTTATTGATCTGGTTATGGAAAATGACTCGGCGCTGTACTATCGGCATCGTGAGCGGTTTAACACGTTAATCCTGGAAGGCTCGGCCGACACGGCAGAAGCCGCCGCGCTGTTCTACTATCTTAATCGCACCGGGTACAATGGTCTGTGCCGGTTCAATCGCAAGGGGCTATTTAACGTACCCTTCGGCAAATATAAGAACATCACATACACCTACGATTTTTCCTCCTATGCATTAGTCCTTAGCTCGTGGAAGCTCACCAACGGTGATTTTGCCGCGCTCCAGCCTGATGCCGAAGCATTTATCTATGCTGATCCGCCCTATGATGTCGAATTTACCACGTATAGCGCGGGTGGGTTTTCCTGGGATGAACAGGTGCGTCTCGCAGAATGGCTGGCGGCGCATCCCGGTCCCGTGATTGCATCCAACCAAGCAACAGATCGGATTCTCGCCTTGTATAAGAGGCTAGGGTTCGAGATCGAAATCATTAATGCTCCCCGGCGCATTGCGTGCAACGGCGATCGTACTCCCGCGCCTGAAATGCTCGCAACGAAAGGGCTCTAACGTGCCGGGAAGTACAAAAAGCGGAAGTACTCTAGAGCAGCTGATCGGCCCGGTTCTGCTCGGCAACGGGTACACCTACGACTCGCAAAAAGTTATCGGACTCAGTCTGAGCGGCAAAAAGCATCGAGTTGACGCGCTGATCTCGCTACCTGGTGGTCAACAGGTGCCGCTATCGCTTAAGTGGCAGGAAGTCTCCGGCACAGCAGAAGAAAAAGTCCCCTATGAAGTCATCAAATTGATTCATGCGGTGAAACAGA
>DASWTQ010000243.1:0-11017 GCA_036402055.1 Herpetosiphonaceae bacterium
GACTCGTGGCGGCAGATGATCTCCTGGTAGGCGTGCTCAAGCGCCGCTTGGTTAAGCTGGCCCTGGAAGCGCAGCGCCATCGCCACGTTATAGCTGGCGCTGTTGGGCTCAAGCTGATCCAGAAACCAGAGGCGCTGCTGGGCGAACGAGAGCGGGATCGGCGCGCTCTGCTGAGCGGTGTCCTGCACCAGCTTGAGAAACGCCATCACCTCGGCCTTATGGTCAGCCAGCGCCGCGCGAAGGTCAGGCGTGAGAGCGCCAGGCGGCGCGCGAAAGCGCAGGCGATCATCCTCCACCCACAGATCGATGTTTAATTGGCGGAGGGATGTCAACAGATCGATGACGGTCATAGCTCACCTGCTTCATACAGATCGGCGTCGGCACTCTGCGCTGTGGGCGTCTGCGTGGATTCGGCCCAGCGTGTCGCTTCGGCATACGCGGCAAGACTGAGGAGCGAGGCATCTGCTCCTGAGCCGTGTTCCGCCAATGCCGGCGAAGCGTCTGAATGCGCAGCTTGAGCGGCCTGGAGATACGCGCCAAGTTCGGCGACGGTCGGCGACTCGAACAGGATACGCACGGGAACCTCGATACCCAGCTGCGCCCGGATGCGCGCGATAAGCTGCACCGCGAGCAGCGAGTGACCACCGAGCGCGAAGAAATTGTCGTGCACGCCGACACGCTCCAGCTGAAGCAGCTCCATCATCAGGTTTGCAAGCATGTCCTCGATCGGCGTCCGAGGTGCGACAAACGGCTCATCCGTGCTCGATCGTGATAGATCCGGCGCGGGCAGCGCTTTGCGATCGACTTTGCCGTTGGCCGTGAGCGGCAGCGCCTCCAGCGTCATGACTGCGCTCGGCAGCATGTAGTCCGGCAGGCGCTCTTTGATGAAATTACGGAGCGAGGAGGACAGGCTCTCGGTCGTGAATAGGCCCTCACCCCCTGCGTCCCCCTGCCCCGCCGTCGCGGGCTCCCCTTCCCGCTCCTGTGCGGCAGGCGAGGGGGAAAGAACTTCCTCCCTCGGTTCTTGGTTCTTGGTTCTTGGTTCTTGGTTCTCCGTTTGTTCTTTTGTTCCTTGGTTCTTTTGTTCTTCCACCACGTACGCGATCAACCGTTTGTCATTTGGTTGGTCCTCGCGCATGACGACGACCACGTCAGCCACTCCCGGGTGCTGCCGCAGGACCGCCTCGATCTCGCCCAGCTCGATGCGAAAGCCGCGCAGCTTCACCTGCTCGTCAAGGCGACCCAGGAACTCGATCGCGCCATCGGGCCGGTAGCGCGCGAGGTCCCCCGTGCGGTAGAGCCGTGCGCCGAATTCGCCGCTGAACGGATCGGGGACAAACTTGTCGGCGGTCAGCGCGGGCTGGTTGAGATAGCCATGCGCCAGGCCGGCGCCGCCGATGCACAGCTCGCCGGGAACGCCGATTGGCACCGGCCTGGCGTGGCGATCCAGCAGGTAGAGCTGGGTGTTCGCCAGCGCATAGCCGATGGGAATGTTGGTCGCGCCCGGCGCTACCTCGGCGATCTCGTAGGTCGCCGCAAAGGTCGTGCTTTCGGTGGGGCCGTAGCCGTTCAAGAGGCGACGGGGCCCGCCTGCCGCCAGCACGGTCGCGATCGAGTGCGCATCGAGCGCATCGCCGCCGACCAGCAGATCGCGCATCGTAGCGAATGCGCCGGGGACGCTATGCGCCATGTGATTGAAAAGTGCAGACGTCAGGAACATCGTGTCGATGCGCTGTTCGCGGATGTAGTCGGCAAAGCGCTGCGGTGAGAGCGCCACCTCACGCGACACGCCCACAATCCGCCCGCCGTTGAGCAGCGCCCCCCACAGCTCCATCGTCGCCGCGTCGAACGAAACGTTGGAAACCATGCCGATCCGGTCGTCAGCTGTGAACTGGACATAGTTCGTGTTGCAGACCAATCGTGTAATCGCCCGGTGCGGCACCATCACGCCTTTGGGCCGGCCGGTCGAGCCCGACGTATAGATCACATAGGCCGGATCTTCGCTCATGGCCTGGTGAGCCGGATTGTCGGTACGTTGGGCGCTCAATCGTTCCGCGTCAGTGTCGAGGCAGACAAGCTGCGCCCGGTGTGGCGGTAAGCTGACGGCCAGCGCTGCCTCCGTGATCACGACTGGTGCGGCGGTATCTTCAAGCATAAACCGCAGACGCTCGGCGGGATACGTTGGATCGAGCGGGACATACGCGCCGCCCGCCTTGAGGATCGCCAGCACGCTCACGACAAACGCCAGCGAGCGATCGAGGCAGACTCCGACCGGCGTGCCTCTGCCAACGCCAAGCGCCTGCAAGTAATGGGCAAGTTGATTGGCGCGCAGGTTCAGCTCGTCATACCGGCATACCTCGTCCGGGAAAACAACCGCCGGCGCCGAGGGCGTGCGGACGGCTTGAGCCGCGACCAGATCATGGACACAGCGATCGTGAGGATAGCTCGTGCGGGTCGCATTCCAGAGCGTCATCTGCTGCCACTCGGCGGCGGGCACCAGCGGCAAATCGGACAGGCGCGCCTCTGGATGCGCAACAATGCCGTCGAGTAGCGTGTGGTAGTGGTCGATCAGCCGCGTCATGGTGTCGTGGTCGAACAGGTCGGTGTTGTACTCAAGGGAGCCCGCCAGACCATCCGCATCCTCGGTCATCAACAGCATGAGGTCAAACTTGGCCGTGCCGCTGTTAACCGCGATCGGCTCAAACGTCAGGTCAGGCAGCCTGAGGGCTTCCGATGGAGCATTTTGCAGCCCCAGCATCACCTGAAACAGCGGGCTGCGGCTCGGATCGCGTGTAGGTTGCAAAACCTCGACCAACCGTTCAAAGGGCAGGTCCTGGTGGGCGAACGCGCCCAGCGTCGTCTGGCGCACCCGGCCGAGCAGGTCACTGAACGTCGGGTTGCCGGACAGCTTGGTCCGCAGCACCAGCGTGTTCACAAACATGCCGATCAGCCCTTCGATCTCCTGGCGTGTGCGATTGGCGATCGGGGTGCCCACCAGGATGTCGTCTTGACCGCTGTAGCGGAACAGCAGCGTTTGGAACGCCGCCAGCAGCGTCATAAACAGGGTTGCGCCCTCGCGCTGGCTCAGCGACTGGAGCGCCTGACTCAGCGCCGGCTGGATGCGAAACGGCAGTGTCGCGCCGCGAACGGTTTGGATAGGCGGCCGGGGCCGGTCGGTCGGCAGCTCCAGCGCCGCCGGCGAACCTGCGAGTTGGTCTTGCCAGTACGCCAGCTGCTGATTGAGCACCGCGCCCTGGAGCCACTGCCGCTGCCACACGGCAAAATCAACGTACTGGATCGGCAGCTCGGGCATGGGCGCGGGCCGGCCTTCGACATATGCCATATAGAGCAGCGCCAGCTCGCGGATCACGATCCCGCTCGACCAGCCGTCGGAGATAATGTGATGTAGGGTGAAAAGCACGACATGGTCGCCCTCGTCCAGCTGTAGCAGCGTGACCCGCAGCAGCGGGCCATGAGCAAGGTCAAACGGCGTTTGCGCCTCTGCCTGCGCCAGCTCCCGTGCCGCTGCCTCGCGCTCGTCCACGGGCAGGTCGCGCAGATCGACAAATGTGATGGCAACCGGCGTCGGCGGCGCAATCACCTGCACAGGCCGTCCATCGATGTCTGAAAAGGTGGTCCGCAGGATTGCGTGGCGCTCGACCAGCGCGTCGAAGCTGCGGTGGAGCGCCGCCGGGTCGAGCCGGCCGGTGAGGCGCAGGGCCGACGGGATGTTATAGAGCGGGCTGCCTGGTGTAAGCTGATACAGAAACCACAGCCGCTCCTGACTAAACGAGAGCGGCAGTGGCTCCGATCGGTCGGCCGGACGCAGCGGCGGCGCGGCATGCTGGATGGTCTCGCCCAGGCCAATATTCGTGATCAGCGCGGCCATACCTGCCAGCGTGGGAGCGGCAAACACATCGCGCAGCGGCAGATCGACCTGGAGCGCATCGCGCACACGCGAGACAACTTGCGTTGCCAGCAGAGAGTGTCCACCCAGGTCGAAGAAGTTATCGTAGACGCCGACGCGCTCCCGGCGTAACACGCCGGCCCAGATGTTCGCCAGCAGCTCTTCAACCGGCGTGCGCGGCGCGACATAGGCCGCGTCCGGCTCCAGACCGGCAGTATCGGGCGCTGGCAGCGCCTTGTGGTCGACTTTGCCGTTGGGCGTGAGCGGCAGCGTCTCAAGCATGACAAACGCCGACGGCACCATATAGTCGGGCAGGTGCTCTTTGAGGGAGGCGCGGAGTTCCGAAGAACCAAGAACTAAGAACCTAGAACCGGCTTCCTCAACCCCTTGGTTCTTGGTTCTAGGTTCTTGGTTCTCCCCCACGACATACGCCACCAGCCGCGCATCCGGGTGCCCTTCGGGCGATGTATCGTCGCGGACGACGACCAGCGCCTGCTGCACGCCGGGTTGCTGCCGCAGGACCGCCTCGATCTCGCCCAGCTCGATGCGCATGCCGCGAATCTTGACCTGATTGTCGGCGCGACCCAGGAAGACGATATTGCCATCCGGCAGGTAGCGCGCCAGATCGCCGGTGCGATAGATCCGTGAGCCACCCAGAGGGTACCCGGCGCCAAACGGATTCGGCATGAAGCGCTCGGCAGTCAGATCGGGCCGGTTGAGGTAGCCGCGCGCCAGGCCAACACCGCCAAGATAGATCTCGCCCGCCACGCCGACCGGCACGGGCTGAAGCTGCCCGTCGAGCAGATACGCCTGCATGTTGCTGATCGGCCGGCCAATCGAAACCGTGGGCGATTCCGGCGACCAGCGCCAGGCGGTCGCGTTGATCGCCGCCTCGGTCGGGCCGTAGAAGTGCAGCAGATCGACCGGCAGCTGGGCGCGAATCCGCTCCGGCAGATCGATCGCCGACGCCTCGCCGCCGTAGTACAGACTGCGCAGGCTGCGGCAGGCTGCCAGCTTCGGATTGGACAGCACCAGGTTGAGCACCGACGGCACCAGATGCGCCACCGTCACCTGCTCCTGCACCAGCAGCGCGATCAGCTGGTCGCTGTCCTGGTTGGCATCCGGCGGCGCCAGCACCACCGTCGCGCCGTACAGCAACGGCCCGATCAGCTCCCAGAAAGCGATGTCGAAGCTCATCGACGCGACCTGAAGCACGCGATCGTCGGCGGTTAGCGGATCGGCCTGCTGGCTCCACGCGATGCGGTTGCCGATCGCGCGGTGGCTGACCGCCACGCCCTTCGGCTGGCCCGTCGAGCCTGAGGTATAGATCACATACGCCAGGTTGTCGGGCGTCGCGCCGCTGTGGGCATCGTCGGCGCTGGCCTGCGCAATCGTCGACCAGTCGCGGTCGAGACAAACCACGCGGATCTGCTCCGTGGGCAGCGTATCGGTCAGATGCTCCTGGGTCAGCAGCACCGCGATCTCGGAGTCGTGGAGCATGTAGCGCAGGCGGGCCTGGGGATAGGCCGGATCGAGCGGGACATACGCGCCGCCGGCCTTGAGAATGCCCAGCACACCCACGGCGAGATCCAGCGAGCGATCGAGGCACAGCCCGACGCGCGTCTCCGGTCCAACGCCCAGCGAGCGCAGATAGTTTGCGAGCCGGCTGGCACGGTCGTTCAACTCCGCGTAGCTCAGCGATCGACCCTCAAAGATCATCGCCGTCGCATCGGGGGTTCGCGCCGCCTGCCGGGCAAATTGCGCATGGATGCACTGCTCAAGATCGACGGCAACCGCCGTCTGGTTCCAATCGCGCTGCTGCCGCCGCTCGGCCTCGGTCAGCAGCGGCAAGCGGGAGATCGTTTGATCGAGGTCCGCCGCCATGCCGGCGAGGAGCGTCTGGTAGTGGCCCATCAGTCGCTCGATCGTGGCCACCTCGAAAAGATCCGTCTTGTACTCGACCGCCACGCGCAGCCCATCCGGCAGCTCCGTCAGCGACAGCGAGAGGTCAAATTTCGAGCTTCCGTTGTCGACCCGCAGATACTCGATCTCCAGATCGCGCTGGCCTTGCGCGGGCACCGGCGCGCTTTGCAAGATGAACATCATCTGGAACAGCGGCGTATGGCTGGGATCGCGCGGTGGACGCAGCTCTTCGACCAACTGCTCGAACGGCACGCTCTGATGCGCGTAGGCTTCCAGCAGCATCTCCCGCGTGCGATGCAGGAACGCGCGCACGGTGGGATCGCCCGACAGATCGCTCCGTAGCGGCAGCGTGTTGAGGAAGAAGCCCATCAATGGCTCGATGTCGACAAAATCGCGGTTGGCGATGACCGAGCCGGTAATAATGTCTTCGTGACCGGTGTAGCGGTAGAGCAGGATTTGAAAGGCCGCGAACAGCGTCATAAACAGCGTGGTGCCTTCGGCCTCGCTCACGGCAAGCACCTGCTCGCGGATATCCGCCGGGAGATGGTAGTTGATAAACGCCCCGTGGTGGGTCAACAGCCGGGGACGTGGATGATCACCCGGCAGCTCCAGCACGGGCAGGCTTCCACCAAGCTGGCGCTTCCAGTAGGCAAGCTGATCCTGCAACAGCTGGCCTTGCAGCCACGCGCGCTGCCAGATCGCAAAGTCGCCGTACTGGATCGGCAGCTCGGGCAGCGGCGAGGGCTGATTGTTCACAGCCGCGTTATACAGCACGGTCAGCTCGCGCAAAAACAGTCCCACCGACCAGGCGTCGAAGACGGCGTGATGAATATTGAGCAGAAACACATGCTCCTGATCGGTCAGACGCACCAGGTCAGCGCGCAGCAGTGGACCAGCCGTCACGTCGAAGCGGTGTTGAGCGTGCTCCAGGCTCAGGCGCTGCACTTCCGCCGCGCGCTCGGCTGGGGGCAAGCTGCGCAGATCGATCAGTGGCAGCGGAATGCTGAGCGATGGAGCCACGATCTGCCGGGGTTGATCATGCACCACCCGAAAGGTTGTGCGCAGCGATTCATGGCGGCGCACAATCTCATTCAAACTCTGCTCGACCGCAGCGATCGACAGCCGGCCCTTCAGGCGCACCGCAAAAGGAATATTCGACGCCGGGTTGCCAGGGTCCCACTGGTCGAGAAACCACATGCGCTCCTGAGCCAGCGAAAGCGGGATCGGAGCGGTGGGATCGCGCCGAGGAATCACCCGTTCGCTCGTGGTATCAACTCCTTCGTCTTCGAGCAGATAGGCGAACAGCTCAAGATCCTCGGTGGAAAGGCCGTTGGTCGATGGCAGGCCGTCACTGTGCATATCGAAATCCCTTATTTCGCTTGCTGCTGAGCGATCTCGTAGGTCGCCCGTACGACAGGCGCCCCAGGCGCTGGCGCGGGACCCCACCAGGCCACGGGGCAAGGCTGTCGCGTGTGATCCCCGCTGTGACTGGTGCGGTCCCGGTAGTCATTCAGGTGCCTGATCCTGGCTGCGCTCGCGCCGCTTCGGATTGAACAGGCGGCGCTTTGCCTGCGCCTACGGGCCACGCAGGCGCAGGAGGACGCGGGCGATCTGCTGGGTCCTGCCGTTCACTCGGCGCTCTCGGGCGAGAGCGTGAGGGTTGCGGCGGCCTGTTGCTCCACGATTGCCCGGCTGAATGGCGCAGTAATATATTCGAGGTTCTGCCATTTCTCGATCATATCGGTGCGATTCGGGTGACGAACCAGCTCAGTTTGGCCGGTCCCGTTGATCACCTGCATGCCGTCGAGATCGCCCAGATCGATGACCTGGCGCTGCGATGTGCCGTGGGCCATGCTGAACGGCTCCCGGAAGGTAAACGAGCCGGCATTGACCGTGTAGTTGTCGCCACGGGCCTGGATTGGCTCAACCCCGTACAGCCAGGCCATGAGGGGATTGCCGCTGCGTTCCAGGATGCTGACATACTTGACCTGATGCAAGCTCCCCCAGGTCCAGGCATCCATATCGCCGCCGTGGTGTTCTTTCAGCCAGGCAAGCGCCTCCCCCAGGCTGCGCTGAATGATGTCGTCGCGTGTCTCGACGTTCGGCGTGGTCTGGTCGTCGAACCAGGCGTTGTTCGGGTCGCGTAGCATCTGGCTCATCGCCGCGATCTGGAAGCGGCCATGACGCTCGTATTGACCGTTAAGATAGCTGGTTGCCTGTACTGGATCGAGATCGTCGCTCACGGTGTTTTGGAGGATGAACCAGTACCAGGTTTGGAACAGCGTGGGCGCTACCATCTCGGGCTCAACGCGGAGATCCCAGCTACGGATCTGCTCGATCATCCGCGCCTCTTCGTCGTTCTGCGGTGTGATCGCCAGCATGTAGGGGCGGAGGTTCTCGGCCGGGACGGAGAAAGTATCGCCCTGCATCTTTTGGCTGGCGGCAATATCCATGCGATCATTGGCGTTGAGCAGGTCGGTGAGGCGCTGAGCACGGTAGCCGGGGTCCCATTCCGGGGAAATCCTGTACGGGTAGGCGTCGCTGACGACCTTGTTGTTGGCAGTGGTGATGAAGCCCTGCGGTGGGTTGTAGCTCGACGGCAGCTCGTCGTAGGGGATGAAGCCCTGCCACTCGTACTCGCCGGTCCAGCCGGGCACCGGCACGAGGCCGCTGTGCTGCTCCACGCGGATCGGTACCTGGCTGGTCATCTGGTAACCGATGTTGCCGTCGACGTCGGCATACACAAAGTTCTGGCCCGGCATACGCCAGGTCCGCAGCGCCGCGCGAAACTGCTCCCAGTTTTGCGCCTGGTTGATCTGAACCAGCGCGGGAAACAACATGCTCTCGCCTAGCATCGACCATTTGAAGGCCATTGGCTCGGCATCGTTCATGTCGTCGATCACATCGTTCATGATCGGGCCATGCTGCGTGACGTAGACGGTCAGCGGCACCGGGTCTTGGCCCTTGACGACGATCGTATCGCGAATAACCTCCAGATCGCGCCACTGGCCCTGGAACTCGTACTTGGTGGGATTCTCGCGATTGTCGAGTTTTTCGATATACAGATCCTGCGAGTCCGGGTTGAGGTTGGTCATCGCCCAGGCGATACGATCGTTGTGGCCGAAGACCACCGCCGGCACACCTGGCAGTGTAAAGCCCAGGCTGTTGAAGCGCCCGCCGTGGAGGCCGTTCATATACCAGATCGACGGCATGCCGAGCTGCATATGGGTATCGCCGGCCAGGATCGGCTTGCCCGTAGTCGTGCGGTCGCCCGAAACGACCCAGTTATTGCTGCCCCACATCGCGCCGGAGTCACCCAACTGCTCGTCCAACGCATCCAGGCCGGCAAAGCCCATGCCGCGCATCGACTGGTAGCTTTGCACCGCATCGGGAATGATGAACGGTGTCGTCGGATCGTAGGCCGGCAGCAGATCCTGGGTTTTTTGCTCGCCGATCTCGGGGATCATGCGTGCCCGCAGGAATTCCAGCCGGTAGTTGCCTGATAGGATGAAACTCACCAGGCTGCCATAGGAGAGCGAGTCGATAGGTGTCCAGGGCTCTGGATCATAGCCCAATACGGTAAACTCAAGCGGCAGGCGATTCCGGTTCGCATTGACAAACGCGTTGATGCCGTCAGCATAGGCTTGCAACAATTCGCGCTCTGCCGGGTCCATGGCGGCCCACTCACGCTCGGCACCCCGGCGCAGCCCAATCGTGCGCAGAATCTTGTCGCTACGTACGCCAGGCTCGCCGACGACTTCGCTGAGCCTGCCGCTGGCAGTAAGCCGGTTAAGATACATCGACCAGAGCCGGTCTTGCGCGTGCACATAGCCTTGCGCCATGAACAGATCGCGCTCGTTCTCGGCATAGATATTGGGAACGCCCCACGTATCACGGACCACTTGAACCGAAGTGGCAAGGCCCGTCAGGGTTGTGCTGCCGCTGGTCTGCGGCCATGAACGGCGGACAAACCACGTTCCCGCCGCCGCCAGAATCAGCAGCAGCACAAGCACGATCAGTAACATATTCCGTAGGATCTTGATAGCGCCCGCGCCGGATAAGCGCCTTGTCGCCGGTTTCATCATTGACGGTCTCCTGGTTGCAATGGCGGTACTGCGCGCGGCGCTTCTCGGGCCGTCACCCGCCGCAATTTCGCCGCTGTTCAAATGTCGCGTGTATCTAGAGGCGGCAACGACCTTCCGACAACACATTGCCGCCATCTGGATACCAATAGTCTTCGGAGTGTTTGACATGAGCCGAAACGCTGTCGGCGAGCGCCATATCGTATTAGCCTTTGGCAAGCGTTATGGACGGCAATGTGCGATGTGGAGCGGGCGGTTTGGACCATGAAAGGTGTGTGCTTCGATGCATGTCTACCGCCATCGACGCCTAAGCACGCGCTGTCGAAAGCTGGGTAGCTATGGATTCGCTCCAAAGAAGGTGGTGTGCTGGACAGCACGATGTGCTTCTAGTAGATCATGACCATCCCAAGATTCTGGCATCAGGTTTCGATCCAAAAAGCGATCTCGTTAAGTGATTACCTGCGGCAATGAGCCCTGACGCTCCTAGAGGGTTCTGGTAGCAGGAAGCCCGGTAGGAGCGGGTGTGAGGAACACGGACACATTGCGAGTCCTGTCGCGAGCGTGTGGTAAGGCAGCCATTGAGAACCTGCTCTGGAGGCAGGCTGAACAGGTCGTCTATGATTACATTGAGTCAACCAACGGGTTAAGAATAAGTATATGCAAGTATACGATAGCGCTCGTGCCTTTGTCAATGCTCTGCCACGGCGTATTTCCTGCCGCAGCCACTCCGGTAGCCAACTTCGGCTACTACTGACATGCTTTCTATAAACTGGTGCAGCTTATTGGGCACGGAGATACTACACCAGGTTTTAACTGCCGTAGCTAATGAGTCAATAAATCTTCCTAAAGTTTTCTACTGCCGATTCGTGTGAAATAGCTGCTCATTAGCCTGAAATATGCTCAATACCTGTGACACGTTTGAGGCGGTGTCCGTCAACTCGTTGACGTGGTGATGTAATACTTGATGAAGTTGAAACGCACAGACAGCGCAACGATCGAAACCTAGGCCGCCCCATCCGCGCGCTGCCCCGCTCGCAGCAGCTGTGCCCAGTCCAGCTCCGCCCAGTCTAGCTCCTCTTCCACACGCTGAAACGCGGCATCGCCG
>DASWTQ010000244.1:0-7713 GCA_036402055.1 Herpetosiphonaceae bacterium
AAGGGCAGCATCTATGTGATGGATGAGCCCACCACCGGGCTACACATGTCGGACATCGGCCACCTGCTCGCGATCATGAACCGACTCGTCGAGAGCGGCAACACGGTCGTCGTCATCGAGCACCACCTCGACGTCATTCGCAACGCGGACTGGATCATCGACATGGGACCCGAGGGCGGCAACAAGGGCGGCAAGGTCATGTTTGAGGGAACGCCCGGGCAACTCCTCACCGCCACCCAATCCCTGACGAGCGCGTATCTCGGCGGCGGCGCGCACGGCTAAAACGCGACAACGGTGATGCCGGCATCAAGCGTGACATCCGCCACAGTGTGTCACGCTTGATGCCGGCTTTCGTGCCGTCAAGCACAGCCGGCCGGTGCAATTCTCAGCTTGCCCAAGTTACCTCTATATACATATGCCTTCAATTTGACACTTCTTAAGGTCATGCTAGAATGATCACATCAGAGCTGCACTCAAAGGTAGCTTTAGCACGAGAGCAGCTCACAGATATTCCCTTCTCTCATCCTCGAAACCGGAACCAAACATCTACGTTGTGTAGCGTAGACGTCTGTTCGCTGTATGCGCGATGAGTGGCTCATACCACCACCTATGCGCCAGCATACCAATAACATCATAGAACGCAAACGCGCTGAAAAAACCTGAAAGTGATCATTTAAGGAGATATACCGCTCGACGGGAGCAGGCAGCAAACTCTCGTTTGGTTTCCCAGGATCGCCTACTTTCACCCTTCCATCGTACAGATTGCAAGAGCTGGACGGCTGTAGCGTATAACGTCCTTCTATAGGGAACTACTCTTCATCCTCACAATCCTGCCGCATCCAGAAACGTTCGTAGCCGCTGTTTAACGCAGCACAGACCACATTTTGTTCATCGCCTCTACGTAATTGCCGGCATCACGCTTGAGGGCATTGTTTCAGGATAATCTTTGTCCATTTTCAACAAGGTTGTTGACATGGACAAAGCAATGTGTTGCATCCATAAATACATTTACCACATCGATCATTAAAGGTCATGAATATGGGATTGTCTATCACCAATCTCTTTGTTTACCGTTACGTACGGTAATTACTGCTCTTCACCAACGATCAGCACACGTACCCCGCTTATGCCTCTCGTTGGGAAACCATTAAGCAAAATACGTCTCTTTTTCGCTTCCTACCAGGTTGCTATCCTCAACCTAGCTGTACGTAGCGTACGTGCTTCTATCATGGAGACCACTGATGCCCAACTCCCCCCCGGTTGGATTTTTAACAAACCCTGCGACTCTGGTTGAACTGTTACGCCGGCGATCTGAGCTTCAACCCCAGGCTGAGCATTACACCTTTCTGGTGAGCGATCAGGAAACAGAGCTGACGTGGTCGTACAGCATGCTCGATCAAAAGGCACGGGCAATTGCGGCGCTCTTGCAAGCGAGCATCCGGCCCGGAGAGCGCGTGCTGCTGCTGTATCCTCCGGGACTGGACTACCTCGCCGCGTTTTTTGGCTGTCTCTACGCAGGCATTATTGCCGTCCCGATCTTTCCGCCCTCATTCAGCCGCCCCGCGCTGCGTCTACAGGCGATCCTGGCCGACTCGGGCGCCGTCGCCGCGCTAACCACAGATCGGCTGCTGGCCGACGCTCCTGCGCTGATCCGTCACACGCCTGGTCTTGCCACACTGCGCTGGCTGGCCACTGATAATCTGGCGCGCGATCTTGCGGATCAGTGGCGGGCTGCCCCGATCGATGGCGAGAGTATAGCCTTCCTGCAATACACCTCCGGCTCGACAGGCACGCCCAAAGGCGTGATGCTTTCCCACCGCAACCTGCTGCACAACCTGAGCTTGATTCACCGGTTTTATGGTATGTCGCCGGAGAGCCAGGGCGTGATCTGGCTGGTTCCGTATCACGATATGGGGCTGATCGGCGGGATTCTGGCGCCGCTCTACGGCGGATTTCCTGTCACGCTGATGCCGCCGGTCGCTTTTTTACAAAAGCCGCTGCGCTGGCTGCAAACCATCTCACGCTGCCGAGGCACGATCAGCGGCGGCCCGAACTTCGCCTACAGCCTGTGCCTCACCAAGATTCCACCCGAGGAGCGAGAAGGGCTGGACCTGAGCAGCTGGCAGGTTGCGTTTAATGGCGCCGAGCCTGTGCGCGAGCAGACCATGCGCAGCTTCGCGGAGGCATTCGCGCCCTACGGCTTCCGCTACGAGGCGTTCTATCCCTGCTACGGCCTGGCCGAGGCTACACTGATCGTCGCGGGCGGCCTGTACACGGAGGCGCCAATCACGCAGACGGTTGCAGGCCAGGCGCTGGCACAGCATCAGGTCATCGCCGCCGCCGATAGCGCGCCGGACACGCATCTGCTGGTCAGCGCGGGACGATCTGCGCCCAGCCAGGACGTGGTGATTGTCAACCCGCAGACGCGCGCAGCAGTGACGGGCGGTGTCGGCGAGATCTGGGTGCGGGGCCCAAGCATTGCGCGCGGCTACTGGGGACGGCCAGCCGAGACCGACGAAACATTTGGAGCGTACCTGGCGGATGACACGACCGGCCCGTTCCTGCGCACGGGCGATCTGGGCTTTCTCCTGCGCGGTGAGCTATTCGTCACCGGACGGCTCAAAGACCTGATCATTATTCGGGGCAAGAACCACTATCCACAGGACATTGAGCTAACCGTCGAGCAAAGCCATTTTGCCCTGGCGCCCGGATGCGGTGCCGCGTTCTCGATCGAGATCGCCGGTGAAGAGCGGCTGGTCGTCGTGCAGGAGCTGAATCGCCGCGACCGTCACAGCGATCCACAGGCGATCACGCAGGCGATTCGCCAGGCGGTAGCAGAGCAACATGGCCTGCAAGTATACGCGATCAGCCTGCTCAAGCCGGCCAGCATCTTCAAAACCACCAGCGGAAAAATCCAGCGCCGGGCATGTAAGGTCGCCTACCTGGACGGCACGCTGGCCGTGATCAGCCACAGCGTTTTGGATGCGGAGCCTGGCCCGGCGCTTGCGCCCGAGATCGATCTCGACGTCTGGCAGACAGCGGAGCCGGCTCAGCGGCGCACGTTGATCGAGGCGACGCTGCGTGACATGATCGCCGGACTGGTGCAGCAGCGGCCGTCAGAGATCGATCGCGACCTCCCGCTGATCAGCCTCGGCCTCGACTCGCTGCTCTCGGTGGAGCTTAGCCACCGGCTGGCATCGATCCAGGTCGAGATTTCGCCTACCGAGCTGCTGGGCGAGATCAGCCTGGCGCAGCTTGCGCAGCACATCGACGCGACGCTGGGCGAAGCGCGGCCGTATGCCGGGCCATCAGCCATCCAGCCGATCGCCATGCCCGAGCGGGCTCAGCTTTCGTTTGCGCAGCAGCGTCTCTGGTTCCTGGAGCGGCTGGCTCCCGGCAACCCGGCCTATCACATCCCGGCCGTGATCCGCCTCGTCGGCACGCTGGACGCCGGCGCGCTGGAGCGCAGCTTCACGGAAGTTGTGCGACGGCATGAGGTGTTAAGAACTACCTTCGCCCTGGCCGGCGAGCAGCCCATCCAACTATTTCATCCTCCCGCGCCGATGCGGATTGTCGAGCACGATCTCGCCGAGATCGACGCCACACGGCAGCAGCAGATGGTGGCCGAGCTTACCAGCGCAGCGGCTCGCGAATCGTTCGACCTTCAGCGCGGCCCGCTGCTGCGGGTCTGGCTGCTGCGGCTCGCGGCGGACGAGCATCGTCTGCTGCTCACGCTGCACCATATCGTGGCCGACGGCTGGTCGATGGGCGTGCTGGTGCGCGAAGTCACGGCGCTGTACGAGGCGTTTTCCAGCGGGAAGCCTTCGCCGCTGCCCGAGCTACCCGTGCAATACGCCGATTTCGCCGGCTGGCAGCGCCGCTACCTCCAGGATGAGATCCTGGAGCGCCACAGCTCCTACTGGCAGCAGACGCTCGCTCATGCTCCCCGCGTCCTCGCCCTGCCCACCGATCGGCCACGGCCGCACGAGCAAACCTTTGAAGGAGAACACATCGCGCTCACCCTTCCACCGGCGCTGACTGCCGCGCTCCGAGCGCTGGCCCGCCAGGAGCAGACGACTCTGTTTATGACCTTGCTGGCAGGATTCCAGACCGTGCTCCACTACCACACGCGGCAGTCGCAGATCGTGGTGGGCACGGATGTCGCCAATCGCACGGCCACCGAGAGCAAGGCCCTGATCGGCTTCTTCGCCAACCAGCTGGTGCTGTGTACGGATATGTCGGGCGATCCCTCGTTTGGTGAGCTGCTCCAGCGCGTTCGCCAGGTGACTTTAGGCGCGTTCGCCCACCAGGATCTCCCGTTCAACAAGATCGTCGAGATCATCCGGCCGGATCGTGATGCCAGCCGCAATCCACTCTTTCAGGTGCTGTTTGTGCTTGAAAACAGCCCGATGCCGAGCCTGACACTACCAGGACTGACCACCGAGGTCCTGGAGGCGGAAAGTCCCGGCTCGCCCTTCGATATGTCGCTGCTGCTCACCGAGAGCGGCGACGTGATCACCGGGATCTGGCGCTATAACAGCCGTCTCTTCGATCCATCGACGGTGCGCCGGCTGATCGGCCAGTATCAGCATGTGCTTGAAGCTGCGGCGCGACAGCCAGCGGCCCGACTCTCGACCTTGCTGGCGGAGATCGCCGCCTTCGACCGGGAATCGCAGCAAGTCCACGCATCCACACTCCGGGCAGCGCATGCCGCGAAATTTCAGCAGCTTAAGCGGAGCATGCCTTCTCAATCACAGAGCTAGGAGCGAACCTCATGCAAAAAACCAAAATCGTTCGGAAAGAACTTCCGGCACGCGGCACACGCGAGGCAGCCGTATCGTCAGACGCGCTGGTCCAGATCCGGCCGCTGCGGGAGGGCGAGCCGCTACCACTGCTGATCACGCCGACCGTAGCAGGCGTAAGCCTGGTCGAGTGGGCTGCATCGCACCGCGACCTGATCCAGTCACATCTACATACCCACGGCGGGATTCTGTTCCGAGGCTTCGCCGTCGATCTGCTCCAGGAGTTCGAAACCTTCATCGCGGCCGTCTCCAATGGCGCGCTGACCTATGAGGAGCGCTCCTCGCCTCGATCCCAGGTGCGCGGCAACATCTACACCTCGACCGATCATCCGGCCAGCCAGAGCATCTTTCTGCATAACGAGCAGTCCTACAACCTGAGCTTCCCGCTGCGCATTCTGTTTGCCTGTGTCACAGCCGCGCAGTCGGGCGGCGCAACGCCGATCGCCGATGTCCGCGCGATCTACCAGCGCCTCGATCCGGCCATTCGCCAGAAATTTATCGAGAAACAGTACATGTATGTGCGGAACTTCGGCGATGGCTTTGGTCTTTCCTGGCAGGAAGCGTTCCAGACCGACGACAAAGCCAGGCTGGAGGAGTACTGCCGCACCAACGGGATCGACGTCGAGTGGAAGGGCGAGAATCGGCTGCGGACGCGCCAGATCCGCCCGGCAGTCGCGCGCCATCCCGTCACCGGCGAGCTGGCCTGGTTCAATCACGCGACCTTTTTTCATATCTCCACGCTCGACGCGGCGACACAAACCGCCCTGCGCGCAGCCTTCGACGACGAAGATCTGCCCAACAACACCTTTTACGGCGACGGCACGCCGATCGAGCCGGAGGTGATGGAGACGCTGCGATCCTTGTACGAGGAGGCAACCGTGCGCTTCACCTGGCAGGTCGGCGATGTTCTCATGCTGGACAACATGCTCACCGCCCACGCCCGCGATCCTTTTGTCGGGCCGCGCAAGATCCTGACCGGCATGGCTGATCCTTGCAGCTGGGAGGATGTGCGCAGCGTATGAGTGAGCAAACAACCACCACCTCGGGCTTTGCACTTGCTCCCCAGCAACACCACCTCTGGTCGCTGCATGGCAACGCCGCACGTACGGCCTACCAGGCCATAGGCTGCATCTGGCTGGACGGCCCGCTAGATGCGGCGGCGCTGGAGCGCTCGCTCGCTACGCTGGTGTCGCAGCACGAGATCCTGCGCACGGTTTTTCGGCGCCTGCCAAACATGAGTCTGCCGGTTCAAGTAATTCTGCCGGCCTCGGCGCCGCAGCTCAGCCACCATAGCTGGAGTGAGCAGACGGAGGCGGAGCAGCGCGCAGCCTTGAGCCGGCTTCGCGCCACGATCGCCGCGCAGCCGTTCGCCTGGGAGGCCGGGCCGCTGTTTCGCGCCACGCTGGTAACGCTGAGCGAGAGCCGGCATTGTCTGCTGCTGCACGTGCCCGCGCTGTATGCCGACGCGCTCGGCATGGCTAACCTCGGGCGTGCACTGGCGGCGGCCTATGGCGAAGCAGCAACCGACGAGCCGGTGCAATACGCCGATATTGCCGGCGTGCTCAACGACGTGCTGGCCGCGCCTGAGTCCGAGCCTGGCCGCGCCTACTGGCAGCAGCACACGCCTCCAGCGATCAGCACACCGTTGCCGTTTGAGCAGGCCGCGCCAGACGAGGACGAGTTCATCCCCCAGGTGCTGACCACCACTCTGACCGCCGAGCAAGCCGAGCAGCTGGCCGTGCTGGCCGAGGCGCAGGACAGCTCGCTGCCGGTGCTGCTGCTGGCCGCCTGGAAGATCCTGCTCTGGCACCTGACGCGCGAGCCGGAGATCGTGGTTGCCACCGCCTACGACGGACGCGTCTATGAGGGGCTGGATAGCGTGATCGGCGTATTCGAGCGCCACCTTCCCGTGCAAACCGCACTGGCCGAGCAGCTGACATTTCTCGATGTGCTGCGATCCGTGGAGCAGAGCACAACCGCCGTCGCGGACTGGCAGGAGTACTATACCGGCGCACAAACCCCGCTCGCATTCGCCTTTGATTTTGTCCAGCAGCCCGAGATCCTGACAGCGGGCAGCGTGACGTTTCGGATGGAGCCGCCGGAGGCGTACACCAGCCGCTTCAAGATCAAGCTGGTCGGTGTCCAGAGCGAGCAGGAAGTCGCGCTTCAGCTGCACTTCGACTCAACGCTGCTTAGCGCGGAGGCTACGGCGCGCCTGGCCGACCAGCTGCATACGCTGCTGGCAAGCATCGCCGCCCAGCCCAACGCTGCGATCGGCGAGCTGGAGGTCGTGAGCCCGGCCGATCGCGATCTTCTGCACAGCTTCAACCAGACCGCCAGGCCCTACCCGAGCGCTGCGACGCTGCATCAAATCTTTGAGGCTCAGGCGGCGGCGACGCCGGATCGTGCTGCCGTGGCGTGCGGAAACCAGCACCTGACGTTCGCGGAGCTGAACGCCCGCGCCAACCGGCTTGCCCACTTTTTGCAACGCCAGGGTCTCGGCGTGGAGGCGCGCGTTGGGCTGTGCCTGCCCCGCTCGATCGAGATACTGGTGGGTGTGCTGGGCATTCTCAAGGCCGGCGGCGCGTATGTTCCGCTCGATCCGACCTACCCAGTCGAGCGGCTGCGCTACATGCTGGACGAGTCGCAGGTGGCGGCGGTGATCACGCAGGCAGCGCTGCGCGAACATCTGCCGGCGCACATTCCGATCGTCGCCCTCGACACTCAGCAGCAGCAGATCGAACAGGAGCCGGCGACCAATCCCCAGACTCACGTTCAGCCGGAGCAGCTAGCGTACATCATCTACACCTCGGGCTCGACCGGACGGCCCAAAGGCGTAATGGTCCAGCAGCGCAGCGTGGTCAATCTTGCGACGGCGCTCCAGCACGCGATCTACGACGAACTCCAGCCG